>JBKBVT010000195.1:0-4538 GCA_046289305.1 Hyphomonas sp. | reverse complement strand
CATTCTACATCGTCATTGCCCTCTGGAATGATGATTGCTGGCGGGCGAACGCCAGCCCAGACCCGGAGTGCCAACATAACCGTCACAGCGTCCTGATATCGGAAGCCCCGGCCAGCGTGGGATCCATGGCGGTCGTGATTTGCCTTGCTTGTCATGATTAGTAGAGTAATTCCTCGGGACTTGGTTCTTGGCTGAGGGTACTCCCCGAACCCTCCGAGAGAAGGTAGCCATGAGGCAGAGAAATGTCTCTATCGCTCCGCGCCGCCGAACGGTTCGCCTTTCACCCAACCCCAGATTGGTGTCGGCGCTGCCGCTGCCTCAAAGCTGAACGGCCGCTATCTCAACACCCTTGCGCATGCCGGGATACATTGCCGTCAGGCAGCCCCAGCCCTCAGCGGACACCAGTTTGCGCGTAGCCATCTATGGATTGAGGCTCAATCGGCCTCCGGGGCATGCGCTGGCATACCGAACTCTCCGCCGATGTATGGGCCAAAGATCAGGCCGCTTCAATGCAATGGCTGGGAGGGTGGTTTGAGCCTAAAGGCAAATCGCCTGACAGAAAAGGCAGAACTATCTGCCCCTAAACAACCGGGTGGCAGGGGTCAGATAGTCCTGCCTTCAAAGGTGGATAAAGTTGCGTTAAAACAGAGGGGCTTATCCCCGATGCGAAGGTGGGATTGCCTTTCCTGTCACAAAGGTCTGCCTCTGATAGCCTGCAGCCCAATCTTCGCCCTGTGTTCTAATCCAGTCCGACATGTCGCGGCGCTCCTTCCTGTTCCGCCAGTGGCGAAGCCATCGCTGCTTTTCACTTTGGATGACCTCATGTCATCCGAAGGGCAAAGCAGGGTGGGCGCAGCCCGACCTGCGGCCGGACGGTGATCTGACACACGGGGCCGGAGCGGTGAAATTGGGAGGGACCCGCGCCTTGGCGTGGGAGGAACCGGATTTCTCCGTGGAGGCTGACGCGCAGCGGCACCAGAGCCCGTGTTCAGATCGCCGGCCGGATGGCAGGCGGACCAAAGAAATGGAAAGTCGTCAGCCGTGCCAGAGCGAAGCGGAGGCGCGGCTGTCCGTTGGATCAGCGATCGCGGCGCCCGCGATCACCATGTTTCTGAAAAGGAGCCTCTCGGCGGCCTGGTCGCGTCGACGCGAAGAGCCCTATGCGGTCATTCCACCCTGAGGCCAGAAAATCGCTTTTCGGCATCAGTGGAACATTCAAACGGCTTGACTGTGATGGGCGATAGCGACATTTCTCTAGGCATGCTCAAGACCCAGACCCTTTTTGATCGACGCCGACGCCGCGCCCCCTTGCGGCGGCTCTTTGGGCTGCGCGTCGATCAGCGTCCTGTGGTGTAGTAGCGGACTCGCTATAGAGCCCACTCCCCCAAGAGCAGATCCGACCCGCGTTCCTGGACCCCCGCAGCCCTCGGCTCCGGGGGTTTTTGTTTTTCCAAAGCCTGAAGAGGACACCACCATGAGCATTCGCGTCGGCATTGTCGGCATCAGCGGTTTTGGCGGCGGCGAAGCGCTGCGCCTGATCGCCAGCCACCCGTCGTTCGAGTTGATCTACGCCGCAGGCGAGGGCAGCGCCGGCAGTCGGTTGATGGACCGCTTCCCCGGTGTGCCGGACAAGCTGGCCGATCTGGTGATCGAGAAGTGGGACCCTGCCGCCCTGCCGAAGCTCGATGTACTCTTTGCCTCGCTGCCCACGGGCACCTCGGCCGAGGCGCTAGCACGTGTTCCAGAGCAGGTGAAGATTGTCGATATTGGCGGCGACCACCGCTATGTCGAGGGCTGGGGCTACGGCCTGGCTGACGTCTGGCCTGACCAGATCAAGGGCCGGAGCCGCATTGCTAACCCTGGGTGCTTTCCCGCCGCGACGCTGAATGCGCTGGCGCCGCTGCTGACCTACAAGCTGATCGAGCCCGGCAACATCATCATCGACGCCAAGACCGGCATCTCTGGGGCAGGTCGGGGCGGAGGTGACAGCAAATTTGGCTACGCCGAAAGCAACGAGAACCTGCAGCCCTACGGCCTGCTGAAGCACGTTCATATGCCCGAGATCGCCAAGACCATTGAACAGCTCAGCGGCGGAAGCGCAGCCGGGCTGGTGTTCACCCCGCATCTCGTGCCGATGACCCGAGGCGTGCTCGTTACCATCTACTGCCGGGGCAATGCGACCACCGAGCAGTGTATGGACGCGGCCCGGAGTTTTTATGCGGACAGGCCGTTCGTCCGAGTGACCGACAGGCCGCCACAGACCAAATGGGCCACCGGCTCAAACCTCTCTTTTGTGAGCTATGCAGCTGATCCAGAGCGGAACTTGGTCATTGCGATGGGTGTGGTCGACAACCTTGGTAAGGGAGCCGCCGGACACGCGGTGCAGAATGCGAACCTGATTTGTGGGCTGGCTGAGACCGCAGGATTGGACGGGGCACCTGTCTGGCCGTGATGCTACGGTGGGATTGCACTTACGTGGCCGCTCCCATCCTCGCGAGTGGTCGCTTCGTCCCGCATAGCAGACGGAACAGGGTGGCGGTCGAGAGGCCGCTATGCGGGTTGGAGGTTTCTTGCCCCGTGTGTCGATCGAACATGGCTGCGACCGCAGTGCAGGTTTTCTTGGGAATTCTCTGGGTTTGTGACTAAGCTTACCAAAAACGGGGCAGGTTGGAAGATGAAGCAGACATACTGGCGTGCGATATTGATCGCATATGGCCTCGGTGTTCTTGGCGCAATTCAGGTCGGACGCGTGGCACCTGCGGCGGAAGCCCTTCGCGCCGACATGGACCTTGATCTCACCACTCTGGGTTGGGCCGTCTCGCTCATCACACTCGTATCTGCGGTTTTTGGCCTCTTCGCGGGCTATGGGGTCGCCCGGTTTGGTGCCAGCCGCGTTCTTGCGTTGGGCACAGCCCTCTTAGCCGCAAGCGTCCTTCTCGCCACCTTTTCGTTCTCGGTTCCAGCACTGCTCACGGTGCGGATTTTGGAAGGGATCGGCTACTTGGGAGTGGTCGTTGCCGCGCCCACGTTAATCGCACGTGAAGCGTCCCCAAAGGCCACGCCCGCCGCTCTTGCGCTGTGGGGAACGTTCTTCACGCTCGGACTTAGCGTCGCGGCGATCAGCGGTGGCTGGCTGTCCCAGCTTCTCGGGTGGCGCGAATGGTATGGTGTAAACGGGGGCCTGCTGGCAGTAGCGGCGGCCTTGGCCTACTGGCTACTTCCGAAGTCCCCGACGCCGAAGTATATCCCAACCGGGATACTGACCCAAATGCGCCTGCCTGCGGCGTCCTGGCTTTTGGGTGCGGCCTTCTTTGGGGTCACGCTGCTCACCCTTTCGCTCTTGAGCATGTTGCCGCCGTTTCTGATCGCAGCCCGGGGGTTTTCACCTTCTATGGCCGGGGGCACGACCGGGATTGTGGCCTTGGCCAGCATTGCGGGCAGTTTTGCCTATGGCGCGCTCGCCCCTCGCATCGGACAGAGCCGGGTTGTTCTCGTGGCAGTCGCGTTTCTGGTTCTGGCAGCCTTCCCGGGGTTCAGTGTGCGGCTGCCCTCGCCATTTGGCCTCGGGTTCGTTTCGCTCGCCGTATTAGGATCTGGCGTCCTTGTGGCCCATGTGTTCGCGTCGGTTCCCCGGCTGGTGACCGACCCGGAGAAGATCGGTCCGGCGAATGGCCTGATCGCACAAATCGGAAGCGTCGGTGCCCTGTCAGGACCGCCTGTGGTCGGATACTTGGTCTTGGGCAACGGTTGGCTGGCACTCTCGGCTCTGATCGTCCTGTTCTCGGTGGTCTTCTGGGTCATTATGGCAACCGCAGAACGCACAGCAAAGACGGTTAGGATGGCGGTTTAGTCCCGCATTACTGACCTTGATGTGTGGCAGCTAGTCGGTCGCTGTGACGACGAAGTTGTTGTTTAAGTGGCGAAAAGGAACCGTTTGTCATGCCCAATCGTATCGCCCTTTTTTCGCTTCTCGTTCCTGACTACGACGAGGCACTAGCTTTCTTCTTGCGCATTGGCTTTGAGTGTCGAGAGGACACTGACCTAGGAGAAGGAAAACGGTGGGTTCGCATTGCCCCGTGCGGCGGCGAAACAGAGCTATTGCTAGCTCGTGCGGTCGGAGATCGCCAAAGCGAAGCTGTAGGAGAGCAAGGGGGCGGGCGAGTCTGGTTGTTCCTCGAAACCACCGACTTTGAGGCCGATTATAATCGAATGAGATCAGAAGGCGTTCATTTTGAAAGTGAACCACGCAATGAGTCCTACGGGCGTGTCGTTGTTTGGAGCGATCCTTGGAGAAATCGTTGGGACTTGATCCAGTTCGCCCAAGAGGATCGAGGGGGTACCGTCCGTTAAGGAACTCTTCGCGCCTATGTCACGCCGACCGTCCGCTTCAGTTAAGCCGACAAGCCTGAGAGGCAGATCGCCTGACAGAAAAGGCAGAACTATGTGCCACAGAACACCGGGAAATTGGTCGGAGCGAGAGGATTCGAACCTCCGACCCCCTGCTCCCGAAGCAGGTGCGCTACCAGGCTGCGCTACGC
>JBKBVT010000001.1:0-55209 GCA_046289305.1 Hyphomonas sp. | reverse complement strand
AGGCCGGAGATGTAAGTGCAGCAATGCATTCAGTTGACCGGTACTAATGGCTCGATAGGCTTGATTTGATCCGGAAGAAGGCAGACCCTTCTTCTCGAAAAAACATCTTGGACAACTCGAAGACGCCGAAAGGCCCTTCACGCTGAGCGTTTCTTTCCTGGTCTGGTGGCCCTAGCGCGAGCAAAACACCCGATCCCATCCCGAACTCGGCCGTTAAGTGCCGCTGCGCCGATGGTACTGCGTCTCAAGACGTGGGAGAGTAGGTCACCGCCAGACCTGGTAAGAAACGCATATATCTCTCTAAAACGACGCGAAACCCAACAGGACAATCTTGGCGCGGGGTAGAGCAGCCCGGTAGCTCGTCAGGCTCATAACCTGAAGGTCACAGGTTCAAATCCTGTCCCCGCAACCAAATTATCTAACCATTCCAGATGGTTAGAATCCGACAAAAACACTTGTGTATAGCGCTGCGCAAAACACCTCAACGCCACCTCAACGTTTGACGAGTCCCCCCTGAAAAGCGGGGGCTTTTAGCGTTTGCGGGGATAGATGCTCAGTCGGGAAATCGCAGCCACATGCTTGTAGTTGTCACACTTGCCGCGCATCACGTCCATTTTTGACGTAGGTACCGTTGATACTCTCTTCATCAAAGGAGAGAGAAGATGAATACGGAAAAGCACCTCGCACTCGAACTCGTCGCTGCGCTCGCCGATCGCTTCGGCCCTGGCAGCAAGGTGGCCAAGGAGGTGCCGGGCTGGATCGAATACCTGACCGATGTCGAATGCCCTGAGCGACCGCGAACCCGGCCGGGTTCCGCGTGGTGGGGAAGGGTGCGCGGCATTCTTGAGAATCTGCTTACGAGGAACGACGTGCGAGAGGACAATCTCGTCCGGATCAATGCCACGCGCATCGGGCAGCACTTTGGTCTTTCTGCCCCCGAAGCAAGGGTGCTCGAGTTCTTCTCCAGCTATCACAACTTCGACATGTTCGAGCATGTTGTCGACCGGGCCCTGCAGACGCAGGACGTGACCCTCCCGTTCCTGATTGCCCAGTTTGCCAGTGCCGATCATACGGTCATTCGCGATGCCCTTCGGCCGGATGCCCGGCTGCGGGCCTCGGGCCTTTTGCAGAACGACGGGCGCAACTGGTCGCGTAAGTCCATCCCTTACACGGTCTCGGATCGACTCGCCGCGGCGCTAATGGCTGACTTTGGCAACATTGAGGACCTGGTGGCAATCCTGTTCCCGCCCGCTCCGCCGCCTGAAGCGGAATGGAGGGACTTCACGGGAATGGGCGACTGCGCCGAAATCATGCGGACACTCCTGCAGAACGCAATGGAACAAGGCACACCAGGCGTGAACATCCTGCTGTATGGACCACCGGGGACGGGCAAAACCGAGTTTTGCAAGGTTCTGGCCTGTGAACTGGGAGCAAACCTGCGGGCGGTGGGCGAGGCTGACGACAGCGGCGAGGAACCGTCCCGAGGCGAGCGCCTGGCGGAACTAGGAATCGCGGGGCGGATGCTGGCGTCGCGCCGCGACACCGTGCTGCTGCTGGATGAGATGGAAGATCTGTTTGGTGGTGGCCAAGTCTCGGTGTTCTTCCGCCAGGAGCGCACGTCGAAGGTTTTTGCAAATCGGCTTCTAGAAACCAATCCCGTACCGACCCTCTGGACTACCAATTCCATTTCCACCTGCGACCCGGCCTTCCTGCGCAGGATGACCTTCTCTGCCGAGATGCGGCCGCCAGCAGGAGGCATTCGAAAGCGGATCTGGCAGCGCCTCGCGGACCGGCATATCCCGACCGAGGATACCGCGGCGATCATGGCTCTGGCCGAAACCCGTGATCAGCCCCCGGCGCTGGTGGCAGACGCGATGCGGGTCACAAGGGCCTGCGGCGGTGGGACTGAGATTTTCGAGCATGTCCTCGGGGCGTCGGCCAAGCTGACCAATGGAGGTGTCGCTCCGCCACCTCGCTACCACTCAGAGGCCCCTTGGGTTCCAGCACTGGCCAACACCGATGCCGACCTCTGCCTGTTGGAAACACGGCTGAGCGATGCCGCGCAGCCGCAGCGACTATCCTTCTGCTTGGACGGCCCGGCAGGGACCGGCAAGAGCGCCTGGGCTCGTCATCTTGCCCGACAGTTGGGTCTGCCGGTGCATCAGAAGCGCGCCTCCGACCTTCTCTCGATGTGGGTCGGCGGCAGCGAGAAGGCCATCGCGAGGGCTTTTTCGGATGCAAGGGCTGAGGGCGCGCTTCTCATCTTCGATGAAGCAGACAGCCTGTTGGCTGATCGACGCAATGCGACGCACCAGTGGGAAGTGAGCCAAGTGAACGAAATGCTCACTTGGATGGAAAACCATCCGCTGCCTTTCGTCTGCACCACGAACCTTGCCGAGAAACTCGATCCGGCGACGCAGCGCCGCTTCACATTCCGCATCCGTTTCGACTGGTTGCAGGAGCATCAGCTACCGCTGGCCTGGAGCACACACTTCGCCGCGCCAGTGCACGCGGATATCACGGCCCTCGATCATCTGGCGCCGGGCGACTTCGCAAATGTGGCGCGCAGAATGCGCGTGCTTGGGCAGCAAGAACCGGCGGAACTTCTTGCCGAACTGCGTCGCGAGTCTGAGGCGAAGGAGGGCACGTCAAGGCCGATCGGCTTTGGCCGTTGACCGCCCACGTGTCTGGCAGGAATGTGGGGCGCGGAAGCACGGAGGCATGATGCGATATTCACGTCAGGAAGACCTGTTGCGGCTGGCGGTGATGATGCAGGGCTCTGCAGAGGGGCTCTCCATCGCGGATATCGAACGTGCCTTCGGCGTGTCCCGGCGCACGGCAGAGCGGATGCGCGATGCCGTGCTACGCGCCTATCCCCAACTGGAAGAGCGCCCCGGACCCAATGGTCTGAAATACTGGCGTTTCCCGCCTGGCACCTTGGGCAAGATGGTAGAGCCGACGGTCGATGAACTGACGGCCGGGCACCGCGCGGCCAACATCGCGAGGCGCGAGGGGGATCTCGATACTGCCGAAACGGTGGAACGTTTGCTTGCAAAGGTTCAGGCGATGTTTCGCGAGGATCGCCGCCGCCGCGTCGCAGCCGACCTCGAGGCGCAGCTTCTGGCTGACGGTGTAGCATTCCGCCCAGGCCCACGCGAATGCATCGCGCCGGAAATCCTGTCTGCCCTACGAGAGGCAATCCTTGCCGGGGTGATGATCTCGGCCGACCACCGTGCCCGAAGCAGCGGCAAACTTTCGCGCGACACCCGCCTCGGACCCATCGCAATGTTGTTCGGCGAAGGGCGGCAATACCTTCTGGCATGGAGTGAGTACCAGGACGAGCTGCGCCTGTTCGCCTTGGCTGGATTCGAGAGTATCGAGTTGGACGATGAGGTCTTTGAACGACCCGAAGACTTTGACCTGCAGGACTGGCTCGCTGAAAGCTTTGGCATCTGGCGCGAAGAACCGCAGGATGTGGAATGGCGCTTCTCGCCCGAAGTGGCAGACGAAGCGGCAGTCTATGTATTCCACCCCAAGCAGGAAACGGAGCGGCTGGCGGACGGATCGCTCGTGGTGCGGTTCTGGGCCGGGGGGCGGCAGGAAATGGCTTGGTATCTGACGCGTTGGGGCGATAACGTTGAGGTGAAAATTCAAAAGTCGGGGCGAAGTATTGCCTGAATCACTTAGCAGTCTGAACTGCGTGGACCTCGCAGCGTTTTTTGCTGAATTCTCCGCTACTTCGACAATTACACCGGCAACCCAAGACTTCGCCGAGTGCTTAGCGCAATTCTTCGTAGAACTTCCGGTTATCCCATCCGACCAAGCTGTTCCTGATCATCCTTCTCCATCCGAATCCGATCTTGGTCGATTTTTTGAGCAGATCAAATCTCCGATCGAAGCTGTGTTAGCCAAGGGGGGCTTGTTGAACCTGTGGGCTATCGCTGGTTTGAAGCATAACGAAGTCAGAACGGCAGGTGCCCTTGCTGGCCTGTGGCGAACTGAGTTTGGAGGCGTTACGTCGCGCGACTTCTTGGCCTTGTATCTGAAGCGTGCCGTCAAGAATGAGGATTGGGACCACGAGTTGTGTAGCGGCTATAGCGTCTTTACTGAGGTTAACCCACTCGGTGAGTCGTCGGATCGCGTCGACCTAGTGATTGAAACAGGGCGATATTTGATAGGAATAGAAATAAAGATAAGAGCGGGATTGGGGCCTAATGATCAGCTTGGCCGCTACTTGGAAGCGTTGGATTCGCGAGCGGCGCATATGCGCAGGTCACGCATTTTGATCCTCCTTGCACCCTTTCCATCCAAGATAGCGGAAGTCTACTCATCAACTTGGAACGATGTTTCCGCTGCGGCGAGGCAAGTGGCCAAGCGAGGTGGTGGCGCAAAAAGCCTCATTCATCGTGTGATCGCACAATTTGGCGATCATGTTGCACAACATTAAGGAGAACACCATGGACGACGCTGAAACCAAGGCGGCTGCAGTCATCATCAGGAATATCGATCAACTTGAGAGTGCTGTTGCGTTTGCGTCGACAAAGATGGACGCATCGTTGTTTGAGGCAGTATGTGAAACACTAACCGCGAAAAATGAAGATTTGTGTTGGGAAAGTGGCTTCGGATCAGGGTTTGCCGATGACCTATGGCTGGCGCCGTCTGATTGGCGAGCAGATGGTGAGGACGTTGGCGGAGACTACGATCTCCTATGCTATCTTGATGTCGACGAGTTCGAAGCGCAAACATGGGTTGCATATTTTGCCAGCGCGGGCGGACGCAAGGTCTATCTTTGTGTTTCGACAAACACGGTCTCCGGCAAGAAGAACCTTAAAAGATTGGCAGTTTCCGTCGCAGATGATTTGCAGAAACTTGTTGATGCCGGATTTCTCTTTGACGTGGAGACATTCACTTTCAAACTGCCGGTAAGTTTTGATCGCGAACAAATCGCACAGGGTTTCGCAGACGATGATTTGTCGCAAGCACTTGCTCCCCTGGGGCGCGCACTTGATCTGGTGAGTGGTTCGCGTGAAATCTTTGACCGAATGAGGGATGCAGTCAGGCTTGCAGCGGCGTAGGGGCGCCTACGTCCAAATCTAACGCGCCAAAGATGCATCCTGTCCTCTGGTTTAGGAGGGCGGGATGAACACGGTCGAAACACAAATGCTTCTTGTCATCTGCCTGAGGGTGGTCCGCGGGCAGGCTATCTGCCACGCACGGCTTTCACCTGCAAGAGCGCGCCTGATCGCGCAGGACGGCGTAATCGCTGAGCATTCGTACAACCATCACATTATCCAGCAGCTCATCCACTTCGTCTGCAACACGGACCTGTTCTACCGCGCTGTAATCAACGACAGGCGGGCACGGAGCCTTCGCCTCAGAACCGGCCATCGCGCATGCGCTGAGCCAGAGCATCGCGATCAGCGGGGCGGCGGCTGGCGGCGTCCAGCATATGGCGTTGGATTTCATGGATTCTCTCCGATGTTGAAAGGCGTTCTGCCAGCCGACCGGTCCGTTCACCGGCGCGGCGCAGGTTCATCAAGAACAGGGCGATGGTCAGGGCGATCAGCAGGAGGCCCAGCGATTTGCGCGCCGGGCCGCTGGCGAGGAGGACGGTGATCCAACCCATCAGCGCTGGCCCCGCTTCCAGTCATCGATCCGGGCGTGGATCGCGACGGCGATGCCGATCAGCGCCACGGTGATGAACACCCAGCGCAGGGTGTCGAGATAGGGCACCAGGGGAAGGACAGCCGATTGGGTTTCCGCCAAGACCTCTTGCGCTACCTCGACACCGGCCGCGCAAACGGTCGCGATGCCCGCTGCCCCGCCACCCTTCAGGGTGCGGCTGTCGGCCAGAACTTCGCGGGCCGACTGGGTTTCCGGCACAAAAGGCGTGGCGCGTGGAGCGAAGGGTTCGCCCCATCTGCGAGCGGGCCCGAGGTCAATGTGCATGAAGCCCGAGCGGGGATATGTGCCGAAACCGAGAAAGCCCACGGCGCGGGCGGCTTCGGCGAAGGTGGCCGGATCGTGGTTGGACATGGCGATGTCGAACGCCGTGCCAAGCATGTGTTTCGATGCCGGGGCCCCACCGACGGCGCGGTTGTGGCTGGGGCTGCGATAGCCTGAACGGACGATCAGCGGCTTGCCGAGGCGGTTGCGCAGGGACTGCAGCTTGTCCATGGCCTCGGTGTTGATCTTGACCGCCCCGGTGCCGCGGCAGGCGATCTCGGCCGGGGAAAAGCTGGGCCAGCGCCATGCGCTCTCAGGCACGTCGCGGAAATGGGCATAGGTCGTGGTCGGCATGGGGATCTCCAGAAATGCAAAACCCGCCTCGGGGGCGGGTGGGTGACAGGTTCAGTGGTGGTCTTGGGGGTGCTTCAGTCGGTGCGCCCGCGCTGGAAGGCTTCGAACATCACATCCCGCATCGCGCGGATGTCGGCTTCAATGCGCTCCAGCCGGTCGGCGTCAGCTTTTCGGTCATCGGCGCGCTGTTTGTCGGTTCGCTCGCGCTCGAGGTGAAGCTCCTTATCGAGGCGCTCAAGCATGGCCTCGTTGGTGAATGCCTTGCGGGTGACGCTAGCGGCAACGGCGAGCGAGCCGCCAACCAGCGCGGTAATGGCGGCGGTCAGGCCGTTTTCGCGGAAGGCCTGGCCGACCTCCTGCAGGATGGTGGTGCGTTCGGTCATGATGGTCCCTTCAGTAATCGGTTTCGAGATAGAGGCCCGCGCAGTCGTAGGCGACGGCGGCGGCTGTCGCGCCGGTGTTCAGGTAGAGGCGCGGCGAGAGGAATTGCGTGTTGGCTGGCAGGTCGGCGGTGATCTCCTGCTCAAAGACCGCGCCGGTGACTTCGTTCACCGCCCGCACCCACACTGATGTTCCATTGGGTGGCGCGGCGATGAACAGGGTCAGCACGCCGCCCAGCGCGATAGCGAAGGGCGCGCCCATGTCGGTCAGGGTCGGCGCGCCGGTGCCGTCATTGGTGACCAGCTGCCAGTTGGCATGGGTGCCGCGCTGGAAGCCGATGCCAACTGCGTTGATCACTGCAGCCAGCGTCAGGTTGACGGCCAGCGTGGCGATGGAACCGTAAAGCCCGAAGAACGCCATGCCGGTGGCTTGCAAGGTCGTCAGCGAAAGCCGCGTGACGAAGGTCCAGCCGCCCAATCCAGCCGCATTACCACGCCAGCATGCCCACCCTGCCGAGCGCTGTTCGGCCACGGAATCCACCACGGCCGCCGAGGTGAGACGCCAGCGCCGCATGGAGGCCGCGAGGTTGGTGGCGGCCAGCGTGGGATGGGAGACGGTGCCGACGTTGGTGATCGGCAGACCCTCGGTGGTAATCGTGGTCGTGATCGACGGTGACCAGTTGGCAATCCGGTTAACCCCGAAATGCGGCTGGAGCGGGAAGTCCCGGCCCGAGGGACGCATCACATCGATCCACGGCGCCCCGGCGCGGTTCCGGGCATAGACCGAGGTCTTGCCCGAGGGCGGCGGGGCAGGTGCCGCATTCAGCCCCGGCAGAACGGTGGGCTGGGGCAGCTCTACCTGACCATTGGTGCGATCCACCACGATGGCGTCAAAGAAAGTCGACCCGTTCGGGCTGACATTGAAGCTGAAGTTGTCGTTGCCCAATAGACCGATCAGGGCGCGAGCGGAAAACCCTGTCTTGAAGGAAAACGCCGCATCGTTCCCGGCAGCTGCCTTGTTGACGGTGGCCTCGATCCCTGCGCCTGCGTTGTTCAACAGCACGGCTGGCGTGTTCATCGACAGGCGGTTGAAGCTGTCGGCCGTCGCTCCACCAAGGCCCATTAGCTGCGCGGTCAGGTTAGCCTGCGGCATGCCGACCTGTGTCACGGCATTTGCGAAGGTTACCGTTGGGGTGTTCACGACCGTGGTGCCGCCCGCCCCAGCTGTGGCCGAGCCGATGTTGACGACGGTGGTCGATCCCGACGCGCCGCCGGTGCCAAGGTTCAGGGTCTTGGTCACGCCGGTCGGATTGACCCCCGTGCCCATCCCGTATGTCGCGGCGGTGATGGCCGTGCCGATCGAGGCCGCCGCCGCCGAAACAGTAACGGTCCCCGAGGCGGTTAGCGTGCCGGTGATGGACACGGCACCAGACGCGGTCAGCGATCCGGAGAAGGTCTTGTTGCCGGTGAAGGTTTGCGTGCCTGCGAGAATTGCCAGTTCCGAGGATGTGTTCGGCAGGGCGAAGGTTCGGGTCGTGCCGGTTGTAATCCCTGACAGCGAGAAGAGCGCCTTCTTGGTCGGATCGGCGTCGTTCACCAGGCTGAAGATGGCGTCAGACACATCAACCGGTTCGCCAACCAAATCCCAGGCCGACCCATTCCAGACGACAAAGGTCGCCTCATCCGAGATCCAGGCAAGCCAACCCGGGTGCGGCACCAGCCGCATCCAGACTCCGTCGACCCAGAAGGCGACGTTCAGATCCCAGCCAGCCCACAGGCCTGTCGCGCCGGATGCCACAATATGCCGGTCGCCATCGGTCGGGCTGACGGGTGGGGCGGTGCGGGTTCGGTCAAGGACCGACAGTTGAACCATGGCGTCCAGCAGGCGCAGCGCCTCATTGTGGGTGACATGCTTTTGCGCCTGCGATGCCAGGATATAGGGCAGCAGGAGATGGGTGGTGATGTCGGACATGATTGCGCTTTCAGAAGGTGAGCGTGACGGATCGGCCAGCGCCCCGGCCGATCAAGGCAGAGAGCTGGTAGATGCGGATGGCGAGGGATTGGCCGGGGCCAAGCAGCGCGCCCCAATCAACGACCTGCTGGGCGGCGGTGTAGAGGGCGCTGGTTGTTGTCGTGATCAGCGTGCGCTTGACGGTGCTGCCATCACGGATTTCCACCTCATAGGCTTCGCTGTCTTCGGCCAAGGGCACATCTCCCGCGCCCCACGTGTCGGCGGCCAAGGAGCGTGACCTGCGCGTCCATCGGATCGTCAGATCGCCGGGGCTGCGGGCGATGCGCCACGGCTGTTCGACATGGCCGACAGAGAATGGCCGCAACCCAGCGCCCTCGGGCGTGAAGGTGGTGGCAACAAAGGTCTCGTCGCTGACAGGCTTTGAGGCCGGGCCGATGCGCCAGTTCCACGGTAGACCCAGATCGGCCTCGCTGATGGGCAAGGGGACCACGGCCGTGTCCAGTACAACCAACCGTGCGCCGGTCGGCACCATGCTGACCATCGCCCATTCGGTCCCACGCTGGCCGCGCAGCAATCGGGTCAGCCGGTATCTCCCCGGCGCGATCAGTTCGGCCGTCCCGGCCTGGACGATTTCCCATTGCCCAGCACCGGTTTCCACGGCCAGCGCGTTGGCACCACCCAGCAGGGTGATGTCTGTGACGCTTTCCAGCGTGCCGGAATAAAGATCGACTACCAGTGCATTGCCCAGATCGAAGCGTGACATTGGCCCCGCATAGAAGTTGGCCGCCAGCACGCCCATGCGCGCCCGCGAACTGAAGGTTGTCAGCAGGGCAAAGCCATCCGTCGCGGCGCTGCGGTAGACGGCGATTTCGCCGGGCCATGGTTTGGCGTGCGCCGCGGCAATGGGCCGATGCGCAGGCTGATCCTCGCGCAACTGCGGCAGGTCCAGCAACACCACATCGGGTGCGCCGAACACGGTCGGGGTCGACAGGGACGCCGGTCGTGGCTCTCCGGGCGGTAGATCATAGACCGCCCTGTCCTGACGCACAGCATCGATGCTGCGCAGGTCGGAGTCCGCGATGGACACCAGGCGCATTTCCGTCAGGCGGCCATCGTGGTCGAGCAGGATCACATCGCAGGGATCCAGCGCCAGATGTGAGGGTGGCAGTCGGAACACGGCGCTTTCGCGCCCCACCCAAGCTTCCATCAACGCGCGACGGCAGCGGCGTTCGGCCTCCTCGGGCGGGATTGCCATCGGGAAGCTTTCCGAGGCGATGCGCGTCGTGTCGACGGTGATGCGGCGTGCTTCCACTTGGGCTGCGTCATAATCCTCATCAGCCCGCGCGACCTGCCATTTTAGCGCCTGCGGCAACTCTGTTTCTTGCGCCCGGGTCAATTCCATTACGTCGCCTTGCGCGGACGATGAGGCGACCATTCCGTCCGGTGTGATGGTCAGACCGGCAATCCGGCCCCGCATCAGGAACTTGATCCGGCCCTCGCTCTCCACAGCATCGAAACCGAAATGCCGGGCCAGCGTGGAAATCGAGGCACGCGGGGCTTCCAGCGCGGAGATCACATACCCCTCGACTGCGCCCCAGAGGCCGGAGACGTCGATCAATTCCTCGGGCATTCCGGCACGCAAGCAGAGGTGCCGCACCAGCGCCGCCAGCGACACCGCGCCGAGCCGCCCGGTCAGCCAGTGGCCCAGCCGCCAGTTCGGGCCGTCGGTCCAGACATCGGTCAGTTCCGGAAAGAACGGATAGGGCCGGGCATCCCAAGTCCAAGCGGCGCATTCGGGGACATGCACCATTCGACTGCCGTAGATGGCCGAGGTTGGATTGTTGGCGTCCTGACCCCACCAAAGATAGGTCGCCTCGAGATAGGCGCGCTGGATGGCGTCGTCCCTCCAGCCCCGTGAAAAGTAGGGCGTGAAGCTTTCCGATGATTTTGGATCGAAGAACACGTTGGGCTGGTTGGTGCCGCGATCAATCGCGGGGCAACCCAGTTCGGTGAACCAGACGGGCTTCGCCTGCGGCACCCATGCCGTCGGCGTGCCGCTCTCCACCCCGCCCGGACGGTTGAAATGCGGGTTTTGCCACCAGGCGCGTAAATCCTTGAAGCGGAACACCCATGGTTTGCCGACACTGCCGTCGGTGATCGGCGTCCGGTTCTGCGCGGTTCGATCAAGGGCGCTGGCATAGAACCAGTCGAAGCCTTCGCCACCCGTGATGTTGGATTGCAGGTAGTTCCGGTCATAGATTGAAGGCGCCAGCGCGGCGTCAGCGTGATCGAGTCCGTCGCGCCAGTCCGACAGCGGCATGTACTTATCGATGCCGATGAAGTTAATGTTTGCGTCTGACCAGAGCGGATCGAGATGGAAGAAGACATCGCCGCTGCCGTCGGCAGGATGGTGACCGAAGTATTCCGACCAGTCAGCGGCATAGCCGATCTTGGGCCCAGCGCCGAGGATCGCGCGCACATCCGCGGCGAGGGACTTGAAGGCAGTGACGGCGGGATAAGTGCTGGCACTGGAACGGATCGTGGTCAGGCCGGGCATTTCCGATCCGATCAGGAAGGCGTCGACGCCGCCTGCTGCTTTGCACAGATGCGCATAGTGCAGGATCATCCGGCGCAGCGACCATTCGCCGACAGGACCGGTCCAGCTGACAGTGGCGCCTGACACACTGAAGTTGGCGGGCGTCGCCGTGCCGAACAGAGCCGAAACCTGCGTGACAGCGGTGGGGGTCTTGTCCACCGAACCCGAAAAGCCAGCCGCTGGGGAACAGGTGATCCGGCCGCGCCACGGGAATGTGGGCTGGCCAGCGGTGGCGGCATTGGCGCTGTAGGGATTGGGCTTGGTGTTCCCGGGCGGCACATCCAGCAGCAGGAAGGGATAGAAAGTCACGCGCAGCCCGCGCGCCTTCATCTCCTGGATGGCCTGCACCACTGCGAAGTCAGCAGGCGTGCCACCATAGACGGGACGGTCCTCGACATCGCGGCTGACCAGAAACGCATCGGCGCGTGCAACGCCGTTCACGACCCAAGCCGAAGGCGTAGTGGTCTTGGCCGCCACCTCGACGCCAGGCCGCACCTTGCAGTCCCCGGCGCGCAGGTCATCGCCGAACCATGCCACGACGAGGCTGACGCTTTCCACAGCCGGAGCGAGCGACTGCAGCCGGTCCAGCGCCACCACGATGTCAGCGGTGTCGGTGATTGCGTTCAGGTTCTCGGCCACGGTCGTGCCACCGGAACCGGTGGTCTTCTTGACTGGCGCGGTCGCGTAGGTGAACTCGCCCGAGGCCGGGATCATCGTCACGGCCTTCACCAACCCCTCGGCAGTGTCGGCATCCGCCAGCGGGCGAAACACCTCGAAGCTGATCTGCGGCAGGCGATTGCCGAAAGCGCTGAGGTTCAGCTCTTCGAACACGACATAGGCCGTGCCGCGATATGCTGGGGTGTTGGCTGCACCCATCTTTGCCGAGATGAACGGATCGGGGGTCTGCACCTCATTGCCGGGATACCAGCGCCAGGTGGCGCCGGTCATGTCCATGGCCTTGCCGTCGGCCCAGACCCTCCCAATGCCGGTGATCTCGCCTTCGCACAGCGCTACCGCGAAGCTGGCGTAGTACAAATATTCGGTGGTCGTGACCTTGGGTCCGCTTCCCTTACCGCCGCCCTGGCTGGTGGTGTTGACCTCTTCGCGGAAATCGGTGGCCCAGATGATATTGCCACCGATCCGCATCCGGCCGAACAGGCGCGGGATCACCGCGCCTTCGGTCGAAGAGGTGATGCGCAAACTGTCCAGCCGCGCGCCCTCGATGCGCTGTGCCGGGGCGAGGGACGACACGATCCAGTTGTCGACCACCGACCCTATGGTCGAGCCAATGAAGCCGCCGATGGCCGCACCGGAAAAGCCGAGGATGGCACCGCCAAATGCGCCGCCAATCGCGGAGCCGACGGCGCCGAGAACCAAAGTTGCCATGTGTGGGGTCTCAATCTCTGGGGAACAGGAAGGCGAAGGCGATCTTGCGCGCCCATATCGGGGTCAGGGTTTCTTCGACCACGCCCAGCCGTTCATAGGCGTGGATGAAACTGTCGGGTTTGGTCAGGATCCCGACATGCTTGGCGATGGCGCGCGGTGCCATCCGGAACAGGATCAGCGTGCCGGGCCCGGCCTCAGCGGGCAGGATTTCTGGCATCATCTGGCGCGCACCCTCGGCCAGGACCTCTCGCGGGCCGGTCTCACCCCAATCCCTGCTGTAGGGCGGAATGGGGAACGGCTCGTCGCCCACCACCTCGCGCCAGACGCCGCGCGCCAGTCCAAGGCAATCGCAGCCGACACCGCGCAGGCTGGCCTGATCGTGGTAGGGCGTGCCGAGCCACGACCGCGCGGTAGCGACGACGAGTGAGGGATCAGCAGAAGTCAAAGCACGTTCCCTTCATGGCCGCCGTCCTGGCTGGCATAGCGCAGGACCGCATCCTGGCCTGGGATGTTGGGAAAGCCCCGGAAGTTGGCGACATTCGCGAACTTGGCGCTGCAGATCGCGATTCTCTTGTCGCAGCCCGCCCGCGCGACAAAGCTGTCGCCTTCGGCGATGGCGCGCACCGGTGCTTCCAGCAGAGTCATTGTGGCGATGGCATCGGCCAAGCCATGAGACAGGACCTCGGTGATTCGACCGGCATTCGCCCCGCTGGTCCAGGTCAAGGTGCCAGACGTGAACCAGCCCGGATCAAATCCAGCAAGGCCCGAGGCCATGAACGCCCGGTCGCGCAACAGGTCCGTCACGACACCCGTGCCCTTGTAGATGCTGTTTTCCAGATCGATCCCGCAGCGCGCATCCCCCAAACGGGCATCGCACCCCGCCTGAAACGTGCGCCCGACAGTCTGGCCGAGGACATGCGCGAGGCTGCGCACCTCGGCGACAAAGGCCATCCGCCCTCGCCGAATTTGCCCGACAGCACCCCGGCGCAGCAGTACGCGCTGGCTGGTGTCGGCCCAATTCACCCGCCACAGCTCGACCGCCGCATTGTCCCACCGCCCGTCGAGGATGTCGGTTTCCGTGATCCGGTCGGAGGTCAGTACGCCGGTCGCGTCTTGGGCATCAACCGCCAGGTCGGACCCGGCACGGATTTCCGAGGCAGCGAACCCACTTTCAGGTTCAAACGCGGTGCCATCGAAGCTGAGGGCCCGGTCATGATCGGTGAAGCCCAACGCCACACCATCGTTGCGCGAAATCCGCCAGCACCAGGACAGGGTGGTGGTGCCGTCATCGAGATGGGCCTGCAGCGCGGGTGAGAGGTTTTTCATCTCCGGATCTCCAGAAGCGGGATGGAGGTGATCGATCCCAGCCGTTCAAAGTCGAGGGTCACGTCGAGGGTGTCGCTGTCGAAGCGCACCGGCACATCGAATTCGAAACCTGCGCGGACGATGACGCCGCCAGCTGGGGCAGTGGTGAAGGTGATGACGCCGGTCGTCGCATCCAACGTCCAGCCTGACATCTGTTCAACCATGCCCAGCGCGACGCGGACGGTTCCGGCGACGGGCTTGGCGATGGTCCGCACCCAGGTCTGCGCACCGGATGTGTAGCGTTTCGCCAGCTGGAAGGTTTGCAGGCTGCCGGTCCCGGTGCCGATCTGGTGGTCGGTCGCGGTGATTGCCTGCGACGGCAGGGCAGATTTATAGTCGGCCCAATCCTTGTAGCGGAAGCCGTGCAAGCGGCCGTTGCGCGCCTCGAAGAAGGCGACGACTGCCGCCAGATCATCGGCTCGGCGAATGCCATAGGCGACGTCATAGCGGCGGCGCGAATTGGCCCAGCTGGCATTACGCTCTTCGTCGCCACTCGCCAGCTCCACCACCTGCGTGCGCCGTTCTGGTCCGCCCCGCGCCCCGCGGCTGATGTTGTCCGGGAACCTGACTTCATGGAACGCCATCACATGCCCCTCCGCCCCAGCGACACGGCCCGGGCAATGTCGGCGGCGACTTGCGTGCGCGATTGCCGGAAGCTTTCGGCGTCACGCGCCATGATGGTGACGTTGACAGCAGGCGCAGAGGACTGTCCCTGGCCATAGCCAGCGGTCTCGCGGCGCGACAGAACCCGTTCTCCCCGCTGCAGGATCGCCGGAACCTCGTCGGGCTTTATCCCGGCCCAGCCGCCCGAATGCATCCGAGGGGCATTGGCGAAAGCCAGTGCTGGGACCACGCGGCCCGGGCCCGTTGACCCGACCATGCCGCCCGCGTGGAGAATGTTGGCAAAGATGCCACCCGCGCCGCTTAGCGCCCCCGACAGCGCATTGGCAATCGGGCCGAGCATGAAGCGTCGTGCCGCCAGTTTGGCCAGATCGGCGATCATCGAGGTGATGAGATCGCGGAAATCCAGCTTGCCGGTTTTGACGAACTCGCCCACAGCGTTTTCGGCCGAGGTGAAGGCAGAGACCAGCGCATTGCCGATATCCCCGCCAATGTCGCGCGCCTTGGCAGCGTAGTCGGCAAGGGTCGCCAAGGCGGCTTCCCATCCGGTCTTGGCGACTTCGGCACCCGCCGCAGCAGCGGCACCAGCCCCACCAGCGGCGCGCCCGGCTTCCGTCATCGACTCGTCCAGCCGGTCGGCGGCCTCTGCGGCCCCGTCGAGCGCAGCCTCGCCTTCTGTACCGGCCCCGGCCACTGCATCCTTCAGCGCCTGCCAGCTTTGCATCGGGCGGGCGGCCGCATCGGCCAGCATGCCAGAAGCCTCGCGATACGCCTCTGCCCGGGCGGTGGCTTCTTCTGCCATCCCGGTCAGGCCCAGATCGGGCGTGGTGACATAGGTTTGCGCTATCGCGGCCGAGAAGGCTTCAGCGGCGGCAGTTCCAGCCGCAGCGGCAGATCCGGCGAAGGGATTGTCGATCCGGCCCAGCGCCACGGGATCCAGCGTGCCGATGCGTACTCCGCCTTCACCCACAGCCCAATCGGGCAAGAGGTCGAGTGCCGCGTTCAACCCGTTGATGAAGGTGTTGATCCGCGTGACGACGCCGTTCAGCATGGCCTCGACGCCACCGATCAGACCGTTCGCGGCCTGGAAGGCAAAATCGCCGATGGCACCGGGCAGCTGACCCCAGATCGCTTTCACGGCGTCATACGCACCCTTGAAGATACCCGCCGCCGAATTGCCGAAGCTGGTCACGGCCTCGACTGAGGATTGCATCGCGCCATAGATGGTGGCTTGCAGCCCGGCCCAACTGGCCTCGATCTTCGACCATGCGGAGGCCGCACCAAGGCCGATGCGATCCCAGACCTCGAGCGCCAGATCCTTCAGAAGGCCAATGGCCGCACCGAACCCACCCGCGCCTGCGACAAGCCGTGTGAACTGGAACACCAGCTCGCCCGCGCCGACGATCAACGCGCCGATGCCAGTGCGGATCAGCGCGCCGCGCAGGATTACCAATCCGGTTGCAAGGCCGCGAACGGACAGAGCTGCAGCCGCCAGCCCCGCCACCCAGCGCCCTGCCATCAACGTGGCAAAGGTCGCGGCATAGGTGGTCAGGCGACTGATGTTGTCGAAGACGGCGTTGATCGCGATGCCGATCGGCCCGGTGCTGCGTGCCATGTCGGCCAGCTTATTGGCGATGGTTTCCAGCGCCGGGGCGACGGCGGCCGTCAGACGGTTGGTCAGGCCCAGCCAGATCAGGCTGAGTTTGGCGATGGCGTCGCCGGTGCGTTCGATCTGGGCTGCATCACTGGCACTGACCGCCACCCCGAAATCGCGCACATCCTGCGCCGCTTCACGCAAGTTGGCGGGGTCAATCCGCAGAAATGCCAGCGCCGCCTTGTCGCCGAAGAGATCGGATGCCACGGCGGCGCGTTCGGCCTCGGGGACAAACCGGACCAAGGCTTCCTGAATGGCGACGATGCGCTGGTCGAGTGGAAGGGCCTGCAATTGCGCCGCCGTCATGTTTAGCCGCTGCAAAGCCCCAACCGCCGATCCGGATCCTGCGGCCGCTTCCGACAACCGCGTGGTCAGCTTCTTCGTGGCCTGTTCGATCTCGCCCATGGAAACTCCGGCAAGCTCACCCGCCCAAGTCAGCACCTGCAGGCTTTCCACTGTGGTTTTCAGCGATGCCGCCATGTCGGCTTGCGCGCCGATGGTTTCCAATCCAGATCGGACCATCGCCACACCAGCAGCGGCAGCCGCAACTGTCACCGCCGCCAGCGCGATCCCGGCCTTGCGGGCAAAACTGGCCAGCCGGGTGTTGGCCAGTTCCATCTCGGTCGAGAGGCGACCGAACCCTCGCGCCCCGGCATCGCCGATGCCTTCGAGCTCCGCACGCACCTGACGGCCGCCTTCCGCGACGAGGCGGACACTGACCCGTTTCTCAGCCATCGCGGCCTCCTTCCTTCTGCTCGTTGAGTTTGCGCACCATCACCGCCTCGATCTCGGGCAGCAGTTCGACGGCGATAAGGGTGTCGATCCCGAGGGCACTGGCCATCGCGAGGGCCGCTCCCATGTCCCAGCCCAGCACCGCGCCGGGGATGACCCGCAACTGGCCCCCAAGGCGGCCGACCAGATCCCAGACCTGCCAGCCTTCTGGCGTTTGCGGCCGATTCAGTCTTGCGGGGCAGTCCGCGCAGCGCGCTTCACAGGCGGCGCAATACCGGTCGCCACCGCCGAAGGACCAGTCGGCGAGGGCGCGGAGACGTTTTTTTCCGCGTCCAGGATCAAACCCTTGGCGACGTATTGTGTCTGGAAGGCCTCGAAGACCGGCCAGATTTCCAGCAGTGCGTCGATCCCTTCGGGGGTGACGGGCACGACATTCCCGGCATCATCGCCCACACCTTCCCAATTCAACACAGCGCGACGGGCGACCGCTTTGGCCATCGCGAGGGCCAGCGAATCGTGGCTGGCACCTTGCGGCAGGGCTTCGATGGCCGGATCGGCGCGTGCGGACACCATCAGAGCGGTGGTCAGCGGGCCGACCAGCAGGCGCAGGCCGGGGGCGAGGTCCAGCCACTGCGGCGTGGCGGTCAGGTTCAGTCGGATCATGATCAGTATCCTGCAAGGGTGTTGACGAGAACGGCTGTGCACATGCGGGCAGGGCTGGTGGCCTTGGCGGCCATCCAGTCGAACGTGGCCTGTACCCCTTGGGGCCCGGCGATTTCGATGCGCGGTCGGGGCAGATAGACGGCGTGGGCGGTGAAGGTGAAGCTGGCGTTGGCCCCAAGGCTGTAGTTGAACTCCAGCTCGCAAGGCGTGCCGTCGATGGCTTGGGTGATCAGTGCCGTGTCGGCAAACCGCACCTCAATCCGGCCCGACAGCGCGGCCATGGCAGGGTCTGCGCCGTCGATGCGACCATCGCCGCGGATGGTCTCGATCCGGTCGAGGTTGTTGGAATAGGTGATCTCGGCCGAAACGACATTGCCCAAGGCTGAGCCGTTGCGTTTCACCGTGCCGTTGAAATGGCCGAACCGTTGCAGGCCCAGCGCGGTGGGCGTGCCTGCGGCGGTTGTTGCGGCGATGGTTTCCCCTTGGGCAACAAGCCGTGCGGTCGCCGTCAGCAGACCCGACCGTTGCATCTGCCAGGTCAGCTGATCCAGCAGACAGCCGGAATACATTGCAAAGCGCGGCACCTCGTGCATCGCCGTCTCGATGGCCATGCTGGGCAGCGTCCAGTTGCCTGACTGGAAAGTGTGGCTTTTGGGCGTCGTCCCGCTGGTGACCGGCTGGCCGAAAGCTGCCTTCAGCCAGAACCCGAAAGCCTCCACATCAATGGGGATCACCACCTCGCCGTCGGCGGTGACCGCATCCTTGATCGGGGCCAGGGGATCGCGGCCATAGCCCAGCAGTTCGGATTCCAGGAGCGGCTGTTCCGACCCGAGCGTCGTCCGGGCAAAGGGCATCAGCCGGAACCCGCTGACCGGCGGGGTGCCGTAAACCGTCTCATACGCAAGCGCCATCTGCGCCCGCGCGCCTTGCGCACGTGCCATGTAAGTCTCCTCGACGTTGGGGGTATCAGGCCAATGGGCCGGTGGTGGTGTAGTGCAGAACAACGGTGATGATTGCCGCCTTCAGCGCCGCCGCGCCTTCGATCGGCAAATCGACCGAGGCTGGAGCCTCGGGTTCGATCCAGTCGCAAAGCCCGCCGAGAGTACGGTCGGCTTCCAGCGCATTGCCGACGGCGGCCATCAGGGTGTCGAAAGCCGTGGCTCTGCCATTCAGGGCCTGAACAACGACCTCCAACTCGGCCCGGTGTTGGAAATGGTAGCGCAGGGGCGACAGCGTCACATCCGGCTCGCCCGGCTGGCCGTCGCGCAGGATGATCAGGCCGGACGCCGGGATCCGCTCTGGCAAGACATCATCGCGCAGAGTGAGGGCGGCAAGAGGCTGAAGCCGCGCATGAAGCGCAGCAAGGACGGTTTCGCGGGTGGTAGGCATCTGATAGCATCCAGAATGTTAATTGGGGTCTATGGGAAACAATAAGATGAAGACGTATTCGGACATTGATGAGATGCGCAGTGCTACCGATGGGCTGACACCAGCCCAACTCTTTGATGCCCTGTACTCAAGGATGAACGACGTAAACAAATTTGGAGATGAATTCGCACAGGATCCGGTGAACGGCATTGTTTACACCCGCTTGCGTTTGAGTCTTGCGCAGGAGGTTGTCCGCCTTCTGATGAGCTGTGTCAGAGCGGATGCGGCCGCACGAGGTGAGGACATCGCAACCGCTATTGATGAGGCAGCTAGTGCGATCCAACAGGCAGTTTCACATGGGATTGAGCGACAAGGTTTTTATGACTAGGCTATAAAATCGTCGTGGAAGCCATTGCTCCGCCTCGACGCAAACTGTGCACGCTATTGGCACACGAAGTCATACATGTTGTTGAACGCGGGGTTTTCGGTCGGGAGACGAAAGGCTCGCTCGTTATCCGGAAGGTCTGGCATGGGAACAATTCGGGCCGACCAGTCTGAGCTGATCTGTCCTGACTGGATATAGTAAAAACTGCGCAGGCAGGACACGGCAAGATTGAGGTCCATCGTCATAAGTCCTTGCTCGTTCCGGATTCTATGCCGCATGCGCAAGTAAACGAACTCATCACTGCGACTGACCGATGATAAGTCCATCTCGGAACCGAGCGTGTCACCCAAGGAAACCCACTGTTCAGCGTAGGACGGAGACGGGAGCGGGAGTACAAGCAGTGCGCTAAGTATATAAGCCTTCATGCATTTCACCTCTACTGGTCAAGCTCTGGTGGCAAAGGGATACCATGTCGATTGGCAACATCCCGCATGCACGCATTTAGGCGATCTGTTCGTCCCATGAAAATTTGGCAGCTGTAATTGAGATCTTGTCTGAATGCTTCGTATGCCTCACGGGATACACCAAGGCCGTCGATCATGCCAACAATGTCAGATTCTTGCGCGGCGTAGTCTTTGCTGTTGAGGCGGTAGTCTCGCAATTCAGTTTCTGACAGGATTCGTATGTTTGCCGGGTCAATGCTGAACATGTCCTCTGCCAATCGACCCGGAATGTTCATTTCTTCGAAGTATGCCTCAGCCTCAGTTTTCGTCGCCTTTATAGCTTCCGAAACTGATCCTATTCCACCAGATGAAAAATAGGGCCGATGAATTCCGACATAGCCTTGAACCTTTTTTTCCACCCCAGCAGCGAGGAGGAAAACGCAGGCACTGTAGCAAACTGCATCAGGTAAAATTACTGCATCAAAGCCCATTGCCCGGAGGTATCGGCCCATGTCTAGCGCTGCGGCCAAGTCTCCGCCCTCGGAGCCGAGAATTACCATTCTCATGCCCGCAGCAGATGCTTCTTCCTGTGTTGCCAAGAGCGCATCCCGATCTTCGGCCGTTATTGTGCCACCGATTACAACGTAGAATATGCTGCCAAATGTTGCATCATTCCGACTGCCAAAAGACAGGTCTGCATTTGCTTGCATTGGGAGTAAGTATGCCACGATGCAGAAAGCTAGTCGTTTCAGGACAGACATCAGGGCGCCCAAACTTGACTGACATTCCCCAAATGGCCTGTCTTGTCCTATGAAGATCACCCGATTTTGCGTGATGATCAAGTGCCCTGCGCTCCAAGCATCCTCGGGAAGGCAAACACATTCTATTTGTGGTCAAACCGCTGCCTCCACCCATTTCGTCACGATCAGCCCCGGCACCCCGTCCACTGCCCGGTCGGCATCTTGGGCTAGATCCAGCCGCTTGCGCAGCTTGACCTGGGGCACGAGCAGGAAGATGGGGACAGTCGCGACCCCACGCCCAGTTTTTGACTTGGACGGTACTGCCCGGCCTTTCGAATTCAGCCTCCCCTCGGCCACAAGCAGGCTCGGCCCTCTGCGGCGGTAGATGAACCGCAGGCGCAGGCCGGTGCGGCGTTCCCATTCGCCAGGGGTGATCCGCCCGCCCTTCGCGCTTTTCCCGGCGGCCAGGGTCGGGATGGCTAGCCAGAACCCGTCTTTGGACCGGATCAGCGGGCCGGTGTCATGCGCGCCGATGATGATCGGCGCGTTGGACCAGACCATCGCGGCGGCATTCAGGCTGTCGCCGGATTTCGGGAAGCTGGCGAGGCGGATGCTGTTACCGAGCCGAGTGCCGAGGCCAGCGCCGGTGATCTGGCCGCGCCAGGCGGATTTCAGGGAGGTGCCCGCTTCGCGCATTGCGGCCGAAACCGCCTTTTCCCCGGCGGTGATTTCGGCCTGCATCAGGGCGACGAGGTCAGGGTCGAAGGTGATCTTCAGTTTCATGATGGGCGCAGGTCCAGTGTCCAGATCAGGCGTTCGCGGTCGCGGACAGGCTCGCCCTGAATGGTGAAGCTGTCGACGCCGATCACGATCAGATCGCCCGTGCGCGGATCGGGCAGGTCGGACACACGGACGTCCACCATCATGGTGTCGCTGACAAACCGCCCAGCCCCGAATTCCGTGATCCGATCCGGGGCGCGGCGGATGACGCGGATGGGGCGCTCTTCCGATGTTGTGGCGGAAATCCAGACAGCGGCCGCCGCCATGGACGGGTTGGCATAGATGCGGTCCATGGCGGCGGCGAAGACGTTCATCGGAAGCGCCTGTCAGTTCGAAGTGTGGATGCGGATCGCGATGCGCGGCCGCTTGTTGACGGGCAGGATCGAGGCCTCAGTCATCAGGTCGATCCAGCGGCCTTTCTCGTCGAGGTGCTGGCGGGCGTAGAGGGGCAGGCCGAGGGTGTTGGCCGCCTCGAGAAGGTTGGCGGGGCCGCCGTAGGTGGTGAAGGTGTCCATCGTGCCCAAGGGGAACGCGATGCCCTCGTTCGCCGGAACCAGCCGTTCGGTGGTCTTGGTCGAGAGGGTGACCGTGCCCGCATATTCCTCGAACACAATGCCCGCGAAGGGGAAGTTGCGGCGCACATCCTGGCGCAAGGGCTGCGCCCCGGTGGCGGCGTAGAACTTGTAGGCTTCCTCGGTCTTCGGATGCGCGATCAGCTTGTCGAAGAATTCACGGCTGACGAGTGCATGCACGTCCGACATGCTTTCGCCAAGGAGGTTGTCCTCGATTGCCCGCAAAACCTCGCGCACCTTGCTTTGGACAAGGGTGCCAGCGGTGCCCAGCAGGAAATCCACCGAGATTTGCGCCAGCCCAAATTCGGTGAAGTAGTTGTAAAGGGTCGTCCCGGCCCCGTCCTTCACGATGCCGCGGAGCGCATTCATCTCCATGTATTCGCGGGTCTGGGCATGCTTGCGCCGCATGAGTTGCAGCTTGCGGTTCATCACTTCGACCAGCGGGTCGGCGGCATCGAATGCGCCCAGCGCGGGCTGGCCCTGAATGTCGCCCGGCAGGATCACGTCATCATGCGGAATCCACGGCAAGGCGAACGAACGCATGGAGCGGCCCTCGCGCGTACCGACAGTGGCGGGGCCACCCAGTGGAACCGAGGGCAGCAGGTTCAGCACGCCTTCGTACTGCTCGATGATCACCGACCGCTGGGTGACGCCTTCAAAGCGGAAGAGGCCGATCTGGCCAAGGCGGGTGTAAAGATTGGGCAGGATGTTGATGGCCTGCGTCATGTCGGCCAGCGAGTAACCGCCAGCGTCAAACGGGTTGCGGACAAGGGTCATGGGGTGCTCCGAAGAATGGATGTGGAAGGGGGCAGAAGCGGCGCGTCAGACGCCGTCGCGGGCGATGATGCCGACGGCGGCCAACTGGGCGATCTTGGCGGTGATCTTGGCCGCGTCGTTGACGGTGCCCTCATAGGCCAGGCCAGCGCGCGACACGATTGAGGGGCCCCGGGCGACGACGATACCAACGGCGTCGGCTAGCGTGGCGTTCACCGGGTAAAGCAGGACCGCGACGGCGACCTGCGCACCGTCCGCGCCGGTCGCTGCCGACAAGGTGTATTTGCCACTGGCAGTGATCCGGCCGAGGACGGCACCGGAGGGATAGTTGGTGCCGATCAGCAGCGTGATCACCTCGCGGGTGTAGTTCGGGTTGACCTCATATTTGAGGACATCGCCCATGCTGGGCTGTTCCGTCAGGACGGGCATTTGTCAGTCTCCATGGTTTGGGGGAGGGGGAAGGTGGAGGAAGCGCGCGCTGGTTCAGCGCTTCGCGTCTGTCGCGGCCTTCTTGGCGGCGGCGATGATCGGGCTGTCTTTGGCGGCAGCTGCAGCCGGTGCGGTGGCGATGATGCCTGATGCATCGCTGCGGGCGGCGAGATCGGCCAGAACCCGGGCACGCAAGGCTTCAGGCTTCAGCCCCTTGGTAACCGCATCGGCGGCGTCGATGGTCACGCCCATCCTGGCGGCCTGCGCGCAAATCTGCGCCACCTCGGCCGCCTCAGCGCGCACGGCGTCGGCGGTCATGGTGGCGGTGACGGGCGCTGCCGCGTTCACCGGTGGTTCGGGCGCGGGGGGTGCGACCGCAACCGCAGGCATTGCCACAGGAGGTGCGGCAACCGGAGCCGGGTTCGGAGTTTCTGTGGGCGTGATGGTCATCTGTGGACCCTTTCTGCTGGAGGAAGTGGTGCCGCGAGGCGCGGCGGCGAAGGCGTGAAAAGCGGTGACGGGATCGGCAAGCTCGTCAGCCAGACCGGCGGCGATTGCGTCGGCCCCGCGGAACACCGCTGCTTCGGTGGCCAGTGCTGCGGCGTGGGTCAGGCGATCCATACGACCGGCAGCGACGGTTTCAGCGAAGAGAAAGCGGACCACCTCCAACTCGCGCTGCATCTGATCATGCACCGCTTCGGGCAGGGGCTGGTATGGGTTGGCATCAACCTTGTGCGCCCCGGCGTGGATCAGCGTGACGGCGATGCCCTTTTGATCGAGGGCGCCACTCATGTCGATGTGCAGTGCGACGACGCCAATGCTGCCCACCGCCCCGGTGCGCGGCAGGATGATCCTGTCGGCCTGGCTGGCGAGGACATAGCCCGCCGAAAGCGCATGTTCGGCGACGAATGCGTGGATCGGCTTTTGCGCCCGCGCCGCCCGAATGCGATCCGCCAGATCGAAGGCGCCCGCGACTTCACCTCCAAAGCTGTCGATGTCGAGCGCAATGCCGCGAACA
The DNA here is from genome assembly GCA_046289305.1 of Hyphomonas sp. Classification (GTDB taxonomy): domain Bacteria; phylum Pseudomonadota; class Alphaproteobacteria; order Caulobacterales; family Hyphomonadaceae; genus Hyphomonas. Next base: position 31,031 of record JBKBVT010000001.1, on the reverse strand, counting down.
CCGGGATCGGCCAATACGGCCTGCAGCTGGGCGGCAATCCCCTCATAGGACGTGAGGCCTGAGGATTGCCCGATCCAGGCTCCGCGATGCACCAGCGTCCCGGCGATCTCGATCACTGCGATGCCATCCACCACCGCATAAGGTTGGCTGCCGTTCCGCTGGTGGCGCTGGGCGAGATCGTTCCCGAACAGCGATGCCCGGGCTGGCAGTGTGGCCGTTGCTTGATCGGATGCGTCGACCTCCAGCCCTTGGAAGGTGATTTCCTGCCCGGTGATGCGCGGCCCCAGCCCCGACAGGAACGCCAGCGCCTTGGCCGGGTCGACCATCAGCGGTGTGTTGAAAGCGCGCTGAGCGATTTGGGCGTGGTGCATCATTCGCCCTCCTTGGGGTCGGGTTTTTCATCGCCGGTGTCGTCGGCCGCGTCGTCCTTGGCGCTGTCCTGATCCGCATCTTTCGCCGTGCCTTCGCCCGGCCCTTGCGCTGGGGATCCCGGCCGCCGGAAGTCGAGGCCCAGCGCCGCCTCGCGTTTTCGTTCAGCAGCGATCTCCCGATCCACCTGTTCGGCGTCGTATCCTCGTTCGGCCAGCGCTTGGGTACGGGATTTCAGCCCGGCTTCGATCTGCAGGATCTCGGCCGAGGCGTCCTTCATCGGGTCAATCCAGTCCCATTTCGTGGGCAACCAGGCGCAGGCCTGGTATTGGCGGCGCTGGCTGTCATAGCCGGGCAGGTCCAGCGCGCCCGACAACACGGCGGTGTCCATCCAGCGCACCCAGACGGCGCGGCAGAGCTGATAGACCAGCACGCCATGTTGCCAGGCCGAAATGCGACGGCGGAATTCGATCAGGGATATCCGCGTGTTGGAGAAGTTGCCCTTGGCCGTGTCGCCGGTCAGATAGCCATAGGGCACGCCCAGCGCCGCCGCGATCTGCAACAGGGTGCGGTACTGGAACGGCTCATAGGTGCCGCCCGAGTCTGGCGTGGCTGGCGTCGAGACATCCTCTCCGGGATCGAGCCGCACCACCTGGCCGGGTTCAACCTCCAGATCCTCCTCGGTTGGTTCCAGCGGCGTTTCCGGGGCGGGCGAGGTGATGAACATCGCGAACATCGCCGCGATCTTCTTCCGCTCCAGCTCGGCGTCGTCGTAGAGGTCCAGCGTGAACAGCTTGACGATGGCGGCCGCAAAACGCGAGACGCCGCGCAGCTGGCCAGCCTCGACGGGGTCGAGGACATGGATCACGTCGGCGGCCAAGACGCGTACGGTTTCGCCTGACAAACCCGGATCGGTAAGATCGCCCGGGTGACGGCGCAGGAAGTGATAGGCGACGCGGCGGCCGATGCCGTCGAACTCGATGCCTTGTCGGATCAGCCCGGCGCCGGGCAAGGTGCGGTTCATATCCAAGGGCAGCATTTCTGCAGGCAACATCTGAAGTTGCAGCGGCACTGTCAGACCGTCTTCAGCGCGACGCGGCCGGATGCGGATGAAGACCTCGCCCGACAGGAACACCTCGCGCGCCGCTCGGCGTTGCAACCCGTAGAAGTCCGTCAATCCTTCAGCATCGGCATCGTCGGTCCAGGCGAGCCACAGCGCCTGCAGCTCTTCCTTCTTGGCCGCATCGGCGATGGTCGAAGAGGGTTTGATGCCATCGCCAACGACATTGCTGGCGAAACTCTCCACCGCGTTTGCCGCATAGCCGTTGTTGCGTACCAGCCAACGGGCGCGGGCGGTGATGGTGTCGCCCGAGGCTGCGATCAGCGTGTTCACATGGGCGCGGGATGCACGGAACCCGCGCAGGCGACGATGGGCTTGCGCCGCGTCAAATCCGCCGATGATGCTGCCGATGCGTTGCCGGAACGCCTCGAATGCCATCGGTCACAGCCCCTTCGAGGCCACGGTGCCCCAGCGCCGACGACGCGGGGTGCCGGTCGTAGCCGTGGCAATCCGGGTTTCCAGATCGCTGATGGCGTTTGCCTGTTCCGCGTCCGAGCCATAGTTGATCGATTTCCCATCATAGCTGACCGACCGGACGCCTGCATAACGGGCCTCCTGCAGCGCGGCCAAAAGCGCGCGCATTCGTTCCAGATCCATCTCAGTCCCTCATGAAGTTCGGTGTGTAGGCCCGGCGTTTGCGCCGCGGCGTGGTTGGTGTTCCAGCTTTCACTGGGGTGGGCGACACCGGTTCAGTCGCGATGGCAGGCGTGGGCGTCGGTCGGGTTTCCACCCCGGCCTGCGCCTCCAGCCGCCGCCAGGTTGCCTCGTCCCAGCGATCCGCGCCCATGATCCAGGCCGCCGCCCGGGCATAGACCCGGGTGTCCAGCGCCTCGTTGCGTTCGCGCATCTTCTGCCATTCGGGGTGGGCATAGCCGCGCTTGTTGCGCACGGTGACCAGCTGCTCCGCCACCAGCTGCTTCAGCCATTCCGTGTCGATCCAGTCGGGCAAGTGCACGGTGCCGGGGGAGTCGAGTACGCCCAGCGCGCGGTCCTCATCCGAGGGCGGTTCCAGCCGCAGGAAGCGGTAGGTTTCGGTCTTGAACGTAGCCGTGGCCACCGACCAGAGCCTTGCACCCCGGCGCAGACGCTTGCCGCCGATGGTGGCGTCGACAAAGGTCGGGCCCGACACCGGCGTGGCGCGGTTGAAGCCTTCCAGACCCTTGATCGGGGCCACTTGGTCGAACCCCTGTTTCCGCGCCCATTCGTAAACCGCCGGGGCTTCATAGCCGGTGTCGATGGCCAGCTTGCCGATCACCATCACCGCCCCATTGGCGCAGGTCCATGTCCGCCCCAACAGGGCAGTGAGCTTGTTCCAGCAGGCGGGATCGTCTGGGCCGCCAGCTATCACGATGTGATCGACTAGCCAGGACTCCAAGCCTCGGCCCCAAGCCCAGACATCGACCTCGATCCGGTCCTTCTGCACATCAACGCCAGCGGTCAGGAACAAGCCACCCACCGGGATCTGCACGCCCGCGTAGCTTTCGCGCCGTTCCGCCAGCCGCTGCCATTCCGGCGCGTCGCCGCTTTCGACCCACGTCTCGCCCAGAAGCGTGTTGCGCGCGACGCGCAGCATCTCTTCCGAGCCTTGCGCCGCCAGCCACTCGCGCGCGATCTGCTGCCAGCTTTTCCAGCCCAGCGGCGAATAAAGTGCCGAGATGTGGAAGCCGATCGAGTATGGATCGGCAGAAACGGCGGTCGCCCGCCATTCGCCCCGTTCCAGCATCTGCGTCTTGTGATGCTCGGCGATGGGGCGTTCGCAGCCCTCGCAGTGGTAGGCGGCGGTGTCAGGCCGCCCCTTGTCCCAGCGCAGGCGTTCAAACTGCAGCCATTGCATGTGGCCACAATGCGGGCAGGGCACGAAATACCGGCGCTGATCGCTGGCATCAAACTCCCGTTCAATGCGGGACAACCCCCGGATCGTCGGGGTCGAGACCATGAACACCTTGCGCCGGTGCGAGAAGGTGGTGGTCCGCGCTTCGGCCAGCGTGACCGGATCACCTTCCTCGTCAGCAGAAGCTGGATAGGCGTCTACTTCGTCGAGGAAGATGTAGCGCGCAGGCATCGACCGCAGGCCGGTGGCGCTGTTGGCACCGGTCAGCACCAGGATGCCGCCGGGGAATTCCTTCGACAGCATCGAATTGCCCGCGTCGCGTGACCGGGCGGGGTTGACCCGTTCGCGCAGCGCCGGACTTTCCGCGATCAGCGGATCCAGCCGCCCGCGCGATGTGCGTTTCGCCAGTTCCAGGGATGGCAAGACTGCCAACATGGGCCCGGGCGCATGGTGGATCACAAAGCCGATCCAGTTGTTGCCCGCTTCGGTCGCGCCGACCTGTGCGGCCTTCATGAAGCTGATCCGCTGCGCCGGGTGGCGGGGCGACAGCGCGTCCATGATCGCGCGCAGGTAGGGCGCACGGGCCGTGCGATACCGCCCCGGCTCCGCCGCACCGCGCGACGACAGCCAGCGATGTTCATCCGCCCATTCCGACACCGTCAGATCCGGGTCGGGCCGCATCCCCTTGCGCCAGGAGCGCAGAATGTCCTCGGCCCCGTCAAATTCGAGGTCGAGATCGGTGCTCAGGTCGAGTTCTTCTCCTTCATCCAAGCGAGACCCTGAGATCGGCGAGGGCGTCGAGGTGCTGTCTGACATGGGCTTCCAACACCCTCTGCAGGATCGCGGCCTCGATGATCACCGGTGTGCCGGTCTGTTTCTCCACTCCCAAGGCCACTTCAGCCGCCATCAGCGCTGCCACTCTGTTGGGCCAGGTGACCCAAGTATCGCGTTCCTGTCGGGCCAACCGGAACACCAGAGCTTCCGCCCGGGCCCGGTCGACCAGCGTGCCCTTCTTCTTCTGGATGCCCAGCTGCTTGTCCTGCGCCTGGTAAACGGTCAGCGCCGTGCGTGCCTTCAGGTAGGACGAGCTGTCTGCGGGACCGCTGAATCCGCTGTCGCCGGTGCTTCGCCGCTGCTGGTCCGGATCGGTCATGTCGGCCCGCCGCACATCGGACGCGGCCGCGTTGATCGACCCGTCGCTGTAAACCACCAGCCGACTGGCTTTTCGGGCCTTCTGGATGGCCCCGCGCGAGAGGCCGGAATGGGCGGAATACTCCCGCTCGGACATACCTTCCATGGTGATTGAATGTGCCTCAAGATATTGAAGTTAAACAGAAATAGTCTGCTTATTCAGTTGATTACACTCCCGCATCGAGCGATTCTGGGTCCAAGGAAACGATGCAACTCAGCCCCGGAGACCACGCCATGACCGCCAAGACCGCCCCTGCCAAAGCCCCCTGCGACGCCCTGCTGCTGGAGATCGCAGCTAAGCATTTCCACAGCATCGAGACGCTGGAGACCCAGAACAGCGACCGGCTGGATTTCCACGATGTGGCGGTCTGGGCGATCCGAGCATCACTTGAAGCGGCCTACGCCGCTGGCGTCGCCGCCGCTGTGAAACGCTGAGGGAGGGCAGGGACATGACCATGGCCACCACAACCATCCGCATCGACATCGACACGCTGCCCAACCATCTCGACCGCTCGCGCCCCAATGTGGCGGCGGAGGTGATTGAAGCCGCGCTGCGCGAGGGCGGGATCAAGGCCGACTGCTCGGACCTTTTCTCGCACATCAAGATCGACCTGCCGACCGCGCAACTGGCCGCCGCCAGCGCGGTGCTGGTCGATCTGCACCTAATCTGAGGCGGCACCATGAGCACGCGCGCGCAGATTGCCATCCAGATCGGCCCCGAGGAATGGGCGCATGTCTACGTCCATTTCGACGGCTATCCCGCCCATATGCTACCCGCGCTGGCGCGCTGGAAGCCCGAAGACATCCTCACCGCCCGAGAAATCCGGCAGGTCACACCCGAGGCGCTGGACTGCTTCAGCCCGCCCCGCGATCCCCGCATCCTGCCGCGCCCGACGCGGGAGTTTGCGCATCTCTACATGTGGATCGGATGCCAGTGGGTGCATGTGGTGCCGCAGGCCGATGATCCCGGAGTGTAATCAGAAAGCACTGATATTGCTTGGATTTGCCTACACTCAGCGCCCTGCCAGAGTGATGCTGATTACACGAAAACGATGCAACTCACCCCGGAGACCACGCCATGACCACCCGCCGCGCCACCGACAATGCCAAGGCCCTCGACGCCTTCATGACCACCAAGGTCCAGATCGACGCGATGCTGGAGCGCCTGAAGGCCCTGAGCGACGACCACTTCGAGACCCACCCGGGCGAGATCAACTGGGGCCACGTCGGCACCCTGAACCACTACGCCAGCCTGCTGCGCCAGATCACCGATAGTGCCTTCAAGGAGGGCGAACATGCCGCTTGATCCCGCTCAGCGCCATCAGATCGAACAGGATGCGACCACCGCTGCATGGGAGGACGAACGCCTCGCCGCCTGCGACGATGCCGTCGCCCTGCTGCGCGAGATCGCCGATCTGGACCGCGACGACGATGGCGACGTGATCATTGGCACAGATGCCGACGGTCACAACGACCTGATGTCGCGCATCACAGCCTTCCTTGCCACCAACGACCGATAGGGGAACGCCATGACAAAACTCACCGAAACCCAGACGATCATTCTCAGCGCCGAGGCCCAGCGCCCCGAAAACATCGCCCTGCCGCTTCCCAAGGGGCTGGCCGGTGCGGCGGCCAAGATGGCCGTCACCAAGATGATCGAACACGGCTGGCTGCAGGAGGTCGATGCCAACCTGCGCCGGGGCGAACCCCTCTGGCGCGAAACTGGCGATGGCCATGGCACCACGCTGGTGGTGACGGATGCTGGCTTGTTGGCAATTGGGATCGACCCGGTGGTGGTAGGGGCCGAGGCTGCGATCCCCGCAAACGCCGCCGAGGCCCCAGTGCGCAAGCCGCCCGTTATGCGCAACGGAACGAAGCAGGCTATGCTGATCGCACTGCTTCAAGCTCCCGAGGGTGTCACGATGGATGAGATCGTCGCTGCAACGGGATGGCTGGCCCACACCGCGAGAGGCGCCATGTCGGGGGCTTTGGGCAAGAAACTGGGGCTGGTCGTGACCTCGGTAAAGGAGGAGGGCCGGGGGCGGGTGTATCGAGCATTTTCGCCGAGGAGAGTTTAGGAAACCTGAGGTCAAGCTTGTACGGGGTCGTCGGTTGACCTGCACTATAAGACGCACGACTATCAAGTTGGGTGTTCAGTCCGCCGCGCTCCAAGAATCAAGGTGATATAATGAAGCAGACGATGGCTATGGCAGCCTTCTCCTTCACCTTTGCTTGTGCCGCTGAAGCGCAGGTCGATGTTACAAGTCGTTCCGCAATCTTTCCGGGGCCGTACCCGGCAACGATTGTAGAGGTTGTTGACGGCGATACTATCGCAGTGAGCGTCGCGTTGTGGCCCGGTTTGCGCGCCGAATACTCCATTCGAATTCGAGGAATAGACACGCCCGAGATCTTTCGGCCTGATTGTGAAGAAGAGCGAGAATGGGGCGAGCAAGCACGAGCCCAGGGCGAGAGGCTGTATCCGCCGGGACAGGAAGTTCAGATATCTAACGTTCAGTACGACTCTTTCTCGGGAAGGGTCGTCGCCGACATGAAGCGCTGGCGATCAGATCGATGGCTTTCCTATGCCAACGAGATGCTTGAAAGGAATATGGCAGTCGAGTGGGAACCTCGGCAGCAAAATGTTCCTTGGTGCCTTCTAGCACTGGAAAGTAAATGACCGAAACTTGTTTAGATTATCGGTTCTGATGAGCCATTTGCAGTGCGGAACGTCAAGTTTCTGTCAGGTATCAGTTGCCACCTTTCCCGTTGCCATCTCCCAACGGCGCACGACCACGTCGCAGTAGACCGGATCCAGCTCCATCGCGAAGCACCGCCGCCCAGCGCGTTCAGCGGCAACGATCTGGGTGCCTGAACCACAGAACGGCTCGTAGATCAGGTCGCCGGGGTCCGAGAATGCCGTCAGCACGGCCTCGACCAGCGCCACCGGGAACACTGCCGGGTGCTCTCCCGCTGCACCCAGACCGCCCTTGTGGCGCATGATCCGGAACACAGAGTCCGGGATCCGGTTGCTCTGGATCGCGTTGCCGGTGCCGGTCTTGGCGTGGACGGTGCCGTCGGCCCCGCGCAGCCCACCGCCGCCGAGGGTTTCGCCCGCGTGTTTGGACGGGACGGTCTTGTGCGGTTTGCGAGGGTTGCGGTTGAAGTGGAAAATGAACTCGTGCGACGGGGCCAGGCGGCCGTTCCAGTCGCCCGGCAAGCCGGGGCCCTGATCCCAGACATACCAGCCAAACCGCCGCCAGCCAGAGGCGCGCATCCATTCCACCCATCCTTCCCAATAGGGCTGCCATTCGCTGTCGCGATGCACGAGGCCGAGGTTGACCAGCAGCTGCGCGTCGGTAGTGACCGGTGCTGCGGTGAACACGCCCTGCATCAGCGCATCCCAATCGCCGACCTTTTCCTTGGCCGCGCCATAGTCGCGCTGCTGGGCGTAGGGCGGCGATGTGAACATCAGCGTGGCTTGTTCGCCCTGCATCAGCTTGGCGACAGCGGCCGGATCGGTGGCGTCACCGCAGCACAGCCGGTGCTTGCCCAGCGCCCAGATGTCGCCCGGCCGGGTGATCGGCTCGGCGGGCGGGGCGGGGATGGCATCGGCAGCGTCGTCGGAAATCGTCGGTCGGTCGTCGGCGTCGGCCAGCAGCGCGTCCAGTTCATCCTCCGGAATCCCGATCAGCCCGAGGTCGAAATCCTCTGCCAGGAGGGCCTGCAGTTCCTGCAGCAGCAGTGCGTCGTCCCACCCGCCCAACTCGGTCAGTTTGTTGTCGGCGATGCGATAGGCCCGGCGTTGCGCCTCGGTCAGATGGCCCAGAACGATGACCGGGGCCTCGGACAGCCCCAGCTGTGCGGCCGCCAAGATTCGACCATGACCAGCGATCAGTTCTCCGTCGGCGGCCACCAGCACCGGCACGGTCCAACCGAACTCGGCCATGCTGGCAGCGATCTTGGACACCTGATCGGCGTCGTGGGTCTTGGCGTTGCGGGCGTAGGGTTTCAGCCGGGCGAGGGGCCAGTGCTCGATCCGGTCGGGCGGCATCATCATTGCGCGGGTTCGGCCAATGGCGAGCAGACGATCAGCGTGGTTCGGCCGGGGAGATACCAGCTCGGGAAGTACTCGGGCCAAGTGACTTGAAGCCCGTAAAGCGCAGCCGTGGCCTCGGTATCCTGACGCTTCGCAGCATCGAAGTTGCCGTAGAGATGGGCTGCCACCGCGGCGGCTTTCCGGTCCTTGCGGTAGAAATAACCGTGATGGACGAGTTCACGCGGCCAAGGATCGACGTGATATCCGTGCCCATTGAACAAGCCGCGCCGCGCCAGCACCGAGGGTGAAAAGTCTGATTTCGACAGTCGCCAGCCATGCCGCTCGCCGAACAGCATGGCGAGGCGCTGACGCGTGGCGCGCAAATCCTGATACCGGGCGTCACTCTGACGTTGGCCTTTCGCGTCGCAGAATTTCTGCTGATATTCAGTCACAGCGCTGGCGAGAGCGGCGATTTCGTCATGGCTGGTTGCAGCCGGCTGGAGTGCGACGGGTCTGTTCATGCTGCGAGCCTCTTGGTTTTCAGGTCGGCATAGGTTTCGCCGGTGTCGGCCAGCACCGCGTTCGCACCAGTGAAGGATTGCCAGCGCTCGATCGCCACATCGACATAGGCCGGGTTCAACTCGATCCCGAAGCAAACACGCCCGGTCGTTTCCGCCGCGATCAACGTGGTGCCGGATCCCATGAAGGGTTCAAACACGGCTTGGCCGGGGCTGGAGTTGTTCAGGATAGGGCGGCGCATGCACTCGACCGGCTTTTGCGTGCCGAGGACGGTGGCGGCGTCCTGATCCTTGCCGGAGATGTGCCAGAGGGTGGTCTGTTTGCGGTCGCCAGCCCAATGGCCCTTGCCCTTGACGCGCACCGCATACCAGCAAGGTTCGTGCTGCCAGTGATAATCGCCCCGGCTTAGAACGAGCCGGTCCTTGGCCCAGATGATCTGCGAACGAACGGCGAAACCCGCCGCCACCAGACTGTCGGCCACCTCGCCCGCATGCAGAGCGCCATGCCAGACATAGGCGACATCGCCGGGAAACAGAGACCACGCTTCGCGCCAGTCGGCCCGATCGTCATTCAGCACCTTGCCGGTGCGTTTGGTCTTGGCCGCACCCGCCTGGTTGCGCCATGACGGATCATACTCCACGCCATAGGGCGGGTCTGTGACCATCAGCAGCGGCTTCACATCGCCAAGCAGCCGTCCGACAACATCGGCGGCCGTGCTGTCGCCGCAGATCAAGCGGTGCGACCCGAGTTGCCAGAGGTCGCCCGCCACCGACACCGGCGTGACCGGCGGCTCCGGAATGTCGTCCTCGCCCTCGACCGCACTGCCTTCCACCTGATCCGGATCCCGCAGCAGGGCATCCAGATCCTCGTCGGTGATGCCAAGCAGTGACAGGTCGAAATCCTCGGCCAGAAGGCTCGCGATCTCGTCGCGAAGCATGGCCTCGTCCCACTCGCCCAACTCGGTCAATTTATTGTCGGCGATCCGGTAGGCCCGTCGCTCGGCTTCGTCGAGGTGGCCGAGCCGGATCACCGGCACATCCTTCAACCCCAGCATGATGGCGGCCAACACCCGGCCGTGCCCCGCGATCAGCTCGCCATCGTCGGCCACCAAGCAAGGCACGGTCCAGCCGAACTTGGCCATGCTGGCGGCGATCTTCGCCACCTGATCGTCGCCGTGCATCTTGGCATTGCGCGCATAGGGGCGCAGCCGATCGAGAGGCCAAGTCTCGATCTGGCTCGGCGCAAAGACCAGGTCCATCAGGTGGCTTCCATGTGGGGCAGTGCGGACAAGCCGCTGCGAGCCGGGCGATGCCAGCGTCAGGATCAGGATCCGCGATGTGGGGAAATGAAAAACGCCCGCGAGGGGTGTCCTCCGGGCGCAATTCTTCGATGATCAATGGGTAGGTCAAGGGGGGCAGCTTTGTCAAATGAAAAATGCACGCGGATTCAATGGCTTCACTGCAAGTGGCTTCCGCTGCCTGGCTTCCAGCGTGGTGGCTTCCGCAAACTGGATTCCCTGGATTCCGCAAAGAATCCAGCGCGCCAAGGTCGTGATTCCGCAAGCCTTTGATAATGAGTCGCTTTTCCCGAGATCGCCGGGCAAGTGGCTTCCGCGTGGCTTCCCCGGTGAAAGTGCCTGTCGCTAGCGAAACGCCGCGCTGCGCCCCCCCGCATACGTTCGGGGCCGGGGAGGAACCATGCCGTGGGGGGGGGCGCATACGAATAGCTACAACTCGTACCTTCCTCCCTCCACAAAGCTATACGCCCCTCAAGAATCCTCGGCAAAATCAGTCGTCTGGACCAAACACTGCCTTCAATTTCGAAACGATACCTTGGACTTCTCCATCGATCTCTGCGGGCTCGAGTTCGTCAATAACGCGGCTTGGTGTTAAAGATACTTTGAACTGGTCTTGGGTAAACTTTGCCAGCAACGAAAAGACTGCTTTGCCAGGAACGACCTTACGCCGAAATTGAGCGGACTTCCAATCCTCAGAGAACAGCTTCTGAAATTCATTTGAAAGTGTTGGAGTGTCCATCTTTGGCTTCTTGGAGAGCTGATGCTGAATGAAGTGTCCCATTCTCTGACCAAACACTTGGTCTCTTGCATCCAAAATCAGGCGATCAAACTCTTCATCGATCAATGACAGCTGGTCCTCGGAAACCGCCTCTGCTGCGTGCTTTCGTACCACTCTCTTAATAGCGTTTGGCTGTAGCAGAATGTTCTCTATTTCCTTGCAGGGTAATACGTAACAGGACACGTTGGAGCTTTGCATGGATGTTTCGAACTCCACCACTTCTTCATCGGATCGATAGTCACGGTCGAAAAGTGCCGCAACTTGTACTTCAAGCTCAAAGAACTCCTTGAATACCCACGCTGTGTGTGACACTTTTCCCCAATTTGAGAAGCCATCTGTTCTCATTACTGTAACCGTCGACCCTGACAAGTAATCTATCCCACCAAGAACCTTTGATAGTTTGGAAAGAAGTCGATTGTCCGATCCCTCAAAGTACAAGACCTTGCGTGTCCGAGCTAGCCTTGCGAATTGAGCGTTTTCGGAGCTGCCGATGGCGGAGTAGACGTCAGAGTAAGTCGAGTCACTTCTAATTCGTTTTGCCGATCTAGCTTCAGGTCTTACAATTAGAACGTCACCTGCATCTGCGGCATTAATGATTTCAGTGGAGTGGGTTGCAATGAAGAATTGCCCCGTGCGCTTCGACACCAATTTGAGGAGACGGTGCTGAAGATCAGGGTGCAGGTAAATGTCGGGTTCATCCAGAACCAGTATTGAGCGATGATCGGCCTGCTGAAGGTGCATCATAATTTGCATCCAAACTTGGAAGCCAAACCCAGCCCATTGTACTTCACGGACGTTTCTGCCATCCCGAAAATACATGCGAATAATGTTTCGTTCTCCGCGCTCTATCTCCGGTTTCATCAGGCGAATGCCCGGCCATCCGAATTCAACGAGCTCAGAAAACTCTTTGAACTCTTCGTCCGTTCTATGAATCCAATAGTTCCGGAAATTTCGACTTGCGAGTCGACCCCAGCGGTTCTTCTCAATCGTCTCGACTTGAACCATTTCTTCGTTCTGCTCGAGAGGGCTTAGTGTCGGCACTACTACTATTTCAAGAGGGAACTGAGACTTTAGGAATTGACTTGATTTCTGTGCTGGGACGTCAGACGCGAGATAGCACTCAAGATCGTCGTCTGGATGAAGTTTCATAACGAAGCGGTTGCCATTGGATGCAGATATTTCAATCTTCGCTTCGATGTCCTGAAAATTATGCACACAGTACCTTAAGTCCATCTGAACGACTGATTGCGGGACGCGGTATGTGGAGCATACCCCGTCTGTCCCTTGAGACTTTAAGGCGGCGGTTCTGCGTTTCGAGTATCGCAGCGCATCGAAAGCTATTCTGAGGGCATCAAGTGAAGTTGACTTTCCTGCATTGTTTGGGCCGACAAGAATATTCTTGGTTTGTGCGGATATTGTGAATCGCGGGAAGGACTTGTAATCTCGGAATTCTAGGCTTTTGATTTTCATGGAAGCTCCGTGTGGCTTGAGTTCTCGCCAAATCCTTGATCACGCATGCGTTCCATTACGTCGAGTGCATGCCGGGACTGCAGATCAGATGGAACACGGCGCGGCATTGATGCGCAGACCTCCAAGATCTGCTGGTCCTTTGGTGTGAGGCGCTTCCGTTCACGCCCCCATGCGAGGAGGTCTTTCCAGAAATCAGCCCCGAGCGTCACAACCTCTGACTGGGCATTGATGCCCTCGGTCATGGCTTTCTTGGCCTTTTCGTCGCGTTTTGCGGTTCGAGCTGTTTCCACCAACGTCAAGCAGGTCTCGAAGTCGTCATCATAGTCCAGCGTGCGGCCCTTCATGCCGTTCCAGCACGCCTGCTGTTTCGCCCACTCCGACATATTTCGAACGCCAGCGGGAGGGTGAGTGACCACATCATGCGCTTCAGCTGCGGCAAGAAGGAGAGCGCGTTGTAGTGCTTCCGGGACGGATTGCCGCCGCCAGATGGCATCCAGATCCAGGACCTGCTTATCGCCGTTGGCGTCATGGAACAGCTTGGCCATGGAATAGGTGACGATGTTTGCACGATAGCCACCTTCGTACCACGGTTGCTTTGGAACCTCCGTCTCCAGCCAGCGAAAGACGATCGCCTTGGAAATCAGCCGCCGATACCAGAGTTCGTCGTATCTCGCGTCACTCTTGGCCCAAGCCTCGCCAATCTCCTTTGCGAATTCGGCAAAGTTCTTCTGTGCGCCGCGCGACACGATATGGGGCTGCCCGGCAGCAGAGAACTCGAACTTTGCAAGATCGGTCTTGCTGAAAAGCTGTGCCTTGGGGAATTCAATGTCAAAGCTCGCCTGAGCCTTGCCCTTGACCTTCGGCCGCGCATTGATGAACTGCCCACGCGAACGCTCATAGAACCATTTGCTGTCATGCCGTTCGCCGTCCCGGGCCGTGAAGATCACATCGCGTGAGAATTGCTCCATGCGGATGTGGAACGGGTGATTGGCGAAAAAGTCCGCGGCGTTCACCTTGTTCTGCGTGTTGGCATACTCCGAGATTTTCGGCACGATTTCTTCGGACTTGGCAGGGGACACGACGGTCAGTTTCATCTGCACAAATACCTGCGCGAGCTGGTCCTTGGCCGATTTCAGGCCACTGTGAATCGATCCTGTCGTCTGGGCACCATTGACGATTTGCAGGTTGCTGATCGATGCGATTGCCAATCCGTCAGCCGTTCGGACACATGATACCTCGTCTGCTGTCGCTGAAAGGCCGTTGTTGTAGGGGAAGAAGAGCTCGGGTTCCTCCTTGATTGTCTTTTGGATACCTTTGTTCGTCTTGGCTCGTGCTTGAAGGAAAGACCGCACATTGGCTTCGAGCAGCCGCGCGCCCCACCGGTCGTAAATTGCGGCCAATTGTTCCCCTGGGACAATCAGCAGGTAGCTTTCCAATGCAGCTCCGGTCTGCGACGCCTTGAGCGCTGGCAGGGGTGCGCCAAAGTCCGTGGCAAAGTCGATGACCATGTCCTCGCGCGCCTGACCTGACCGGTCAAAGCGTTCAAAACGTGCCAGATCCCACACCGACCAGGTGATCGGCACCTCGCCCAAGTCTGCCAACTTCACCGTGTCGTCGCGGCCAATGTACTGGCGGTTCGAAATCAGGATGAGCTTGACCTTTGTAACCTGCGACCATGTCGCAATAATCAGATCAGAGACCTGAAACGCCGGGTTCGCCTCGTTGAGTGCGTCACGAAAGTCTTCGGTCTTTGCCTTTTTCAGAAAGCGGATCAACGGGTTGAGGATCGGCGGTACATCCCCCTTGCCGAAGGTCTGAACCCCTTCACTGTCGGCGAAGTCGCATATGATCAGGCCGAGGACCCCTTCGCTGTCGCGTGGGTCGCCCGCATAGCCATCGATCCGAAGTTTCTGTCCGCCTTCGCCACTCTGGTAGTACGCGCGATCGGCCACTTCCAGTTCGCCTGCTTCGGTCAATCGCTCTGTCATCCGGTCGAAAAAAGCCTCAACCGGGAAAACACCACTTGCGTCAGCTTCGCGACGAATGTCTGCCATGAGGCTCTGATGGTACTCGTCAAGTTCGGTCACTGCTGCACCTCTTCGATCAGTTTTGCCTGAACGTCAGACCAGTCGGTTCGAAAGGGAGTGCAGGCAGATAGCGCGAGTGCATATGACACGGCGGACACGCCCAACGGCACGGGGGCCGAGATGCGCGGGAATTCCTCTGCTACAACGTGAAATTCTGGTGCGGAAACGATCCAGCGCCATGCCGAATAGTCGTGCAGCACGTCATAGCCAACATCGGCAAGGTGCAAATCCCAATCCATGATCGCTGACGGCTCAGTTCGTTCGAGAAGATCGGTGACGTCAGCGACATAGTCGGTCAGCGTTTTGCCATGAGGCTGCTGGACCTTGTCGACGGCAAGGACTGCCAACCATAGGCGACGATCAGGCACGTCAGCCAGCTGATGCTCATTCGTAATTTTCACGAAAGGCTGAGACGCGCCGCGACGGGCTTTCACCTCGATGCAATCGGCCTTGAGTTCAAAATCCTTCGGTGCACCTGATGGGCCGGTCCACGCGGTAAGCGCCGGTTTGGGGCCGAGATTGGCGATCAGAAGTTTCAGGACCTCGATTTCCCCAATTAGGCCTTTCTGAGCTTCTTCTGACAGAACCTCGAGCTTTCCGCCGCGCAGCAGATAGTGCCAGCGGAAGGTCCGCCCGATGGCGCGCTCCAGCGCTTCCGCTTCGGTCGCTGCAAGTTCACCGGCTGCCATGACGTCGCGGCAAAGAGTTTCGAACAGCTCCATCTGGGCGTTATCCTTCAACCGGATGTAAAGGATGGGGCCGCCTGGCAAGGTCTGGAACCTGATTTCGAGGTTCTTGAGTTTTGGCAAGTCAGGGATCGGTTTCGGCAAGTCGGTCAGCTGAAGCAGCAGACAGATATCGGCGCGAGGCATCACCGCCCAGAACCAGTTCCAGCGTGCAGCGGCGTCGACCCGCCTTGTATCGGTTTTTCCGGCCTCGAGGCCAGACCATGGCGTGTCAGTCGGTATCACCGAGCGCCTCCTCTTCGATTTCCTCATCGCCGAACATTTCGCGCATGCGGATGGTGTTGACGATGTACTCCACCGTGCCACCCTGAACGTCGGACGGCGGGAAACAGATACTCCACGCCAGAACATTGCCGGGCGATCTCGCCTGCAACTCGTCTGGAACCTTTGGGTCCACGAAACGCAGGATAATCAACGGACGGCGCCCCCTGATTTCGCAAAAGATTCGCGGAGGAAGGGTTTCAGGAATGTGCTTGCCGTCACGAATCCGCTCTTCTTGAAAGGCAGTGGTGGCAGCGTCAATCTGCTCCTTTGTCAATCCGACACGCTCATCGCCTGGCGAACCAACGCGCCTGCTTGTGCCGCTGATCGCAAGGACACCATCGCTCAGGTCTTTTGGGCCGACCGAGCGGCCAAAGGCACGCATCTCGATTTCAGCCAAACTAGCAAGTTTGGCCTCTGCCTTTTGGGCGCTTGCGAACAAGACATCCCATTCCCGGAGTTCGGTTTCGGCGCGCGCATCGATATAGTCAGCAATTAACCTCGGATCGGTGAGCGGGTCCGAGGCATCAGCCCGGAATGATCGCAGAAAATCGCGGATCAGTTCGACAGCTACACCACTGAACAGAGAGCCGCGTGAGGGGTCTTGCTGACCCACACCACTTGCCTTGATCGCCAAAGCCAGGGCGTGCCCCGCCTGCCTGTTGCGCTCCAATTGGTCGCTATCTGCACGAATGCGTGTCGTTTCGATCATCTTGCCTGCAAGGCCGACTTTCATGGGGAACTCTCGCCCAGTTCCCATCTTGTTCCGCGCTGTGACGATCAGCGATTCTGGATGGCTGCGCACGGCCAGCCCAAACTGCTCCGGCGTCGCCTTGGCCAGTTCCATGCGCTTCAGCTGGGACTGCAGGTCGTCCATCGCCTCGTGAATGTGCGCATACCAGCCCACCCCATCCGCCGGGATCCAGACGCGGCACAGATCCTCGTAGTTGGGTCGATAACCAAACCAACGGCCCATCTGCATAAGCGTATCATACATGATCGAGTTGCGTAGGAAGTAGCTGACTGTCAGCCCTTCCAGCGTCAGGCCGCGCGATAGGGAGAAGCCGCCAACCGCGATGATGGTCACACCGTGTTCGCCGCCTTGGTCATAGTCCAGCGCCTGCGCCCGCTTCGAGGCGTTAACCTCAACTACCCTGGCAGCAACCAGAACTTCATGCAGCCGCCGTTGCACATCGGTCCAGTCAGCATCTTCCGCGTATTCCTGCCGCCAAACCGAATGAAGCGCTGCTATTTCGGGATTGTTCAGTGCGGCCCGGCCCTTGCCTGCGTCGACGACCACAGCGTCACGGATGCGGCCTACCACGTCGGCCACCTGCGACCGCAAACGCCCCTGCACATCGGTGAAACGCGAGGCATTGATCAGCATAGAGGCATGCGCCGCCTGCTGGCCCCGCGCGTTGCGGATCGCCCGCGAGACAATGAAAGCACGCACGGCCTGCACCAGACTGCCGGGCAGCACATCGACCGGATGATCGATCTTGTGCTTCATCGGAAAGATGTCTTCGTTATCTTCAATCAGGCGAATGTGGCGGTCGCGGGCATCCAGAAATACCCTTTGCGCCCCGAAGTAATTGGACGGCGCATCAAGGCCGATGATGAAATGGCGCGGAAACAGATCCTGCCTTAACGCATCGTCGTCGGTGTCGGGATCGATGAAGATGTTGGCAAATGGCGTGGCGGTATACCCGACATAGCAGCTGCGGTGAAAGATCGACAAAAGCTCGCGGATCTGGCTGTTGATCCTGGTGACCTCGTCGCGTGCATAAGCTGTGTTAATTGAAGCATTGTCGGCCTCATCGTCGATGACCAGCATGGGCTGGTTGACCATCTGCGTCCCTTGCTGGACCGAATGCTCCTTCAGCCATTCCAGCAAGTTCTTCAAGGTGCTGGAATTCTTCTTGATCACAAGGACGACCGGCACGTTGTATTGCCCGATCTGGCTGGTGTTGGTGGTGGCGGTCGCCTTGTTGAAGTCGCGCAGCGTGTTGGTCAGCGAAACCGGAAATTCACGCTGATCAAACTGGCCTACGCCAATAAGCTTCTGGCGCTGCGCCTTGTTGACATGGGCCAAACGGCCGGTGTCTCGGCCGATGAAGCCCTCGTCGATACGGGCTTGGGTCTGGTTGCGCAGATTGTTGTGGATGCCTGCGATCACCACGATGAGGCGGTAGCCAGCGTCGGCCGCCTTGCAGATGAGACCGGTGTAGTTCTGCGTTTTCCCGCTCTGGACGTGGCCGACTACCATGCCCCGGCGACTCCATGCGCTGGTATTGTTCGGGTCGCCCAGCCGATCGAGAACCTTGTCCGTAACTTCATCAGTTGCGTCGATGACCGACTTGGGCAGGCCTTTCAGGTTCAGCAACTGGCGGTACCGACCCCAGTAAAAGTCACCGACTTCGCCATTGATCCGCGCGTCGTGCAGCCAAGGGCGAAAATCTTTTGCGTCGACAATGGCGCCGAGGCCCATACTGATACCGTACTTTTCCTCAATCAGACGGGCGAGTTCCTCCGCTTCAATGTCTTCGACCTGCCCCGCAAACATGGGCGTGATGCGCAGTTGCGTGATGATGTCGCGGATCGACTGTGCGGTATGGGGCGCAGGTTGCGACGCCATGTACATGGACGTCATGCCTTCAAGGCTGCTCAGGAGGGGTTTCACTTGTCTTCCTTCGTCTGGATCGTTGCCGCGATGATGCGCTGAGTGTCTTCCCAAGCCGATCGGAAAGGGTCGTTGTCCTTCATCAAGGCAATGATTTCCTTCATGTCTTTCTTCGCTTCCAGCATGCGCGTTAAAACTGCCTGAACCGCTTGGCTCAGGGCGTCCTCATCGATCTGATCCGGAACGATCTGCTCGGCCGTTCCTGCCATGTCGGCAAAAAGGGTTTCGATGGGCAGCGACGCCCCGACGAGCGAGACGCAGTTGAAGAAACCGCGCCGCAAATCCGGTGGAAGGCTCTCGGCAAAATCTGCAAACGCAGGATGGTCCGCATTCGGTCGATAGCGGATTTGCCCATCGGCTTGGATCCTGTGCCACATCGGCAGGCGTTCATGATCGACCAGCTTCTGTCCGCGCTTGCTGTATGTCCGCTTTGATCCCGCAAGGATGCGCTCAATCACCTTCTTCAGCCGGTCGCGAACGATTGGCGGCAACTGCGCCGAGGATTTCTTGACGTCGATCTTCCAGTCAGCGTCCATGCTGTTCGGAATGTCGATCCTTACTCGCGACAGCTTCGTGATCTCGGATTGTCGGCACAGGCCGAACCATGCGCCGTGAAGGATCAGCCGCTTGCCGCGGTAGAGATAAAACCCCTGCGACTTCAAGTGACCTTCCGGCCCGCCGATGTCCTCCCAGTCCGTCTTGCTCATCTGCTTGTGGTGCGGAAGCGTGAAACTCTGGATTTCAACGTCGCCCCGGATCAACGTCAGCTTCTCTTCTGGATCCGTGATGGTGGCCGGGTTCTTGCGAGCAAAGGGATCCAGCGGCTGCAGAAGACGCCCATTCAGCAGGAGGCGAACGGGCTTTGCGTCCTCCATGAACCGATGGAAGACGAGGCGCAGATGCCTTTCGGTTTCGGCAATCCTCTGGTTGATGACCTCTGCACGTTTGGCGGCATTGTGTGAATAGCCGCCGGTCAAGCGATCAAGTTTCTGCCATAGGACGACCGTACCGGACGGGCCAAGTTGCTCGACGGCAGGAAGTCCTGCAAGATCATCGGGTAATTGGACTGCCCATTCGTTCCGGTCTGCAACGTCGTCCAGATCCCATATAGCAGCGGAGGTTTTTCCAGATTTCCTTGAAATGACAGTCAGTCGTCGACATTGAGAAAAACTTGCGCTTTTGAGGCCAAGTCCGAAGCGTCCCAAATCCGGCTCGTCTCGAGCTGCGAGAGGATTCTTGCTGCCAGGCCGCATCGCTGCAATCAGTTCATCCTCAGTCATGCCTTCGCCGTCGTCAACAATTGCGATGTAGGGTTCTTCGGCGAATGTTTCAGTGATGATCTGAATGCGATGCGCACCCGCTGTAATCGAATTGTCGATGATGTCTGAAATGGCGGTTTCAAGGGAATAGCCGATGTCCCTCAGCCCCTCGATCAACGCCGCAGCGTGAGGCGTCGCATCCGCCCGTCTTGAAACGACAATTTCCGTCATTTGAACCCTTGATAGAACGCACACGATCTACTCTGGCGGGAACATCTCGGCGACACAAGCCACGCAAGATGGCCAAAGTGCTCCTCAAGTCTCGTGGGTGTCCGCTTTTGTCAGGGATGCGTGGATCAACGATGCGATCTGGCGCGCGAGGTACGGTGGGACTGCGTTCCCAACCTGGACATATTGCTGCGTCCTGTTGCCGAGGAACAGATAGTCATCCGGGAAGGTCTGCAGCCGGGCGGCCTCGCGCACTGTCAGGCTGCGACACTGCGCAGGGTCTGGATGGATGAAGTAGTGCCCGTCTTTGGAGATGTGACTGGTCACGGTTGTTGCAGCTTCATGGGCCAACTGAACCCGGAAGCGGTCGCTGAAAATGCCGCTGTGCCAGTTCTTGTGGTCGGGGCTGAGTGCGAGGGGGAAGTCTGCCGCCTTCGGGCTGTACTGGCGCTTTTCACCGAAGACCGCCGCGAACAGGTAGCGACCGAGGTCTGACGCCATGTGCCCACGCGTTTCGTGCTGGGCGAGGGCCTGCAGTTCCGGTCGTTCGAGCCAACGCATCAGGTCGTCGTTGGAGGTCCCGTAGCCTGCGGGCATGCTCGCGTCCGTACGTTGCCCGGGCGAGCCTTTCTTCATGCGCTTCACAAGATCCAGGAAAGCTTGGCGGAGAGCATCATCTCCACTGATCTTGCAAATGCTGGCCAGGATGTTTCCAGCCTCAACGACCTCGCGCTTCCAGGCAGTTGCGGTATCGACGTCGCGGCTGATCCCGCTGCGCAGGGGCGGCATGTTTCCAATCGTCTCGCCGACTGTGCGTCTTGTGCCCGGGACAGGAACGTTGGCGCCCGACATTCGGTTGGCAAGGTCCGACCTGATTCCAACGATGATGACCCGATGGCGGCGCTGCGGCACGCCGAAATCTTCCGCACGCACTATGAAGTCGGACGGTTTTTGCGGCTCCAGCAGCGTCGCCTTGCCGTCCGAAAGACGGATTGCCCGGAGTTCATAGTGATGCGCATGCCCGGTGCCGAGCGAGGTCAAATCCTCCATCAGCATTTCGAAGACCATCCGGCTTTCGATCGTCGATGACAGCATGCCCTTTACGTTTTCCATCACGAAGGCGGCAGGGCGCAGTCGGTCCAACACGCGGATGTACTCGCGAAAGAGATAGTGCCGCGCGTCCTCTTCAGGCACATATCCGATCTTTCCGTTGGCACGGGCTCGCCCGACCAGCGAATAGGCCTGGCAGGGAGGGCCACCGATCAGGATTGTGTCGTCGAAGTCCTTTCTCAGGCGGGCGATAGCGCTGTCGATCGCTTCGGCGGCAGGTTCAGTACCCAGTTCAAGGCAACGTGTCTCACTTGCGGCGTGATCCCATGCAACCGCGTCAACCGTAGACCAGTCCGGTTCTGCTGACTGGCCAGCATGGAAATCGATGTAAGCCTTTGGCAAAGCCCCATGTTTTTCGGCATAAGCGCGAACAAATGCGCGCAGGGTCAGCGTCCTGTGCGCCGATGCCTCCTTTTCGACCGAAATGCCGATTTGAAACGGAGAATGGTTGTCCACACGCAGCGAAGCAAAGCCCTCACCTAATCCACCAGGTCCGGCAAACAGATCAACGATGCCGAAAGTGGCTGGCAAATCAGGGTCCTCTCGAATTCAGATCATAGGCTGTATACCAGGTCCGACAGATGAAGCCAGGAGGCAAATGACAGATATCGTCGACAGCCAGACCCGCTCCCGCATGATGTCCGGGATCCGAGGAAAGAACACGAAGCCCGAACTGGCGCTGCGCCGGTCCCTGCATGCGCTGGGCTTGCGCTATCGCCTTCACGCGAAGGGCATTCCCGGCAAGCCGGACATCGTGATGCCGAAGTATCGCTCCGTCATCTTTGTACATGGTTGCTTCTGGCATCGCCATGAGGACTGCCGCTATGCAACGGTTCCGGCGACGCGCCCCGAGTTCTGGGCCGCCAAGTTCGATGCAAATGTTGTGCGGGATGCGGCAATTCAGTCTGCTCTTCGGGAAGCGGGGTGGCGCATCGTAACCGTTTGGGAGTGCGCCCTGCGGACCAAGACCTCCGTTACGCAAACACGGGACACGGTGGCGGCCTGGCTTCATGGCGCTGACGCTGTGCTTGAAGTGGGTGAGGTGGAGGTCCGAAATGTTCCTTGCCCCGAACCTGCTCCAGGCGGTCGCTAGCAGATTGGGTATGTGGGCGACATAGACGGGTTGAATGGCCCAGTGCAATGAAGGTGAAGCCATTATCGTCAAGGAATTTTCTTCCACGGCCGCACCTTCGGCATCGCTCCAGTCACCTCGACCTCCCGCAACATACCACCCGCCAGCAGCCCATCCCTGACCCAATCCAGCGCCTGCCACCAATCCCCATAGCCGCGCCGGGCGGACGCGATCTGCTCCGAATGCGGCCGCCAGGTGACCGGGCAGGCTAGGACATCGACCGTTCGCCACTTGCCGCGCGTCTTGACCCGTTCGGTTCCGACGACGATGGTTGTCGCCCGCTCACCATGCTGATTGTTCTTGGTTTCCAACGGGACACAGCGCGGGACGACGCCCGGCATCCAGTCCGGGGTCATGCCAGCACGCGCCAGTTCGGCCACCTGTATCGCCATGCGGATGCCGCCGAGGCTGTCGGGCATGCCAGCGACGGTGGCGGCAATCACTTCGGCGTCGGGGTGGGTGTAACTGCCCATTTTGTGCTGCCCGCCATCCACTTTGCAGCCAAGCATGGCGCGCTGCAGCAGTACGTATTCGAGGCCGAAGCCGAAACCTTCCTCGGTCACGTCCGTGGGTGGGCGCAGTTCCAGCTGCGCCTGTTCCACGCGGAATGCCCACTCAAGCGCAGCTTGGACGCCCAGCGCGCGTTTCAATCTCGTGCCGCCCGTACGGCCGACTTGTCGCTGCAGGGTCATCGCACTCCCCGCAGCCGGAGGCGTTCGGGCGTGACGAGGCCGCGCACCAGCATCAGATCCCGAATGCTGTTGTTGATCGCGCTGACCGGCAGGTAACCGTCGGCGTTGACCATATTGGCGTAGAATGCGGCCTTTTCGTCGTCGCTGAGCCGGGGAGAGTCTTCGCGCTTGCGCCGCCGTTTGGCCTTCTGGCCTTTGGCGGTTGCGATCGCCGTCTGCGCATCGCGCTGGGCCGCACGTTCCATGAACCGGTCGAGCGCTTTGGGCCCATCGGGTGGGTTCGGATGATCGGTCCGTGTCTCAAGAGCGACCTCGATGATTCTTTTCCGCGACAGACCGATATCGTCGATCCAGCTGCGAACATGGGTGCGTGCTGGCCAGCCCTGCCACCAGGCGGGCAGGGTGGCGTTGGCGGCGAAGCCTAGCGCCGCAAGCAGTTCTGCGAAGAACCGATCAAAATCGGCCTCGCGCGCTTGCGCGTCCTCCTCCTCCTTTACTGGTTTACTTAGTGGTTCTCTTACAAGGTTAGTGTCCGAATTCCGGACACGGCTTTGGGCATGTTCCGGACACGGGTCAGGGCAAAATCCGGACACAGGTTCCTCCGGATTGCCGTGTGCGATTTCCGGACGCGGCTCCGACAGATCAACAGGGATGGTGGCGTTTTCGGGTGCAGTTTCAGCATCATGGCCAAAGGGCAAAAACCCGTGTCCGGTTTCCGGACATGGCTCGGGGTCATGTGGTGCAAAGCCCTCCTCGAACCCCAAGATGTAGCGGGTGGGCAGCTGGCGCTTCGTGACGGGATCGATGCGCGGCACGCGCCGCAGCAGCTGTTCCGCCTCAAGCCGGTCGAGATGTTCGTTCAGAGTGGACCGGCTGATTTCGCAATCATGCGCCAACCGATCTTGCGACGGAAAGCAACCGAAGTCGGGGTTGAAGCGATCACAGAGGTGCCAGAGCACGATCTTGGTCGTCGGCTTCAACCCGCGCCGCTGGATCGCCCAGTTGGTGGCGTCATGACTCATGGCGCGGCCCTCCGCACTGCCAGCTGCGCGCGGCTGGTGAAGCCGTTATCCGCCAGCGCGCCCAGCGCGTCGTCAACCGACCGGACCAGCGCCCAGCCAAAGCCTTGCGCGCAGACGGTGTCGCGGAACACCTCCTGCGATTTGCGCAATCGGCCGGTTTCGCTTTTGACCTCCAGAAACAGTACGCGGCCGCCGGAGATCACGATCAGGTCGGCAAATCCGGCATGGACGCCCATGCCGACCAGGATCGACTGGCGCTTGGCCCCGCGGGGCCCGGACTCGGTTACCTCATTGACGCAGTGATGAACGATGGCATCGCGGGGCAGGGCGAAGCGCAACGCCTGAACAACGGCGCGCTGGGCGTCGGCCTCCGGGGTGCTGCGCCGGTTCATGCCGCACCTTCCTTCGGGAAGGCGGCTGCGACGATGGCATGCAATGGGCGCCGGTCCAGCAGGCGCAACAGTTCGATGGCATCACCACATTCGCGGGCATCGTCGGTCTGGCCGACGACGACACGTGCGGCGAGGATCACCAAGGATTCCGGATGCTGGGTGGTGTCGGCCAGGACCCCGCGCGCCTCGGTCAGACGGTCGTGCATCCAGTCGCCGGTGGTGGATGTCGGGATAACGGGCGGGTGGGACAGGAGCTGGTTCATTTCCGCCCCCGCCGTGTCAGCGCCGGGCGGGTCTGTTCCTGCGCGCTGATCCAGTCTTGGACCGAGGTGCGCCGGTAAAGCACCTTGCGGCCGATCCGCGTGCAGGGCGGGCCAAGCTGACGGGCCTCCCAGCGGGCGAGGGTGTCGCAGGCAAGACCGAGTTCACCGGCCAGCTGCTCGCGGCTGATCCAGTCAGCCAGCAGGTTGAGGGGTTGGTCCTGCGGGGCAGGGGCTGTGGTCTGCATTACGGTCTCCCATCCAGATCCCGGCAGGTGCCGGAGACGGTGCGAGCGAAGCAGACGGGAAGGATCGGAACCTAGGCAGAGACCGGAATTGGGACGAGGCGAACAATTCCGGTCCTTGTTTCATTGGAGTTTTGGCGCGGGACCGGAACGCGAATCGGAAAGGCCGCCCAGTGCAGTTCCGCCGTTTCCGGTCATCTGTGCCAGATCGCGCCTGATGATCGTGGATGGCAACTATGCCAGCCGGATTTCAGCAGCAGCGCGCGACGCAGACCGGGCGGCGCGGGACAGGACGTGCATGCCGGTGTCAGGGCAGGGAAGGGAAATCACTGCGCCGGTGGGCCTCGACGAGGATGCGCAGTTGCGGCGGGGTGATAACCTCGACCCCATCACCCCATTGATAGAGGTGCCACGCCATCTCCAGCCAACCACCAGCGGTGAATCGGACGATCAGACTGCCGTCGGCCTCGTCCTGAACCTGCTGGTCGGGATGGAAGATGAAGGTCCGCGCGACATCGGCGGCTGATGGTGCAAACCGCCACTCCACCGGCCCGTACTCCGCCTCCGAATGGAACGACCCGAAGGCTTGGGCGGCGTGCTTGCCAAGATCGAAGTCAGGATCCCGCACGAAGGAATCCTGCAGCAGGCTGGCGCGGCTGATCCTGTCCAACCGGAAATGCCGATACTTGCCGCCGTTGTCGATCTCACGGGCGATCAGATAGCCGCGCATCCCGAACAGAACGCCGTAGGGTTCGACCGCACGTGACCGGGGCATGGCGTCCTGCGCACCGGCATAGTCGATCTGCATCGTGAACGGGCCCTTCAGTGCGTTGTCGATCGCGCCAAGGACAAGCGCTGAATACAGCGCGCGGGGCCCCGGACGGCAAGCGTGACCGCGGGCTTCCAGCAATGCCTCGGCATCCACCTCGGCGCGGCGGGCAAAGGTCGGAGGCATCGTCCCGAGGAGGCGATTTCGAAGTGTGGTCAGCGCAGCAACCTCGGTGGCGGCCCCATCACGTTCCGCACGACGGATCCCCATTTCCAGCGCTGACAATTCGCTGTCGCGAATGCCTTGCATGTGCAGCAGACGGCTGTCGGGCAGCTGCCACCACTTGCGCCGTTCCTTGTCGGTGCGTGTCTGCACCATCGGGAACGCTTCCTCCAGCGCGCGGGACATTCGCTGGGCGGTGCGCAGGGTCACGCCAAAGGTATCCACGATCTGCACTAGGCTGATCCCGTCAGGCCGGGCCGCTGCCTCTTCCGCCAGTCGCATGATGTCGAGGGCCTTGCCCAGACGTTTGTTATCCATTGTTTATCCCTGACCGAACCTGACAGGGAGCCTAAAGACAATTCGCCTAAAAGGCGATTGACTTGCTGTGGTCAGCTCAAGCCGATTCTACCTGTGCGTGTTTCCGATCACTGAGGTGTTTTCACCCGGATCTCCAGACATGTCTGTTTGAAGACACCTTGAGACGTGTTCCTGGACAGCGGGCCTGCTGGCAAACCGCTGGTCGGGAACGCGATCCCTGCCATGCCCGATGCTGACCCGGGTGTCGCTACATGAAGTAAGGATGCACGAACCATGAGCCTGCCGCCGAGAGTCTTCTATTCCCTGACCGAAACATCCGCCCGTTGGGGTTGTGCCGCTGCCGACCTGGCGGGATGGGCCGCGGCCGAACATCTGACGCTGGTCACCAGTATCGCATCGGTGATCTGCGGCAAGCAGCCGGTGGCGGGCATTGTGGTGGTCAGCGCCGCCGACATGATGCGGATGTTCCGCCGTCATGGCCCGAGCGAAGAGGAATGCCGGGTGTTCCGCATCCGGTCGCAGGGCAGCACCGATTGGCAGTACATCACCGAACCGGCAGACGGGGTGGTGATCAAGATCACCGATCTAATGCTTCTGGCCGAGGAGGTGCAGAAGTTCGAAGACGAGCGCGACCTGCTGCGCCGCCCCGCCGGGTCAACAGGGTCCGCGCCGCGCTACGATTGGGAGGGCATGAACATCATGCTGTTTCGCCGGATCAACGATCAAGGTGTGCCTGCCACTCAGGCTGAACTGATCGCCGAGGTGCAGGACTGGTTTGCCCAGAACTCGCCCACAGGCGAGATTCCGGAGGAAAGCACGACGCGTAAGAAGGTCGCGCCGATCTGGCGGGCGCTGCGCGAACGGGAGTGATTGACGCCAATCCTGTCATCAGGCGCTCTTCTGTTCCTGATCGGCGTCGTGCACCAGCTGCGGGCGGGGCCGGAAGATGCTGGCGACGGCGTTGACCCCGTCGCGCAGCGGCGAGTCCATCAGGTGGGCATAACGCTGGGTCGTCTGCATCTGCGTGTGGCCCAGAAGCTTGCCGATCATCTCCAGTGAGGCCCCGCCGCTGACCAGCAACGATGCAAAGGTGTGGCGCAGGTCGTGGATCCGGACGTCGGGCAGCTTGGCCTCGGTCTGGATCCCGATCCAGAACCGGCGGATTTCCTTGACCGGCTGGCCGGGCGTGTCGCCGGGGAACAGCCACTGATTGCCGCGCGGCACCAGCAGGGCGCGCTGGCGCACGATGGCGGCCACATCAGCCGAGATCGGGATGCGATGGATCTTGCGCTGTTTGGTGGTCGCGGCAGGTTTTGACCAGCTACCAAGATCGAGGTTGAACTGTTCAAACCGCGCCTGACGCACCTCGCCCGACCGCGCGCCTGTCAGCATGCAGAGCCGGATGATCCCGGCTGCGCGCTGATCCTTGGCCGCGTCCAGCGCCTTGGCCAGTCGACCGATCTCCTCTGGCGTCAGGAAGCGTTCGCGTTCGTTTTCGATCCGGCGGCGGAATCCGCTGGCGGGATTGTCGGTGCGCATGCCCCAGCCGATGGCCAGCGTGAACATCTTGCGCAGCGCCTCGCCGACCCGGTTGGCGCGTACCGGCGTGGGCTTCGTCCCCTGCAGCTTGCGCGCCCGATTGTTGGGTTTGGTCTTTGATGGCCGGGCACGACCGGCGGCGATCTTGGTCAGCAGCTTTTCCACATCGGCCTTGGTGATCTCGGTCACCAGCTTCTTCCCCCAATCGGGCGCCACCAGCTTGTGCATGATGGTGTGCTGGTCGGCAGCATTGCGGGCGGCGAGGTGCGGCGTGTGCTCCGCCAGATAGCGCGTGATCATGTCGTTGACCCGCGGAGCCTCGCGCGACGTCTCCCGCAGGCTGAGGGGATCAATCCCTTCATCAATGTCGCGTCGTAGTTCCTTGGCCCGTTCGCGCGCGGCCACGGTGTTCCATTCAGGCCAGCGCCCGATGGTCATCCGGCGCTGCCGCCCTGCGATCCGGTAGTCGAGGGTGAAGGCTCGGTTGCCGGAGGGGTAGATGGTGATCGAAAATCCGCGCACGTCCGTGTCGAAGATCTGGTAGTCCCGCCCCAGGTTCTCGGCCTCCCGGACGGTTTTCTCATTCAGTTTCAGCCTGTTGACCATGGATCGCACTCCTTCGCTCGTCCGACATGAGGCGTGGATTCGCGCCTCTATCAAGCAAAGCATGCCGAAGGGACCGGAATGCAGGCGGAGACCGGAATTGGGGAGGGGAGGGGCGTTCCGGTGGGCGCTTGCTATCGTAGCCTCTCTCGACAGTTGCGCGATACGACCAATACATGGCGATGCCAACGCGGATGACAGTGAGTTGTAGAATGTTGATTTCTATGGCAATGCTACCGGCAAAGGGGAGGTGAGTACATGAAGCTGCAAAGACTGCACCTTACAAACTACAGGCGCTTCGACTCCTTCGAAATTGATTTTCAATCAAGCTTGACCGTAATCGCCGCTCGAAATGGCCAGGGCAAGACGACCATCTTGGAGGCAATCGCTGCTGCTCTTGGCCCATTCGTCGGAGCTTTTGATGATGGAAAATCAAAACACATTGACCGAAGCGATGCCAGATATAAGCGGGTAGGTGCTGGATTTGAGAATGAGCAAATATTTCCAGTGTTGATTGACGCGGAAATGTCCGACCCAAATCTGATTTGGCAACGGGCTCTAAATGGCCCAAAAGGGCGCACTACCACAAAAGAAGCCGTGCCTTTGGCAAATTTTGGGGGAGATCTGGTTTCGTCGGTTCGCGTTGGCGAAACGGTACTGCTTCCTGTGGTTTGCTACTATAGTTCGCGGCGCCTGTGGGTTACTCATAAGATTACTTCTGCCAAAGCTGTCTTATCTGAAAGCAGAATGGCAGGTTACGAGGATTGCCTTTCATCATCTTCCAACTACTCGCAGATCCAGCTGTGGCTTCGCAAGGCCACATATGCCGCGATCCAGCAGCGGTCACAGTCAGGCTACGAAGCTGGACTTCTAGATCTCCGACTCAAGGGGATAAGCGAGGCTGTCAACTTCGTACTGTCGGAGGAGGGTTGGAACAATTTTCACTATAGCTTGGTCTTTGAAGAACTAGCGATGTCACATCCAGATCACGGCGCGTTGCCCGTAAGCATGCTGAGCGATGGGGTGCGGGCTGTGATTTCTTTGGTGGCGGATTTGGCGCTTCGCTGTGTTCGATTGAATGGCTACCTTCATGAGGCAGCACCAAAGAAGACGCCAGGCATTGTCTTGATTGATGAAGTTGACTTGCATCTGCATCCAGCTTGGCAACAGAAAATTCTTACGGCTTTGCGAGATGCTTTTCCGAGCATTCAATTCATTGTCACAACACACAGTCCACAAGTTGTCTCAACGGTTCCTGCAGAATCAATTCGAGTAATTGTTTCGGAAGTGGATCGGGATACTCTTCACCGAAGATTTCTCGCGGTAACACCACAGCAAGAGGTTGAAGGCACAGCGAGTTCAAACGTCTTGAGTTTGATATTCAATGTTGACCCGGTTCCAGATATCGAGATTTCTCGCCTCTTAAGTTCTTACATGGCGCTTATTCAGCAAGGACTGCATGAGGGTGATATCGGAAAGGCTGATCGCGCCGCTCTGGAGAAGCATTTTGGTTCTCAGCACCCTCTTATTCTTGAGTGCGACCGGCTGGCTCGTGTGCAGGACTTTAAGCGCCGTTTGCCATCTAAGCAAATTGACCCTTCAGAATAAAGGCTGGCGCGATGCGAAATTTGCAGCGTGGCCCTGCACCACTTTGTCTGTCGAGATTTGTTCATGGGAGAGACTCATGGGGAGATTTGTTGGAGGCCGATAGAGCTGAGCTTTGGAATGCTCTTGTCATCATGCAGGGTGATCGGTGTGCCTACTGCGAGTGTGAGACTTTCACGAACGAGAGGCATATTGAGCATTTTCGACAAAGGTCGAGGTATACGGCGGGTACGTTTGAGTGGGGCAATCTGTTTGGATCTTGCAACAATCAGGAGTCATGTGGAAAGCACAAAGACAGCTGTGGGGTATACGACCCAGCGTGCCTTATTAAGGCAGATGTCGAGAATCCGGATGATTTCTTCATCTTTGTTAGAGATGGTACGATCGCAACTCGTAAAGGGCTGAACGATGCCGCGCAGCTTCGTGCTGAGGCGACACTCCGTATTTTCAACCTTGACTCGAAAAATGGTCGCTTACGCGAGATGCGACGTGCTGCGGTGCTTGGCCATTGGCATACAGTAGAAGAGATTGCCGAATTCGCTGCTGGGGATCCGGACAACGAATGCGGATGGCGAGAGTTCTTGGAGGAGGAAACTCAGAAGGCACTTAGCCTGCCATTTTCTGCAGCTATACGGCATGCGCTGACTAATGCGCAGTAAGCTTACTGCTTTTGGCAAGTGGCACCCATTACGAGTTAACTTGATGGTTCTCTTGTGCCGCGAAACCCACTCACCTCAACGCCACCTCAACCTGAGTATGCAGTTCTGCCCCGTTCGGACCCACGACAATCCTTTGAAATCCGTTCGTCGTCACCAAACGACGCCCATCTGACTTTGTGATTTCAAAGGCTTGTGCGCTAAGATGCTGATTTATAACGATTAGTGTAATTCTGGGTTCATAGGCTCATAACCTGAAGGTCACAGGTTCAAATCCTGTCCTCGCAACCAAAACATTACGCGTTATCAAACGCTTAAGCGCCGCCCTCCGGGGCGGCGTTTGCGTTTCCAACACCCGTGGAAGCACTGTGGAAGCAAGAGGGGCCGAAGTCCTTCATATCGCTGCGCAAGTCGCCGAGTTGCTGTCCCCAAGGAGCCTCGTGGCAAGCGCTCTGGCGTTCACGCGTCTAATCCTGCTTTTCAGATGGCAGCGGTACATCATGTTCCCGTCTAGTCTGAAGCTCCGCGATCGCGTCGAGCAGACGTGCAATGGCGATCGCTCCCTGAGCTGCTGCCGGTTTTGTGGACACACGA
>JBKBVT010000017.1:0-26078 GCA_046289305.1 Hyphomonas sp. | reverse complement strand
GTGGATTCCGAGATGTTCACGCTCATTGCACAGCGCTTCAAGAGCGAATCGCCGCTGAAGAATTCGCTGCTTACGTCTCTGACCAACGGCGCTTCTAGAGCCGGCTACATCCCGAATGATGCAGCTTACGGTCAGCACACATTCGAAGTTGTCTCGGCCCGCCTCAAGCCGGGTTGCGCCGAAACAGCGATCGTCGATGGCTTGATCGACCTGATTGACGAGACACGGTAGGCTTCAGTGAGCTGAGTACAAATCCGTAGTCGAATAGAATGCCGGATGGAGCATCAAACACTCCGTCCGGCATTGTTTGTTGCAGCAGAGAAGCGGTATCCCGGCAACTCGCTGATGGCGATGTCAGCGTCCCAACGCTGAGAATGCCAGTGCCACCGCGCCAAGGGGCCCGGCCCGGTCGCCAAGGGCAGGTGCCTTGATGATCTCGTCTATCGTTCCCGCATTGGCGAAGGGCAGGTAGCCCCCCAGGCGCCCGATGACGCGTTCGCGCACCATAGACAGAAGGAAGGGACGGGCGCCGCTGACGCCGCCACCGATGAGGATGCGTTGGGCCGAAACGGTCAGCAGGATAATGCAGATAAGTTCTGAAAGGTCGTCGGCGACGTGATCCCAAGCCGGATGGGTATCTTCCACCGCGGACGCGGGCATTCCGAAACGTTTGGTCAGCGCAGGACCCGATACGAGACCTTCGATGCAGTCGCTATGGCATGGACAAGCGCCGGGGAAAACATCTCCTGCTGCCCGGCGAATACGGATATGACCAAGCTCTGGATGCATGGCGCCGTGAACGGGTTCTCCATTGATTACGAGGCCGCCGCCAAGCCCTGTCCCGATGGTGATGTAGCACACACTGTTGCAGCCGGCGCCAGCGCCCCAACGATACTCCGCCAGGGCCGCGCCGTTTACATCCGTATCAATCGTCCAGGGGCAGTTGAACGGGGCCGTCAGCGTGGCCGCGACCTGGGCGCCGGTCCAGTTCGGCTTTGGCGTGGGGAGCATCGCGCCGAAATTGGCATCGCTCCGCAGCAGCTGAAGCGGTCCAAAAGACGCAATCCCCAGTGCTTCGAAAGCCTCCGCCTGATACCAGCGCTCCAGATGCTCACATAGTCGCGCGAGTGTTTCATCCGGTGTGGTTGTTGGAATGGAGACTTGGTCAAGGATCTGCGTTCCCTTCGCAATGAGTGCGATGGACTTCGTTCCGCCCAGCTCGACGCCGGCGATAAGCAGGTTGGCATCCATTTTCTTGCTCCGCTTTACTCGGGTTGGTCCAGTCTACCGGTGGCTCATTTTCCCAGATGCGTGTTGAAGAAATCGATCATGACCTTGTAGGCATCCTGAGATTCCGGGACGTCTGGGTTGCTGTAGAAGCCGTGGAACATTCCCTCCCAGACATGCAGATCCGCTTTTACGCCCAGCTTCACAAGCCGGCTGTGCGTATATACGGCAGAGCTCAATTCGAAGCTGCGCGTGCCGGTGATGAACTGTGTGGGCGGAAAGTTTGCGAGCACTTCGTCCGACTCCGCAGGAGCGACGAGGGGGTCATAAGGGTCTGCTTCTGAAAGATAGGGCATGCGCGAGCGCTTGGGCGCGTCAGGATCTTCTTCCTTTGGGGGCAGGGCAATGAACCGCGCTTCACCGATCGCCGTCGCGGTGAAATTGGCGTCGCCGCCAAACCCATTGATCGGGGCAGCGGAGCCAGCACAGTAGATTCCGGCGGCGCCCGGCGTCGGCAAGCCATGTTTTTGGAACCAGGCCAGCGACATGCCGGTCAGCATGCCGCCCGCGGAACAGCCAAAAATGCCGATATTCTCTGCCGGATATTCTTTCAACAATTCGCTATAGACGGCCGCAACGTCTTCACTGGCGGCAGGAAACTTGTGCTCTGGCGCCTGGCGGTAATCGACCGCGACAACACGAAAGCCGCCCAGCGCCGCCAGTGGCATGGATTCGAGCTCTGCGCAGGCCGGCCAGCAAGTGATGAAGCCGCCGCCATGCAGGTTGATCAGCACGCGGTTTTCATGCTCGGGCGCAACACCGCCAGCGGGTGTGTAGTCATAGACACGCACGCCGGCGATCTCAGTATCCCGCCTGTCGACGTCGAAGAGTTCCTTTTGCCGATCGATATAGGCCTGCAGGAACAGCGGCCCGCCAAGGCCCTCGACTTCCTGAAGCAATTCCGGGTTCTGCATCGTCAGCAGGTGATCGATCAGATAAGCCTTGCCCTCCGGGCTGAGATATTCCGAGACGGGCACAGCCATTGCCGGCACATGCACTGTACCATCGGCCTCAACGGTGACTGGATTGGGCGGTTGGCCAGGGGACTGCGCGCAGGCAGTCAGACTTGGGGTGCAGAGCAAGGCGGCGCTTGCCAGAAACGCGCGGGTCAGTATGCCGCCAAGTGGCATCAGTGGTCTCATTGGGGCTTCCTCAATCGTTTTGTCGTATGGTTTCAGGGCATTGTCGTGCTGATGATTGGCCTGTCCAGCTTGTCATAGCTCGCCACAATCAACGGCTTGTTGACCTTAGCCGGGTCTTGGGTGGCATCGCATCGAGCTACTCTACATCAGCTTCAGCGGTATGCAAACGTTTGCATTATTCAGTAAAATACAAAAGATTCAGGGAAATGGAGTAGTTGGCGTTGTATATCATTCAAACCCGGTCTTGGCCGGGCTTCGGTTCGTGATAAGTTCTTGTCGGGGATCAAGTCTGAGTAATCAAGTTGAGTTGGCGTGTCCCAAGCGGAATTGCGCCCCCCTCAATTCAAGTGACTTGCCCGGCGGGACATTACAGCCTCGCATCTGAGTAAAATTCTGACGGAAGGCCCGAATGAACAAGAAAGTGACGATGTTGGAGCTGGCCAAGATCGCGCGGGTCGACATCTCGACCGTATCGCGCGCATTGAATGACAGCCCCGTCGTTAAGGAAAGCACCCGCCGCCGGATCCAGCGGATCGCCAGCGAGATTGGCTATGCCGTGAACGCCCCTGCGAGCAATCTCCGGCGGAAGTCTGCGCGCGCGATCGGCATGGTAATCCCGCTGGACCCTGAAACCGAGCAGACCATGTCTGACCCGTTTTTCCTTGAAATGGTCGGTGCGGTCTCGCAATCAGCGGCTGATCTCGATTACGACCTCATTGTTACGGTTCCGCGAAACGCCAGGCAGGTCGCAGAGCAGCGGCTTTTGAATACGGGCCGGGCGGACGGCCTCATTGTCATAGGTCAGGCAGCGCGGGCGGACCGGCTGAATGAACTGGCTGAGGTTCACACCAATTTTGTCGTCTGGGGCGCTCGCATGAAGGGCGCAAAATACACCACGGTCGGAAGCGACAATGCGAAAGGTGGCCACCTCGCAACAACGCATCTGTTCAGCCGCGGTGCCAGGAAGCTGCTTTTCCTCGGCGATCCTGACCTGCCGGAAGTGAAACTTCGTTATGAAGGCTTCCTGAAAGCGCATCGCGATGCGGGGCTGTCACATGATCCTGCGTACCTGCTGCGAATGAATTTCGGTGGACGAACAACCTATGACCAGGTGCTGGACTTTATCCGCGCCGGCAACAAGATCGACGGCGTCTTCGCCAGTTCAGACCTCCTGGCCAACTCTGCGATTCATGCGCTGGTCGCTGAGGGCCTTGGTATTCCAGGTGACGTTCGCATAGTCGGTTATGATAATATCGGCCAATCATCGATGATGACGCCGCCCCTGACGACGATTTCGCAGAGTATACCTGAGGGCGGGCGCTTGCTGGTCGAACTACTTCTAGCGAAGCTGGAGGGCGAGAAGGTCTCCTCGCGGTTCACCAGAACGGAGCTGATCGAACGCAGCTCCAGTTGAGGCGCGCGCGTCAACGCGATTTGTGCCGCATTCCTGTAAGCGATTCTGCATTCTCTCGCGGCAGCTCGATGATGATGGGCGGTGCAAAGGTCAGCTGGCGGTGCTCAGGGGCATATTCTGTATAAGGTGCGATCAGGCTGACTTGGCCAGCGCCGACATCGGCGTGCAGGATGCTTGCGCCGAACAAGAAATCGGCGCCGCTAATGAGCGAGCTGCCACCCCTGAATGCGCCGGTCCAGGGGCCGCGCAGAGAGTCTGACTTGTAGAGCCGGAGCACTTTTGTTACTTCGTCTGCGGGTTGGGCTTCATCCAGCCTGTCGCAGGCCGAGATGAGCAGAAGCCATTTGCCATGCTTCAGGTCGAAGTGGAGTTTTGGCACTTCGGCCTGAGTAAAGCTGTGGTCATCAGGTAGCGTGATCGGCGGATTTAGCGCTTCGATTTCGAAGACGCCGCCCTCTTGGCGCACTGTTGCATGGGCAACGGCGCTGCGTGTAGGCGAGATTTTGGCTGACCAGATTACTTCAAGCTCTCCATCAGCGGCCTCCACGATGAAAGGGTCGCGCCACGCAAGGATCGGTCCTCCCTCTTCACCCTCTGCGGCCCCGAGCATGTCTCTCTCAGGGAGATAATAGCCAGCTGCGCGAATGAGGTCATAATCTTTCAGAGGGCAGAGCAGGGCCGCATGCGGCGGTTCGTCAAGTTGGGAACCGTCCTGCGACCGGCCAATGCAGATCGTTTGCAGAAATGGCTTGTCATCGCCATGATGGCGAATGCCGGTAAACCCGCAGATCCAGGTTTCGCCGCTGCGCGCAAGAATGCCCCCGCTCCAGACATTGCGGGCGAAAGCGCCATCTCCAATATTCTGGGGAGACAGGAACGCGCCTTCATCCTTCCAGGTCTGGCCTGCGTCGGTCGAAATGAAATGCCGGATGTGGAATGGATAGGCATTGCGATCATCCGGCCGCGTCGCTTGCCCGTCCGAATCCAGGCGGCTTAGGGCAAGGCAATAGAGATGAACGGTGCTGTCCAGCTCGGTCGTCCAAGAATCCCATAGCCAGAGGTCAGGATGGGCAATGCCATTCTCAAATCGGCGGGGCGACGGCGGCGGAATCGGGGCCGTTTTCTGAAGCGACATTATAAATACTCAATACTCGCGGGAGTCGGCCTCAGCGAGGGCGCCCCCGGCCGGATCGGCGATAAGGTTGTAGATCGCAAAGGCGAACAGAAGCCCCGCGAAAACGGTGGCCAGGCGGAACCCCATAGCCATGTCGCCATTGCCGAAGGCATCGCTGACATAGCCCATAAGGAGCGGGGCAAAGGCGGCCGAGACTGCTGTGAAGAACAGGATCAGGCCGGCCGCTGCGCCATGTTTGGCTTTCGGCAGGCAGCTGATGCCCTTCGAATTGAAGGTCGGGTAGATCATGGACATGAAGAGACCCGACAAGGGCAGAAGGAAAACGGCGACTTCCCGCCCAAAGAGGGTGCTCAGCAGGAAGCACAGGAAGATCGCGCCGGTGAACGCCGCCATCACGATCTTCCAATCGAAGATCTGGAGAATCCAGAGTGCGAGAAAGCGGCCGACCGCGCGCAGGACGAAGAAGATCATCACCGCATAGGCCGCGATGGCCATAGCGATAGGCGTGCCCGTGAAGCCTGCAAACAGCGTCGGCACCCAGACGAAGATGGCCACTTCGCAGGCAACATAAAGCGCAATTGCGGTAGAGAAGCCCATCGCATAGCGGTTGCGCATCAGGCGCATGGCGCTCAGAAAATTGGCGTCCGGCGCCTCCACCATGCGGGCGGGAACCGGAAAGGTTGTTCGAAGAGATGCGAGGATCATTACCACGCACATCGCGGCAGCGAAGAGATAAAGCCAGCGCCAGGAAAGCCCTGCGGCATCGAGCGTCACGACCATCAACGGGCCAACGATCGCACCGATCGCGAAAAAGCCCTCGCTGGCGTTCATGCGCCGCGTATGGTTGCTAGTAGACGTCGAGATGTCGCCGATGAGCGCCAGAATGGCCGTCTTGAAAATTCCGATCGCGAGGCCGCCGGCAAACAGCAGGCCCAGATAAAACATGAAGGAACTGGAGCCGAAAAAGGCCGCTGAAGAGATCGCATAGATTGTCAGACCAACAATTATCGCGTTCTTGCGGCCCAACGCGTCGGCCAGAAAGCCAAGGAACATGCCGCTGAGCGCAATACCGACCATTGTGGCCCAATGGAACAGGCTCGCCTGGGTGTTCGAAAGGGTCAGCTCGACCTTGGCGATATTAATGATCTCGCCAACTGCGTCCGTGGTCATGGCAAACATGAAGAACATGGAATAGGTCAGCGCCGTCACCAGCGTGTAGTTACCGGTTGCGATTGGCGCAGTCGCGGGCGCAGCACGATCAGATGCGGTCATGTCCAGTTTCCTCTCAATGCCAAGCTACGCACTATGCAAACGTTTGTAAATCATTTCCGGTCAAAAGCGCGGTCTAGGCTGACGCGCAGCGCGGGCGCAGTCTATCGGAACAGGTCCAGGTCGACCGCCTCGGCCATTGCCTTGTATCCCGCGTCCGAAGGATGAAGCCGGTCCCCGACATCATATTTCTCAGAGAGATACTGAGGATTCTCAGGATCACGCACGGCCATGTCGAAATCAATGACGGCATCAAACGCGCCGCTATTGCGGATCCAGTCATTGATCTCGTTGCGAATGACTTCCTTTTCCTCGGTGGCATAGCCGGGGAACGGCGTACCCAGATCCGGCGTGAGGGTCGCACCGATCGCGCGAATGCCATGGGCGCGCGCCCGGGCGATCAGCTGGGAATAGGCGGCAGTGATCTCCTTGGCGCCGAGCACAGGAAAGGGCTCGGTCATCCAAGGCAGGCTGAGGCCACTCAGCCCCAGATCATTGATGCCTGCCATGATGATCACATCGGTCACGCCCGGCATGGCGAGTACGTCGCGGTCGAACCGCGCCAGCGCGCTCCGGCCTACGCTGTCCTGGAGCAGGCGGTTGCCGCCGATCCCGTGATTGGCGATGGCGACATGGGTCATTCCCTCGGCGTGCATGCGCGCGGCGAGATAATCCGGCCAGCCCCGCATGAGCGGGTCAGTACTGCCGGTGCCGTCCGTAATGGAATCACCCAAGGCGACGATCACGCGGCTCACGCCGGGATTGTCCGCGTGAACTGTGGTGACCAGCGGGCGGGCAACGAACC
Source organism: Hyphomonas sp. (assembly GCA_046289305.1). Classification (GTDB taxonomy): domain Bacteria; phylum Pseudomonadota; class Alphaproteobacteria; order Caulobacterales; family Hyphomonadaceae; genus Hyphomonas. The sequence continues at coordinate 19,026 of JBKBVT010000017.1, read as the reverse complement.
GTTCTGCGCCAGCAAGAACAGGCTCGTGTGTCTGGTTGGCGCCCTTTGCCATCTCGACCACCATCTGCTTGTCGGCCGGGGCCGCCCTGACAGGTTCCCTCAGATACAGGCTGACAACGACAACGCCGCCATCCGGTACGGAAAGGTCGGCCGGGTCACTCCAGACAGGCGCGCTTGCCGATACCGATAGGACGTCGGGGTGGCCTGAGAACGTCAGGGAGCGGAGCGTGCGCACATCGATTCCATCCCCGCTGGCGAGCGCGATAGTCGCGGCGCCAATCGACAGCCGCGAAATGCTCGAGCCGCCATCCAGCACAATTCGAACCCGCTCTCCGCCGGCGCTTACACGCATGACATAGCGCACTGTGCCTTCAAGCTGCGGAGACCGCATGCCGGGTGGGGCGCTGTCGCCAGCTATGCTGATCGAGGGGCTGCTCGCCCAGGTGGCGACCCATCGCTCGGTGTGCGTTTGCGTGGGGGGCTCCGGTGTCAGTGGAACGGACTGGCAAGCCGAGAGGAGGAAGGCTGCGCTCGCCGCGATAGGCGCAAGCGTGCGCCATTTGCCAGAAAGGCGAGGGCGTGAGGTGGTCATAAGTCTGTCTCCGGATAGTCAGCCAGCAGAGGGTGGTTCCGCAAAATGGGTGCGTGAGTTCGTGTCTATTGATCGCGGATTGCCGCTTCGATCGCAGTTTGGGCGGCCTGTCTCATGGCTGCATACCCGTCCCGGTGCGGGTGAACGCCGTCATGGGTCAGGTCTTGGGACATGCTACTCCCATCCGTAGACAGAAGGCTATGATAGTCGACATAAACGGAGCCTGTCTCAGCGGCATACGCTTCAAGCCATTGATTTAATGTTTCTATTCTTTTCGGCGGCTCCAGGTCTGGGCGCCATCCAAACGATCCAGCTGGCGGAATGCTGGCAAGAACAATGGCGATGTCATGGCTCTGTGCGAGGGTTACCATCGCCCGGATATTGTTCTTGTAGGCCTCATCGGTCACAGGTCCGGTATTCTCGGCGAGATCGTTCGTGCCCGCCATGATATGAACGGCTTCCGGCGCCAGATCGATGACGTCCGGCCAGAAGCGGACGAGCATCTGGGATGATGTCTGCCCGCTGATTCCCCGGTTGACCATGCCTGGTCCGAACAATTCCCCGTCGCCGATGCTCCAGAACTCGGTAATCGAGTCGCCGACAAAGACGGCGCGGGGCGCCGGACCCTGTTTCACGGAGTCATTATCGTTTTTATACTGACACAAATTACCCCAATCTGTGCGGAGCTTTTCTGCGTCCCGGGCCCGCACCTCCTGCATCTCAGGCTCTCCGAGATAGGGCAGGTGGCTGAAACTGCTCGCCGGGTCCAGCATGTCGGCAATCAGGTCGTCGAGGAAAACCTGCGCACCCGCACTCAACCGGGTACAGTCTGCGCTCTGGGGGGGCGCCGCCGGTGGTGGCTGGGTGTCCACCGTGCAGGCAGAGGTCAGAAGTATGCCTGTGAGTAGGGACAGCGATGTCAGGGAAGAGAGGACAGATTTCATGCGGCAAGCGCCTTCGCGAGGGGGACAGAATGGGGTGAGTAGGTTGCCAACACGGCCAACTCAGCCGCGATCATTCCGTCTGAACGGAGCGGGGCGACCGGAATCGGCCGGCGAGAACGCTGCATCATGACCTCTCCCTCCTCATGCCGGATCGCGAGCCGCTTGAGACTGCGGCCTGTTTGTTCAGACTTTTAAGTCCGCTTCCGACTTTCATGCACCCATGTGAGCGAATGCAGTAAATACCAAACGTTTGTATTCTGAGGCCCGGAAAGTATCAACATCTTATTTCGTCGCGGCCTGGTTCTCGGGCGCGAGATTTAACTGTCCCAAAGCACCCGCCCGCGAGCCGGAAGGCAGATCCTAAAGGCATCAATGAAATATCCTTTGACTTTCTGATGCTAACGGGCCATGTGCACGATTGTCTGGGCAATTTCGGTTGCCTTGCAGGGACAGCGTGAGCTGGCACGGCGGTGCTTCCGTCGAACCGAGGCCCTCCTTACAGACGCAGCTTTATCTCCTAAGCGCCCTTCTTCACGCGGGTCGTTCGAATCCCGCCACCCGCGCGCGTTGAACCGCGCCGGGCGCACAGTATTTCTGAAAGTAATCATGACCAGTTTCCAATCCTTCAGCTTCTCGGACCGCCTCGAGCGCGCCCTCATTGAGGCTGGCTATACGACCCCGACGCCGATCCAGGCGGGCGCGATCCCGCTGATCCAGTCGGGCCGCGACGTGCTGGGCCTTGCCCAGACGGGCACCGGCAAGACACTTGCCTTCGCCGCCCCTATTCTCGACCGCCTGTCGCGCAATTCGCGGCCCGCGCCTGTGCGTGGGACCCGCGCCCTCGTGCTTGCCCCGACGCGTGAACTCGCCGGACAGATCGCCGCTTCATTTGAAACCTATGCCGCCGGCCAGGGACTGCGTGTCGTAATGGTTTGCGGCGGCGCCAAGATTGGCCCCCAGATCCGGAAGCTGGAGCGCGGCGCGCACGTCCTCGTTGCCACGCCGGGCCGTCTGCTCGACCTGATGGAGCAGCGTGCAGTCTCCCTGCAGGACGTCGAAGTGCTCGTCCTTGACGAGGCTGACCAGATGCTCGACCTCGGCTTCATTCACGCCCTGCGCGCGATCGCCAAGCAGTTGCCCACCAAACGCCAGACGCTGTTCTTCTCGGCCACCATGCCGAAGACCGTTCAGGGCCTTGCCGCGCAGTATCTGACAAACCCGGCTGAAGTGTCGGTGGCTCCGCCGTCCAGCACGGCTGAAAAGGTTGAGCAGCGCATCTGCTTCGTTGAGCAGTCCGAAAAACAGGCGCTTCTGATCGAGACGATCCGCACTCCCGACCTTCGCACTGCGCTCGTCTTTGTGCGGACGAAACATGGGGCGGACGCAGTCGTGCGCCGTCTCGCCAATGCGGATATCGACTCGGTCGCTATCCACGGCAACAAGAGCCAGAACCAGCGCGAAAAGGCGCTTGAGGCATTCAAGTCCGGTGAGATGCGGGTGCTGGTGGCAACCGACATTGCCGCGCGCGGTCTCGATATTGATGGTGTGCAACTGGTAGTGAATTTCGAGCTGCCGAACGTGCCCGAATCCTATGTCCACCGTATCGGACGCACGGCGCGTGCCGGCCAGTCCGGCATCGCGATCTCGTTCGTGTCAAAGGCCGAGCGGGAATATCTGCGCGCCATCGAAAAGCTGCTCGGTTCTAAACTCGCGCCGCGCCCAGCCGATTCGCCGGATGACATGAGCGGCGCCAGCAATGCGCGCCGTCCGCAGCAGGGCCGCCGCGGCGGCCAGTCGGGCCAGTCCGGCCAGCGGAATGAATCGCGACGGCCGCGCGAAGATCAGGGCGGTGAGCGCAAGCGCAGTGCCCAGCCTTCGGGCGAGCGCCGTGAGTCGTCAGACCGTGCAGGCGGCGGCTTCGCACGCCGCGGCAACGCGTCTGGTGGTGGCGGTAAGCCAGGTGGCGGCGGCCCGCGCCGCGGTGGTCCCGGCGGCAACAAGCAGCCCCGCGCCCATCGCCCGGAACGCGCTGGCGCCTGATCCGCCTACGTATTGAATTCAAGTGCCCCTGCTTCACAGCCGGGGCACTTTTTTTTGTTAAAGGGGCGAGAACCGGTCTGCGAATGTTTTTCCATCGCTGGCTTTTTCGGTGCGTCAGGCGGCTTCGTCCCAACTCTTGCTCAGCCTTGCGGCGGCGTTGATGATACCCACCATCGAATAGGTCTGCGGAAAGTTACCCCAGAGCTCGCCGGTTTGGGTGTCGACATCTTCCGACAACAAACCAAGCCGTGTGCGCCGGGCGAGGACCGCCTCGAACATCTCGCGCGCCTTCTCTTTCTGCCCTATGCGCACGAGCGCGTCGATATGCCAGAAGGTGCAAGCGGTGAAGGCGGTTTTCGGCAGGCCGAAATCGTCCTCGATCCGGTAGCGATAGACATGATGCCCTTCGCGCAGTTCGGCATCAACCCGCTCGACAGTGGCGATGTATCTCGGGTCCATCGGATCGATGAAACCGATCTCGGCCATGAGCAAGACCGACGCATCCAATGCGTCGCCGCCAAAGGCGCCAGTGAAGGCGCCGCGCTTTTCATTCCAGGCCTGCGCCAGGATATCCTCGCGCATGATATCAGCGCGCTTTGTCCAATAGGTTTGGCGATCTTCCAGTAGCAGCACTGATGCGATGCGCGCGAGCCTGTCGCATGCGGCCCAGCACATGATGGCGGACGAAGTGTGCACGGCTTCACGGCCGCGATATTCCCAAATGCCAGCGTCCGGTGTGTTGTAAACAGCGAAGGCGCGTTCGCCGACGGCCTCGAATTGTTCAAATTCGAGGGGGCCGGCCTTCTTGTGCAGCCGTTCGTCCATGAAAGCCTGGGCGGCGCCGAGGACAACATGGCCGTACACGTCATGTTGAATATGTTCGGCGGCCTGGTTCCCGAACCGAACCGGGCCCATGCCGCGATAACCGGGCAGGTGACCGGGAATATCCTCCGTGAGCTGCTCTTCCAGTGAAATACCATAGACCGGCTGGATATGCCCGCCCCGTGTGCGGGTGACGGTATTACGTAAGAAAGCGAGGTACTTCTCCAGTGTGCCCATGGCAGAAAGACGGTTCAAAGCCGTGACACTGAAATAGGCGTCGCGTAGCCAGCAGAAACGATAATCCCAGTTGCGGATGGAGTCGGCGTGTTCGGGGATGCTGGTCGTCAGGGCCGCGACAATCCCGCCAGTTTCCTCATAGACGCAAAGCTTGAGCGTGATGGCAGCCCGGATGACGGCCTCCTGCCATTCCGGCGGTGTGGCGAGGCGGCGCGACCATTCACGCCAGTGCTTTTCGGTGCGCGTCTGCCAGTCTGCTGCGAGATTTCCGGGTGTTTCAGACAGGGATTCGTCCGGACCAAGAATAAAATTCAATTCCCCGTCCAGGACAAACTCAGAGCCCTGTATGATGTAGGCAATCGGCGCGTCTGTCGTGACGCGGAAGCCGGCCTCATCGTCGAGGAACCGGATGTGTGAGACCCCGCGGCGCGTTGGCATCGCTGTAGCGCCGCGTCCCGTCTCGCCGTTCAGTACCAGCCTGATCCGCGGCATCCCGCGCAGCGGTGTGATACGCCTGACGAGGCTTGTCGGACGAAACATCCGGCCACGGTCTTCAAATCGTGGTGCAAAATCAGTGATCCGGACTGCAGAGCCATCCTCGGCCTCAAGAAGCGTCTCAAGGATCGCCGTATTGCGATGGTAGGTATGGCTGGCGGCATACTGACCGGCCAGTTCGACTGCGAAACGCCCCTGTCCGCCCAGGAGGCTGTTGAAAACAGGCTCCCCGTCGAGGCGCGGCAGGCAGAGCCAGTTGATTTCGCCCAGCTTGCTGACGAGGGCCGCAATCGTCCCGTTGCCGATGATGCCGAGTTCCAGACTGCTCATGCCAATTCTTCCTTCAACCATGTCCACACGGCCTGGGTATCGTCTACCCTGTGAGGGGCTAGGCTTACCCCGCTGCCAACACGCACGGCGCTGCCGCCCAATTCGAGGCAGACCGCCATGGCGTCCTCATCCGTCGTATCATCACCTACCATGACGGGCGTGCGACCGGCGAAGGGTACGCGCGTCATCAACTGGCGGACTGCAACGCCTTTGTGGACGCCCTCTGGGCGTATTTCCAGAACCATCTTGCCGTGCTGGACTTCGTATCCCTGCGCCTCAACCGCTAGGTTACTGACGGCCGCTTTGAGCGATTCTTCAACCTTGGGGGAAGCGCGATAGTGCAGGGCGAGAATGGGGCCTTTTTGCTCTAAGCGCGTCCCGCCAAACTGTTGGCAAAGCGCCTGTGCAGCGGCGACGAGAGCTTTGGGCGCGCCGGGTAGTTCGTGCGGTGGGTCCGTTTCTGGCGCGCAAATGTCCGCGCCGTGTCCGCCCGCACGCCAGAAGTCGGATGGAATGCGTGCGGCAAGGTCGCGAATATCCCGTCCACTGATGATCGCTAATGCGCCGCCAAGTTGGCGGCTGATGGCGCGAAGCAGGCCCATGCCTTCATCGTCCAGATACACGGTGTCCGGATCTGATTGAATTGGCGCGAGGGTTCCGTCGAAATCCAGGAACAAAGCGGTACGGGTATCGAGGCGGGGTAGAGACATGCAGGTCCAAATTAGGAGGAAGCCGGGGTCGCGGTCTGTCTATGACGTTGGCAAAAGATCGTTCAGGAAGGATTGCCGCCACCAGGCGATGTCCTGCTCCATAACGACTTTGCGCAGCGCATGCCAGCGGGCCTGACGTTCTTCAAGCGGCATGGTCAGGGCGATCCGGATCGTTTCTGCCAGGGTCGAATGGTCGTGCGGGTTTACGATCAGCGCGGCGCGCAGCTGTTCGGCCGCCCCGGCGAATTCCGACAGGATCAGGACGCCGGGGTCGTCCTCCGGCTGAGCCATGACGAATTCCTTGGCCACGAGGTTCATGCCGTCGCGCAGTGGTGTGACCAGGCCGACGCGTGCGATCCGGTAAAGCCCTGCGAGCTCGTTCCGCGTGTATGACCGAGCCAGATAGCGCAGGGGTATCCAGTCGAGATCGCCGTAATCGCCATTGATCCGCCCGGCCAGCTGGTCGAGCTCGAGGCGCAAATCCCGATATTCATCCACTTTGGTTCGGGACGGCGTGGCGATCTGGGTGACGGAAACTTTCCCATGCAGATCGGGATTATTGTCAAAGAATTCGCCGACCGCCGCAAAGCGTTGTGGCAGGCCCTTGGAATAATCCATCCGGTCCACACCGAGAATGAGAGATCGTCCGTCCAGGAACTTTCCTATGCGCGTCGCCGCATCCTTTGCTTCGGCGCTGCCCGTCGCGGCTTCGAAGGCCTCGGCGTCAATTCCGATGGGATAAACGCCGAGTTGTACTGTACGCCCAAACACAGAATACACAGACCCCGCACGCTCTTCCGCGCCGCAACTGTCGACGAGATAGCGGCCGAAGTTTGAGCGGTCCGTTTCGGCCTGAAACCCTAACAGATCGTATTCACACATCGCGCGTGCGAGCCAGCTGTGCTCTGGCAAGGCCCGGAACATATCCGGCGTGGGGAAGGGGATGTGCAGGAAAAATCCCGTCCGGCCCTGCCAGCCGGCGCGGCGCAGGGCGTAGGCCATCGGCAGGAAATGATAATCATGCACCCAGACAGCATCGTCCGGTTTCAATTCTGCGGCAACGAGGCCGGCAATCCGCTCATTAACAGAGAGATAAGTCTGGAACGCCTCGCGATCGAACATCGCCAATTCGACGCGGTAGTGGAAAATAGGCCAGAGGGCGCTGTTGGAGTAGACCAGATAGAAGCCGTCATACTCAGCCTGGGTCAGATCCGTGAGAAGAAAGTTGACGCCGTCCTCGGAACTTTCGCGCCGGACGCCCGGATCGGACGTGACGATGTCGCCGCTCCAGCCAGCCCAGAGCCCGCCGGATTGTTTCAGCGCTTCCCAGACCGCAACAGCCAAGCCGCCCGCTCTGGCGCCGGGATCAGCCGCTGTTCTGTTTGAAATTGCGATCAGGCGTCCCATCGGCTCTCCAGTCTAGTTGGAAGCTTAAGCCGCTCATGCTGCAGCGCAACCCAACTCGTTCAGGAAATGCCGCCGCGCGGGTATTTTGGTGTCAGTAGCCTTCGCCGTGCCACGGCACGCCTGATATCCATCAGTCTGGCTGCGGCTCCGCAGCCCGGATTTCAAACGTCAGAGCCGTCGAGTAGGAATACAGGGCAACATCGGCGTCTGCGGGCGCATGGGCTATGTGGCGAACCAGCAGCGTGTAGGGGCCCGGCGTCAGTAGTCCCAGATCCAGAACGGCGTTCGCATTCAGCGTCTCAGCCAGATTTTCCGTTTCGCTCCCATAAGCGGAGACGAAACGTATTTCATCGACCGGGCGTAACCCATTGTCATAGCGAATCTCGAACAACTGACTAACGCCGGCCATATGATCCGAAAGCGGACGAATTGTCAGGCGTCCTGCCGTTCGTTCTCGGGAATCCTCGGTCCTTGCACCGCAGGAGATTGAGGTTTCAGACACCGTCACGGCCCGAGAGGTCAGTACCGCGGGATTGGACGACGAAGCGCTCTCCAGATTGCCGGCCGCATCCAGCCTCTGGAAACCGTCTTCAGTCACGGCAACCCGGCCTGTGCGGCCATAGCGAACACCACTGGTCAGCCGGTAGTTTCCCGGCGCTTCGAGCGTTGCGACCAAGCGCGTAATCGCATGATCAGACTGGACGCTGGCAAAGCTGAGCCGCTCTCCCGAAGGCGCAATGAAGGCGAATGCGTCCGAGCGGAGCGCTACTTCGGGCGCGGGGAATGCATCACTGAAAGTGGCGACCGCGCCCACCGGGCCGCACTCTGTATAATGAAACGCATCCGGTAGAATGAAGCCGACATGCGCCTCGGCCCTGCCGGCAGCCATTCCAATCAGAATGGCTGCCGCACTGTATCTTCCTGGCATTACTCCGCCCTTTCGATGGCTGGCGTCGCAGCGATGCGGGCCTCAAGCGGATCGGGCTCGAAGGTCACGAACTGGCGGAGCATGGCCCGGCCTTCTTGTGTGAGTTGTGCTGAATTGCCTTCGCTGGCGGCTACCCTACCCGCAAGCTCAAGCAGGGGATTATACAGCTCTTCAGTCTCACCCTGAAGTGTCAGCCCAAAGGTGCGGGATTCGCCTTCGATCTGCGCCCACTCATCGCGGATTTCGGCCCAGAAGTCTTCGGTCGCGTCCCAGTAATCCGTGGCGACGCTCACCGAAAAGTCACTGGTGCGGACGTAGGTGTTGACGCCAATTTCCCTCACGAGCGGTGTCGGCACGCTGCCGAGAACAAGTTTGGTATTGTCCTGCTCATGCACCCATCCATCGGGCGTGATTACGTGCCGGTTCATGGCATCGATGGCGTGATAGTCATCGCGGGTCGTCATGTCGCGCCGGGGCAGGGGGCGCCATTCACGCGGCGAGGTCCATTCGGCGAGGCCTGCCTCATGGGTCCAGCTGGCCACAGCGCCATAACGCGGTGCGTCATCCACCTGAAAAACGGTCTGGGACCATGCTCCCCGACGCGCCGCTTCGGGCACATCACGCCAAGTCCAGGTATTCCCGCCAATGAAGACCAGTACGCGTTCCGGTTCATACTGCCAGTCCTGACGCCAGTGCTTCACGGGAAAAGTTCGGTCGCCGTCAATTGCCAGAATGTGCTGGAGGCTGATGAAATCGCTTCGGTCCTCGATCACGCGGACAACTTCATAAGCGCCTGAGAGTTTTGGCGATTTCGGCTCATATCCGGGCGCGAGGGGGACTGTTTCGCGGAAATCAAACGTGACCTTGTAGTCACCCTCCATCGCCAGGATTGCGGCGCGGTCCTGTGCAAAAGCCGCAGCGTCAACGGGTGCGGACGCATTTGATTCTATCGGTGTCGCCTGGGTATTGGACCGCTGAGACGCGTCTGCCGCGCATCCCTGCAAAAGCAGGGGGGCGACGGCTCCTACTGCCAGTCCGGCAAATCGCATGTGATTCAACAAAGCTTTTCCTTCCGAGTTTGGGCGGTATGTGGCTGTCGCTTACTGAGAATAATAATGAGTTGCAATATCAATTCGAGTTTGGCAGTGCATATTGAGAATTATTCTCAAAGAAAGGTCTGCCCATGTTTTTCCAGCCTCAGCCTTCCGCCGCACAGACGCGTTTCAGATGCCCGGCATCGCGCCTGCTATTGTCCGCTTCCGTGCTTGCGGTCGTAGCTTCACCGGTTGTTGCCGATGAGGTGGTCCAGGAAAATGAGCGGCGAGAAGACATCATCACCGTCTATGGTACGTCCAACCCGCTTCCCGTTTTTGACTATCCAGGACAGGTTACCGTGCTCGGGCGCGACCAGCTGGAATTGATCCAGCCTAGCGCGATGTCTGACCTGTTGAGGGATGTGCCGGGACTTGAGTTCTCGGGCGGGCCTCGCCGCACAGGGGAAATGCCCAGTATCCGCGGTCTCGGCCGGGAAAATGTGCTGATCCTGCTCGACGGTGCGCGGCAATCCTTCATTTCGGCGCATGATGGCCGGTTCTTCCTGGATCCCGAACTCGTTCAGACTGCCGAAGTTGTGCGCGGGCCTGCGTCGGCACTTTATGGCTCCGGCGCGGTGGGCGGCGTCCTCGCTTTCGAGACGGTCGATGCTGCGGACCTGCTTGGCGGGAGTGAATCGGCCGGCGTGCGGCTGCGTTCCGCTTATCAGAGCGTTAATGAGGAGTGGCTGACCACAGTCACGCTGTTCGGACGGCGCGGCGGTCTCGACGCGCTCGGCAGCTTCGGCGTTCGCAGTTCCGGGGATATTGCCCTTGGCTCCAGCGCAGACCTGCCATCGGACGACAGGATCAAGACCGGCCTCGTCAAGCTTGGCTATCGTTTCTCCGATGCGCTGTCGGCGGATCTCGCCTGGCAGAATTTCTCAAACAGCGCTGTTGAGCCCAATAACGGGCAAGGTACAGGCAGCACCGGCGATGCCACACTCGATAGGGATGTGGACAAGGACATCACGACAGAAACCTGGCGGGCTGGCCTCGCCTTCACGCCAAACTCGCCCCTGCTGGATGCCCGGTTGACAGTGTACAATGCCGTCACCTCAGTCGACGAGTTTGACGCCTCCGCCTACCGCACCACGCTGCGCGAGATCGAGACCAACGGCGTGAGCCTGCGCAATGCGTCGCGCTTTACGCTAGGCACGGTGGATACGACACTCACCCTTGGCGGGGACTGGTATGAAGATACACAGACCGGCACCGATTCGGCAGCGCCAGGGGGCATCCGCGGCGGCGTGCCGAATGGCAGCGCCGAATTCACCGGCATCTTCGCCCAGATCGAAGCCGAGATTGCCAGACCCCTCGGCCTGCCGGGTCGGCTGATCGTCATCCCCGGCATCCGGCATGATTCGTTCGAAAGCTCATCCGATCTCAGCCAGCAGACATCCTCCGACAGCCAGGTGTCGCCCCGCCTCGGTGCGAGTTATGCGCCTGCAGAATGGCTCCGCCTGTTCGCATCCTATTCCGAAGGCTTCCGCGCGCCTTCGCTGAACGAGCTTTATCTCGACGGCGTCCATTTCCCGGTGCCGCACCCGGTCCTGTTCAATCCCGCGATGGGGCAGTTTGTCTTCGTCAACAATAACTTCGTTCCGAACCCGGAGCTTAAACCGGAATCAAGCGAGACGGTTGAAGTTGGATTTGGGCTCGATTTCAAGGATCTGATCACCAGCGGTGACCGGTTCCAGGGCAAGCTCTCCTATTTCAAAAGCGATGTCAGCGACCTCATCAACCTGACCGTCGATTTCGCCTATGATCCAACCTGCTTCGCGGGGCCGGCCTTTTTCCCCTGCACGGCGGGCACGACCAATTCTGCAAACATCGACGGGGCCAAGCTGCAGGGATGGGAAGCCGAAGCGTCATATGAGGCCCCCCGCTGGTACTCACGTCTCAGTGCCTCGACCCTTGAGGGTACGGACAATGCGACGGGCGAGGACATCGGCACGCTGACCCCGGACCGGCTCGCGCTGGATGTCGGCGTGATACTCACGGAGTGGAATACGCGTCTCGGCACGCGTCTCCAACTCGCCAGTGAGTTTAAGCGCCGGGGCCTGTCAGACACTGAGCTGACAGTTGTCGAACGCCGTGCAGGTTATGCCGTGCTGGACCTTTACGCGTCCTGGCGCCCCGAATTCTTTAACGGTGTACGGATAGATGCCGGGATCGATAACGTCTTTGACCATGATTATGACCGCGTGTTCGAAGGGGTATCGGAGCCGGGCCGTAACTTCAAGCTCGCCGTGGCCTGGCAGTTTAGTCAGTAGGGAGGCCAGCGCCATGTGCTTGCCGATTGATGATCCCGCCATGATGCATTGGCTGCGACAGCAATTGCACGTCCTGTCTGTCTGGCAAGTCGAGCTTCTGCTGCGGGATGCGGCAGATGTGCAAGCCATCGAACGCCTCGAGGCTCACCGCGTCTGGCTAGAAAGCGAACTTGACCGGCTTGAAATGCAGCGCAGCCCTCAAAAGCGCACTGCTTGATGACGGCGGCCTGACCTGCACAAGTATTTCGAACTCCGGACGTCCTACGCCACGAGATATCAAATCGAAAATGAAAATAGCCGAGGTCCGCCTGCGCGAAACCCCGGCTATTTTGAAAGTATGTGACTAGTCTTTCTTCAGATCGCGTGCGGCATCTTTCGCATCGCCAGCTGTTTTGCGGGCTTCGCCCTCAAGCTTGTCGATCTTGCCTTGAGCTTCAAGCTTCTTGTTGTCGGTTGCTTTCCCGGCGGTTTCCTTGACGCTGCCTTCAGCTTTCTTGGCAGTGCCTTTCAGATGCTCTTTGTCCATACCTGTCTCCATCTCGTAACCATCGCAGTTTTGCGACGACTAATAAAACGCACGGGTAAAGCACTGGTTCCGTGACTTCGCGTACACTGAGTAGTGCAATCTTTACACAGATCTTATTTGTCTCTCACTATGTTTTGATCCTGCCTGAGTTAGCTAGCCAAATGTCATCAAGAATACCGCACTCTATACATTACGAATTGGTCTGAAACCAATGTGCATCAGGGCATGAACGGCTCAATCTGTTAAGCTAGTGCTGGTTGGCGTTTGGTCAGGCCAACCTCTGCCCGTGGCGCTTGTTCCGGTGTTGATGCGCATAACAGGAGTATAACCATGTCTGACGACAACACACACAAAGACAACCCGAACGAACCCGCCACCCTGCCTACCGCAAACTCTGGCAATGAAGGCAAGAAGGACGGCGTCATCAGCAAGATGGAAACGGTGAAATCTGCTTGGGACAATGCTCTGGAGGGCGAGAAGAAAGACAGCGCACTGAAACATTATCAGTCTGCTGAAAAGGCTCAGATGTCGGGTAACGATGCGGAAGCTTTGCGCCAACTCGATGCAGCAACCCGTGCACTTACCTAAACTGCTGAATTCCGCCGATCGACTAATCGGGGCGAGCGCTGATTGACTAATATTCTCGTTTTATTTGGGATTACTGTACAAAGCACCCGTATGCTGCAGGTAGGCGCTGTCGAAATCAGCCAGCGCAACGAGTTTGTCCATGTCGAGCAAGCTGAGCCAACCGCGCTGATGGCTTGCGAGGCGCGATGTTCTAAGCGTCCGAAACACTCGGTTCACATGTATTGGTGTTAGTCCGAGCACATCGGCGATCAGGTATTGTGTCATCGGACAGGGAAAACCATCATCCGTCCCTAAACCGGCAAGTCTCAGGCGCGTTGACAGTTCCAGAATGAAATGGGCTGTCCGCTCGATGGCGCTGCGCCGGCCAAGACCGGTTAGCCGAATAGCGGTGACTGCGCCTTCGCTTGCGACGAGCCACAACAGAAAGGCTGCAAACTCCGTATCCTGCCGGCTGGCTCCATCAGCAAGATTGAAGCTTACTTCAGCAAGTTCAACTTCGGTAATCGCTGTGACATCATAAAGAGCAACGGGCAGCAGCAAGCCCTGAAGGTTCGCGACGTCACCGGGTATCTGGACATCCAGAATCTGCCGACTGCCGCTGCGAAGCGTGCAGCTTGAGAATGTCCAGCCCTGCTCGAGTATGAAGGCGCGCCCTCCGCGCTCGCCCTGGCAAACAATCTGGGCGCCCGGCTTGTAGACACGCCTCGATTTTTTGAGCCGGCTCAGAGCAATGGGCGCTCGGCCGAAGCTACGCGCATATCGCGCAGACTTGAGGTCGATGGCACTGACAGGTTCTGGGGCAATCGGATGGGATAGGCCGGATAGCTGGTCCCAGGTGACGGCCTTGGCACTTGAATGGCGCGAACCAAAAGCTTGGCTGGTATCTCCCGGCATATTCTACCTATTGGTTTTCGGTCCTGTACGGATGCTCAGTGCCAGGACATAACCTGGAGAAGCACGCCGCTTCTGCGAGCTGCAGCCGGTACTGGCCCAAAGAGACACCGACCGGCTGCAACGATAAAATGCCCGCCGCGCGAGCCGCGGACTTATTGATCCAGAATGGTGACTTCGACGCGGCGGTTAATGGCCCGTCCTGCAGCTGTGTCATTGGAAGAAAGCGGAACGCCCTCGCCAAGTCCAATGCTGTTAATCCGGTTGGCCCTGACACCTGTCGAGATCAGATAGGCGCCAACAGATTCTGCCCGGCGGGCGGACAAGGCTTGATTGGAGCTCTCAGAGCCTTGCGAATCTGTGTGGCCCGCAATCTGTATCCGGGCTTCGGGCTGCTTTGCAAGGAAGGAGGCGAGGGGCGCAAGCCGGCCTTGCGCGCCGCTACTCAGCACAGCCGATCCCGAGGCAAACTGCAGATCGCGCAGGATGAGTGTGACGCCGAGATCTGTTCGTGTCTGCTCATAGGCTGCCAGTTCGGCAGTTACTTCGGCAGTACGCGCCTCTGCCGCGATACGCGCGGTGTCGGAGCGTTCACTGTCGGCGACGGCGCCGGCTGCGACGACAGCGGAGCGGTCTGCGCGGGTTTCCGCGTCAGCCGTGGCAGCCTGAGCCGTTGCCACTTGCTGCGACCGGGCAGCGGAAACAATTTCGGCCCGCTCGGTGTTCAGGGCAGCAATTCGATCGTTGGCGATGCGTTGGCGCCCGCGCGTTTCAGCAAGCGCAACATAGCCCTCACCCATACGAATCGCATGAGTATACTCGTCGTCTTTGCGACGCATGTAGTTGTCGCGAGCGTCTGCGAGTGCAATGTCCGCCTGCTGAACGGCTGACCTGCCGGCTTCCATCGTTGCCCGGTCGGCTTTGGCGGTTTGCAGGGACGCTTCTGCCGCCAGCAATCTCGGGCTCGGATCCGGTGTGGACGAGCAGGCGCCGAGCATCAGTGCAAAAGCAGCGGCGCCGGCAGATGTCTTGAGTGCGTGTTTCATGATCATGACTTTCTAGGAATTCAGTTCGCGGCGGAGCGTTGCAATGCCTGACTCTATCTCAGAAACGGTGCGTTCTAGTCCATTGAGCTTGATTTTCTCCTGGACAATGTCCGCCAGAAGCGAGGCTTCTGCAGAGCGCCATGCGGAATCCTTGCGCTGTCGCTTGTCCTCTGCTGCGCGCGCTTCGCTGAGGCGCAGCTGTGCTTCCTGGAAGTGAGCGGGCGCTGCGGCTGAAGCATCGGCCGTGTTCAGCGCACTGAGTTGAGCTTCAGCACGGATCAGGTCGTCGCGCGAGTCGCTGGCAAATGCTGCGGGTGCGATCAGTAGCAGGGCGCCCGTCAAGGCACCGAGAAAAATCTTGTTCATTGGGGAAGTCTCCGTCAGCCCTTACCGAAGAGGTCAAGGCATGTCCCTTCAGAACGTGCCGCTTTGAAAAGGGTTCCGCGACTGTGCCGATTTCGCTGTGTCTGAATGTCTAGGTAATTTCCGAAGCTAATCAGGATCAGTTTTTGTCGCTAGTTTAATAATAAATGGCGGCAAACCATCGCGCCTATCGCCGCTCACTGCCGGGCGGACTTACGCGCAATGCAGACTCCTGTTGAAGGCGATCTCATAGATGACTGCGCTCAAACGCTCTTCTCAATCTGCGGCAACGATCTCGGACTCACGGCTCTGCCGGGTGGAAACGGTCGGCGGTGCGCGCCCAGAATCGTTGTCGATAGCAGTGCAGACAGGGTCCACGACGCCGCATCATTATGCTGACACGCAGGAAAGTCCGGCTACTGAACGGTTTGCAGCTGATCTGATTGTCGCGATGAAGACGCTGCGCCGTTACGCTTTATGGCTGTCGGGCAGCGTGAGCCAGGCTGATGATCTCATGCAGGACGCCATGCTGAATGCGTGGCAGGCGCGTGACCGGTTCGAGCACGGAACAAACCTCAATGCCTGGTGCCGGACGATCCTGCGAAACGTCCATCTCTCGCATCTCAGGCGAAGCTGGCGGATCCTGCCACTTGCAGATGAGACTATGGCAACGCTTCCGGCAATAGACGGTGATTTTACCTCAGCACTGGACCTGTTGTCGGTGCGCAATTCCATCGCCCTGCTGCCAATCGAGCAGCGCGAAGCGCTATTGCTAGTTGGGGCGGGCGGAATGAGCTATATTGAGGCGGCCCGTATTGCCGGTTGCGCAGTCGGGACGATGAAAAGCCGGGTGTCCCGCGCACGCGCGCAACTCTCAGTATTGATGTCAGAAAACCGAACAGGCTTCAGCACCGATGCTGTCTTGCGGGCGAAAGACGTCCTGGATGATCTGTTGTGCCAGGTTGATCGCATAAAACTAAAGGCGGTACCTGCAGGCCAGCGTGTGGGAGAACCGGCCTCCGTAGAAGCCGTATTTTCCGAAGCTGAGCCAATGAGGCTGGCCGTGCTATCAAAAGGATGACCGCGGACCATTTTGTTCCCGGCATGCAAACCTCCCGGAGCACAAATATGGCCCACAAATCGCTGACTGAGTCCATTGTCGAAGTCGGCAAGGATGCCGGCTCCGCTGTTGCCGATACTTATCATGACAGCGGCGTTGCAGCGCGGAAGACCGCCAGCAACCTGAATGCCTTGGCAGATGCCGTTGCCCACGACACCAGAGACGGTGTCCGTCAGGTCACGCATCTTGTCGAAAATGAATCTTCCAAACTGATCAGCTACGTCCGCGAATCGATCCAGGAACGCCCGACCCTGACACTTGGAGTTGCGGCTGGCGTCGGCATCCTGATCGGTATGATGCTGTCGGCCCGCCGCTGAGCATGCTTGATCTCGCGCTCCAAAAAGCTGAATCCCTGATAGGGCGAGCGGTGTTTATGATCGTCATCGCCGCGATAGCGATGATTGGCCTTGTCTGGCTGAGCATCGCGCTCGCAGGCTGGCTCTCGTCACTGATAGCGCCGTCCTTGGCGGCAGCTATCATTGGCGGAAGTTTCGCCGGTATTGCGGCGCTTGCTTATGCCGTCGCACGCATGGCCCGTCACAACCCGAAAAGCGCATCCAAACAATCGGATACAGTTTCAGACAAGAACGCCGACCTGATTTCCCGGGCAACTTCAATGGCGGAGCGATTGGCGCCGGATTCACCCATCATTGCGCTGATCATTGCTCTCGTCGCTGGAATCGCGTCCGTTCATTTGCCGGACTCGATGAGCCCATTCCTAAAAAGGGTTCTTGACGATGTCGAAAAGAAGCCGAACGGCCGCTTGAACTCCTGATATCCGTTCGGATGGTTTTTCGGGATCGGATTTCCTAAGTCGCCCGGACGGCCATACGAACCAAAGCAGGCAAAGACTTGCAGCCGGATTTCTGCATAATTGAGGCTCGGTGACTTTCGACAGTTCTCTGGCTGATCCCGAGGTCGGCTGCGATGTTCTTGTTGGGATGACCCGACAGGATCCGGTCCAGGACCTCCCGCTCCCTTGTCGTCAGGCTATCCAGCCTGGCCGATGCTTCTGTACGCCGCATCTGATCGGCGGCCGCGTCCCCACTGACTTCCAACGCGTGGTCAATTGAGGCGCGCAGGCCTGAGAGATCAATCGGCTTCTCGATGAAGTCGATGGCACCGGCCTTCATCGCCTGAACAGCCATGCCGACGTCGCTGTTGCCTGTGATCAGGATCGCAGAGATGGCAGACTCGCCTTTCGGCAGGGCTTCCAGAACTTCGAGGCCACTCAAACCGCCGAGATAGGCATCAATCAGGACACAGACCGGTTTCGTCGAAGAGGAAAGCACTGGAAGCTGTGCCAGAAAAGCTTCGCCGGACGGATACGCAATTGTTCGCAACCCGTCCTGCTCCAGAAGCCGTGTCAGGGATTCGCAGAAATTGGAGTCGTCATCAATGATAATGACCTGCGGCGTCCCGGAGTTCGTTTCTTCTTTGCCGGGGGGCTCGTCAGCGGACTGTTTCGAGATCCGGAGCAGTCTCTCGATTTCCCGCTCAAGTGGCTCACGGCTCACCGGCTTGTTCAGTTGTGTAAAGCCTTCCTCCGCAATCAGGGACCGCGTGGCAGCAGAAATGTCGCCCGTCAGGATGATCACCGGCATGGACGCGTTGACCTGCTGGCGGAGGAGTCGGGCGAGTTGAATGCCGGTTCTGCCGCCCGGCAGGTTGTAGTCCGCGATGAGCAGGTCAGGATATCCGCCATCGCTCTTGGCGCTTGCCACAGCCGCCTCCAGAGTGCCCGCTGCACTGATCGTATGCCCAGACTGTGTAAGCAGCGTGTCGAGCAGCTGGCGCAGATCAACTTCATCTTCCGTGATCAGGATTCGGGCAGTCATGTGCGCAGGTGCACTCTTGTCACGGTCGCTCGAGATTGCATGCAGCGGTGTCTCGGAAACACGGATGTCGGAAGCGAGGTCCACTTCGATCGAGAACATGGATCCGCGGCCTGGCGTGGAGCGCACATAGATGCGGTGCCCGAGAAGATCGGCGAGCCGTTGCACGATGGACAGACCGAGGCCCAGCCCTTCGGTTGTGAGCCGTGCGGCGCCATTAACCTTGTGATACTCTCCGAACACCGTGGGCAGGTCGCTCTCCGAGATGCCGATACCGGTATCCCAGATTTCGATCCGCAGCTTGTTACCGCGCCGGCGGCAGCCGATGAGGATCCGGCCGCTGTCTGTGTAGCGAATGGCATTGCTGAGTAGATTTCGCATCATCTGCTCGAGCAGGCGGCGATCGGTCCTTACCACCGCGCTGCAAGGTGCCATTCTGAGGCCGATGGACTTCGCCTCGGCATGATAGAAGAACTCAGTGTAGAGAACAGACAGGATGGAGGAGACCGGAAAGTCCTCGACATGGTAGGAGATAACACCCGCTTCAATCTGGTTGATATCAAGCATCGTGTTTAGCATGCCGGACATGGCGCTGATCGCCTGGTCCATTTGCTTTGTCAGCTGCGTTGAGGGAACCGCGGACTTTTCCCGGGCCATCAAGTCGTGCACCAGTGTCAGTGTCTGTAGCGGCTGGCGAAGATCATGGCTGGCTGATGCCAGAAACCGGGTCTTCGTGATCACGGCATGTTCGGCTTGCCGGATGGCCGACTTCAGCAATTCAGTCG
>JBKBVT010000194.1:0-4548 GCA_046289305.1 Hyphomonas sp. | reverse complement strand
ATATGGGCCGCGCCACCTGGTCGATGCCGTCGGCGCATGGCGCAGGCATCGTCGCCACCATCCTCGATGACGCGGACCTGCGCAGCGAATGGGAAGCGGAACTCGCCTCGATGCGGACACGGATGATCTCGCTGCGCGCGCAGCTTTCTGACGCCCTCGTCAAGCAGACCGGCTCGAATGCCCTCACCGCCCTCAAGACCCAGAACGGCATGTTCTCGCAGCTCCCGATCTCGGCAGAAGACACCGAACGCGTCCGCGCCGCTGCCGGCGTCTACATGCCCTCATCCGGCCGCATCAACATCGCCGGCCTGCACCCCTCAGACATCCCCCGCCTCGCCGAAATCCTCGGGCGGTATCTGGGTTAGGCCAGCGTCCACCCAACTTCGTCACGCCCGATGGCCGAAGGCCATCTGGGCGCCCATCTCCAGACCTGTCCCCAAGCGCGCGCGGCAAAACCCCGAGCGAGGTGCCCAGACCGGCTGCGCCAACTGCAAATAAAGAACACTCAGCGTAAGGATAAAACCCTACACCCCCTCCACAAAGATCACCCGGTAGTCCGCGGCCTGGAACCGGTGCGCCCGCGCTTCGGTATAGGCCGGGCTGTCATACCAGGCCTTCGCCTCTTCCATCGTGGGGAAAGACAGGATCACAACCCCGTCCGCATCCGGCCCTTCGGCCACCGCGTGCGGCCCATAGAAAGCCAGCGGCGTGATCTTGTGGTCGCCGCGCGCGGCCCCGGCCGCCTCGGCATAGCGTTTCATCGCAGCCTCATCGCGCAGCTTCTCGCGGATCAGGATCACATAGGCGGCCATCGGATAGTCTCCTTCAGATGCTGAGGCCCTTGGGGGCGATGCGTTCAAGCTCGGCGATCATCTCCGGCGGCGCGGGGATCGCCTTGCGCGCGTCCAGGTCCAGCGTGATCGCCACCGCCTCGCACGTCGCCCAGGCCTTGCCGGACACCGGGTCCATCACCCAGTGCACCAGCGCATGCGTCTTGCCCTGAACCTTGCCGAGCGAGGTGTGCACGGTCATCAGGTCGCCCGTCTGCGGCCGGCGGTGATAGCGCAGGCGGTATTCCAGCACTGCGGCGCCCATGCGCTTGTCGCCGGCGGCGCTCGCCACCTGCTGGCGCCACTCATACAGAAGGTTCGGTACAGAATCCGAAATCCGGCCGATGAACCAGGACGGCTCCATCCATCCGTGCACGCCGCAATGGCTGGCCGGCACCGCCGCCATGCCGATCTGCGGCACACCGGCCGCCGTCACCACATCCATCGTAATGTCGTCAAACGCCAATCCGGACGCATCCGGATCAAAACTGCGCGGCAGCGCCTCGGGCGGGGTCTGGCCCATCCGCCGCTCCATCTCGGCCCGCGTCCGCGCGCTCCAGGCGAAGCGTTCGCCCTCGGCGGTGTCCAGATGCGCAATCCGTGTGCGGAACGCCGCCGCCAGGCTCCCATCCCCGTGGCGCAGCTCCTGATAGATCACGGCGTCCGTTTCCCCCGCTTCCAGCACGCAGCCATTCATCGACAGCGGCCGGCCCGGTAACACTTCGCGCACGAAGCGGATATGCTGGTCGATGGGAATGATCGTGGACGGCGCATTCGGCCGGAAGGCTTCCGGCATCGCCAGATGGTGCGCCATCGCGACCATGCCTTCCAGCTGTTTCTCGACATAGACGCGCACATTCATGTGCCCCATCTCGTCGCAGTCCCACTGGTTGGCGCTACCCTGCCAGAGCGGCGTCACGATTTGCATCTCCCGCAGCGCCCGCGCACCTCAATCACCGCGCGCGTCATGGCAAAGCCCGCCGCCTCGGTCTCGGCTTTCAGGGCCCGGCTGGTCGCCACCGCATGCAGCTCCTCAGCCTCCTCACAGGTCTCGCAGATCAGGAACACGGCCGAATGGCTGTGGCTGGTATGGCCGCAGGCGACATAGGCGTTGAGGCTCTCGATCTTGTGGACAAGACCCGCCGCCTGAAGAAAGTCCAGCGCCCGGTAAATCGTCGGCGGCTTGGCGGAGCCTTCGCCGTCGAGATTGGCGAGCAGGTCATACGCCTTGGACGGCCCCCCGCTCTCCAGCAGCAGGCGCAGCACCTTGCGGCGGATCCGCGTCATCCGCTGGCCCTGCCGGACGACGAGCGCCTCGGCTTCGGCGAGGAAAGCGTCGGTATCCTGCGGGGCGCAGGGCCGGTTGGCGGCATGGGAATGGGCATGTGTCTGGGCCATGGCCCCTATGTCATGTGTTTTGGGCCGGATGTGAAGTCCCTGACGCGCAGGGAAGGTCTGGACGGGCGCCGCAAATCACTCGAGATTCTCGTCTCAGGCGACCTGAGTCGCCGGTGTAAAGGCAGGAAGTTGAGAATGCAGATGTCGGAGCGGGAAGGCCTGGAGCTGTGGCGCAAGGCGGTGACCGCTTCGGTCCGGTCCGAAGCGCCGGATCTGACGGCGCGCCAGCAGGCCGTGCTGATGACCATCGCGCTCGCCCCCGGCCCGCATACCGTGCGCGGCCTCGCTGAACATCTCGGCGTCGCCAAGCCCGCCATCACCCGCGCCCTCGACGCGCTGGAGCGGCTGCATTTCATCCGCCGCCTGCCGGACGATACCGATCTGCGCTCGATCTTTGTCGAGCGGACGGCCGACGGCATGGCCTATCTGCGCGCCTTTGCACAGCTTGTGCTCGCGGCCGCTTCGGGCGAAGAAACGACCGGAGCGAAGCCGCCATCCCGCCGCAATTCCGCGGTAGCCTGACGGCGCATCGCTGCTGCAGGGAGGCCCGCCCGGATGCCTGACGTGAACGATCCGCGCCTCGCCCGTCCGGAGGGTACACCGGTTGCCTGTCAGGTGACCGCCGGCGCCGTCCCGCTGCGCGAGACTCCGGCGCCGGATGGCCGCCTCGCCACCCTGGCCCTGCACGGCGAAACGCTGGACGTGTTCAGGGAGGAGGGCGAATTCGGCCTCGCCCGCTGCCGGCGCGATCTCTATGTCGGCTGGGTCCTGATGGAAGCGCTGTCCGCGCCCGTGCTGGAACCCACCCACAAAGTCAGCGTTCTGCGCACCTATTGCTTCTCCGAGCCCGACCTCAAATCCGCCCCGCATTACCTGCTCAGCCTCGGCGCGCAGGTCGTGGCCACCGGACGCCAGACCGGCGCCTGGACCGAATGCGCCCGCGCCGGCTGGGTCTACACGCCCCATCTCGCCCCGCTGGACCAGGTCGAAGACGACCCCGCCGGCGTCGCCCTCCGCTTCCTGGAATCGCCTTACCTGTGGGGCGGGCGCGAAAGCCTCGGCCTCGACTGTACCGGCCTCACCCAGCAGGCCTTCGAGGCCTGCGGCGTCCTCCTGCCGCGCGATTCCGACATGCAGGCCGCCTGGTGCGGCGAAGCGGTGGCGGACTGGAAAGCACCGGGCGCATTGAAGCGCGGCGACCTCGTCTTCTGGAAAGGCCATGTCGGCATCCTGACCGCGCCGGGCGAACTTCTCCACGCCAACGCTCATCACATGCAGGTCGCACGCGAACCCCTCTGGCCCGCGATCGAGCGGATCCTCGCCGTCGCCGGACCCGTCACCACCGTGCGCCGCATCGACCTCGCGGCCGCCCGCGCCGCTCAGCCCATCTGGAAATCCGCCTGAGTCGCGCATCGATGAAACCCCTGTTCGCCCTGCTCATCGCCGCCGCCTGCCTCGCCGCTCCCGCCGCAGCCAAACCGCCCGGAAACGAGCCGCTCACGGCGGACGTCATGCAAGCCGAACTCTTCGGCACCCAGATGTCCGGCATCGTCGTTGGCACCGGCCAGCCCTGGACCGAGTGCATCGAGCCGGGCGGCCGCACACTCTACGAAATCGGCGGCACCCGCGCCGAAGGCATCCTCGAGATCACCCCCGACGCGCTCGCCTGCTTCACCTATCCCGGCACCGGCACCTCGTGCTTCCGCGGCCAGCGCTCCCCGCGCGGCTACCTCTTCCGCGAAGTCGGCGGCAGCGCCGTCTTCCACGCCACAAAAGTCGAGCGCGGTGTGACGCGGTGCATCACCAGTGAGTTGATTGGCTAAGTAGCTCCGGCTAGCGCAGCGGACAAATACCTTGCAGCGTAAACCACGCTCATCCAGAGCGAAGTCGAAGGATGGGCCAAGCAGAACTGTCCCAAGCCCCGGCTCGTCCTTCAACGTCGCTCAGGATGAACCGTTCGGGAGATTGGCGCAGACCATATACCCGATGTTCTATAAAACCCGCTCATCCCCGCGCAGGCGGGGATCTCGGGAGGCGCCCGCCCTGGTCGACCGGCTGGTCTAACCCCGCCGCAGGAAACTCACCTGCGCCGCGCCGAAGTCGCGCGTGTCGAGCACCTCCCAGCCGGGAAACATCAGCGCTTCGTCCGACCCTGTCTCAACCACGGCCAGCGCGTCCTCACTGAGCCAGTGGCCGCTGACGAGCCCGTCCAGCGCCGGCTGCACCAGCCCCTTGTGATAGGGCGGGTCGAGAAAGGCGAGCGTGAACGGCGCGCCGACCCCGGCAGGTTTCCCGCCCAGATCCGTCGCCGAGCGCCGGT
>JBKBVT010000193.1:0-4670 GCA_046289305.1 Hyphomonas sp. | reverse complement strand
GGCGCGCTGCTGTTCACGTCCGGCTATGTCTCGAACGAGGCGACATTGTCGACGCTGGGCCGGATCCTGCCGGGCCTGATTATCTACTCCGACGCCTTGAACCACGCCTCGATGATCGAGGGCATCCGCCGCTCCGGCGCCGAACGCCGCGTGTTCCGGCACAATGATGTCGATCATCTGCGCGCGCTGATGGAGCTTGACGATCCGGAGCGTCCAAAACTGATCGCCTTCGAGAGCGTCTACTCCATGGACGGCGATTTCGGCCCGCTGGAAGCGTTCTGTGATCTCGCCGACGAGTTCGACGCCCTGACCTATCTGGACGAAGTCCACGCCGTGGGCCTTTATGGCGACAATGGCGCCGGTGTCGCCGAAGCGCTGGGCCTGGCAGACCGGATCGACATCATCGAGGGTACGCTGGGCAAGGCTTACGGCGTCATGGGCGGCTATATCGCCAGCCACACGTCCGTCATTGATGCCATCCGCTCGATGGCGTCGGGCTTCATCTTCACGACCTCGACCTGCCCGGTGATGGCCGCCGGCGCGCTCGCCAGCGTCTCGAAGCTGCGTACGGAAGAGGGCCGCCGCCTGCGCAGCGTCCATCAGGCCAAGGCGGCGCAACTGAAACAGAAATTCCTCGAAGCCGGCCTGCCGGTGATGGATTCGCCCTCACATATCGTGCCGCTGCTGGTGGGTGATGCGGAGCGCTGCAAGGCGCTGTCCGACACGTTGCTGTTCGACTTCGGCATCTATGTGCAGCCGATCAACTATCCGACCGTGCCGCGCGGCACCGAACGGCTGCGGTTCACGCCCAGCCCGGTGCATGACGAAGTGATGATGGACGAACTTCTCGCCGCTATCCTGGCAGTCTGGAAACAGCTGGGCCTCGACCAGGCCGCCTGAGGCCCGATCATCGCCCCGCTTCAGCGCTTCTTGCCGAGGCCGATCTGTTTGGCATGCCGGGACCGCAGCTTGGCATAGTTCGGCGCCACCATCGGATAGTCGAGCGGCAGGCCCCATTTCTCCCGGTAGTCTTCCGGCGACATGTCATAGCGCGTGCGCAGATAGCGCTTGAGCATTTTCAGCTTCCGCCCGTCCTCCAGGCAGATGAGGAAATCCGGCGTCACCGACTTCGCGATCGGAACAGCCGGGTCCTGCGCTGCCGCCGGAACTGGCGCCTCGCCCGAGAGGGATGTGATCGCAGAATGCACCGACCGGATGAGATCCGGCAGTGCGCTCGAGTCTATGGAATTGTTTGCCACATAGGATGCGACAATCTCGACCGTCATATCTAACGCGTCGGTCTCAGTTTCTCCAGCCATGCCCACCCCTATTCCGTGGTATTCGCAATTGCGAATCCCAAAACTTCTTTGCGTGAATAAGTATAATTGAGGCGGTCCGTAAAGTATCGCCTTGTATTTTGTGCCGCTTTGAGCCGCATTCTTCTATACTAGTTGAAAACCTGCAGAGTTTCGAGGGGCAGTTGCCCAGTTCCGCGCCACCGCGTAAACAGCGCGGAACCGTTGCACAGGAGGCTCCCATGGCAGATTCGGCACATCTTCAGGATTCGCTCGCCGGTGGCTTCTTCTCGGTCCCGCTGTCGGAGCGTGACCCGGAACTCGCTGCCGCCATTGGCAAGGAAGCCACGCGGCAGCAGCATGAGATCGAGCTCATTGCCTCTGAGAACATCATCTCGCGCGCGGTTCTGGAGGCGCAGGGCTCAGTCCTGACCAACAAATATGCCGAGGGCTATCCCGGCAAGCGCTATTATGGCGGCTGCGAATATGTTGATATCGCAGAGGAACTGGCGATCGAACGGGCGAAAGCGCTGTTCAATTGTGGCTTCGCGAACGTCCAGCCCAACTCCGGCAGCCAGGCCAACCAGGCCGTGTTCATGGCGACGCTGAAGCCGGGTGACACGATCCTCGGCATGAGCCTCGCCGCCGGCGGCCACCTGACCCACGGCGCCAAGCCCAACCAGTCCGGCAAATGGTTCAACGCGGTTCAGTACGGCGTGCGCGCGGATGACCACCGGATCGATTTCGAGGAGGTCGAGCGCCTTGCCCGCGCCCACCGCCCGCAGATGATCATCGCCGGCGGCTCGGCCTATCCGCGGGTCATAGATTTCAAGCGCTTCCGCGAGATTGCCGATGATGTCGGCGCGGTCCTTCTGGTGGACATGGCGCACTTTGCCGGCCTCGTGGCCGGCGGCGTTCATCCGAACCCGCTGGAATATGCGCATGTGGCGACAACGACGACGCACAAGACCCTGCGCGGCCCGCGCGGCGGCATGATCCTGACGAGTGACGAAGCACTGGCGAAGAAGTTCAATTCGGCGATCTTCCCCGGCATCCAGGGCGGCCCGCTGATGCATGTCATCGCCGCCAAGGCGGTCGCCTTCGGCGAAGCGCTGACACCTGATTTCCGCGCCTATGCCGCGCAAGTTGTTGCCAATGCCCGCGCCATGGCAGCCGCCTGCCGCGCGGCGGGGCTCGATGTCGTTTCCGGCGGCACCGACACCCACCTCGCCCTCATCGACCTGCGCCCCAAGGGCGTCACCGGCAAGGATGCCGAGGCGGCACTCGGGCGCGCCTTCATCACCTGCAACAAGAACGGCATCCCGTTTGATCCTGCGCCGCCTGCCATCACCTCTGGCATCCGCATCGGCTCGCCTGCCGGCACGACGCGCGGCTTCGGCGAAGCGGAATTCACTCAGATCGGCACCTGGATCGGCGAAATCGTTGACGCCCTGGCCAACCAGGACAATGGCACGGTCGAAGACCGTATCCGCGGCGAGGTGCAGGCCCTGACGGCGCGCTTCCCGATCTATGAAGGGCTGGGGGCCTGATCCGCTTTGCGCTGTCCGTTCTGCGGTTCTGAGAACACGTCCGTAAAGGACAGCCGTTCGGCGGAAGACGATACAGCTGTGCGCCGGCGCCGGGTGTGCGAGAGCTGCGGCGCGCGCTTCACGACCTTCGAGCGCGTGCAGCTGCGCGAGATCATGGTGGTCAAGCGCGATGGCAAACGCGCCCTGTTTGACCGCGAGAAGGTGCAGCGCTCAATCCTGGTCGCCCTGCGCAAACGCCCGGTGGACCGCGAGCGGATCGACCAGATGGTCTCCGGCATCGTCCGCAAGCTGGAAAGCGGCGGAGAGACGGAAGTGCCGTCCTCCGAAGTTGGCGAGCTTGTCATGGAAGCGCTGAAGCGCGTCGATCCGGTCGGCTATGTCCGCTATGCCAGCGTCTACCGCGACTTCAAGGATCCGAGCGACTTCGCCCAGTTCATCGAGAAGGCCGCCCTTGAGGACGACGAAGACGCGGGCGAGGCATGAGAAACCTCCGCGTCACCCTGAAGATCGCCTCGTCGCTCGACGGCCGGATCGCGCTGGCCGATGGCACGAGCCAGTGGATCACCTCAGCGGAGTCCCGCGCCCGCGGCCACCAGCTGCGCGCAGCGCATGATGCGATCATGGTCGGCGTCGGCACGGTGCTGGCGGATGACCCGCTGCTGACGGCGCGCGCTGTGCCGTTGCCGCCGCGCCAGCCGGTGCGGATCGTGGCGGACTCGCAAGGGCGGATGCCGGCTGGCTCGCGCCTCGCCACGTCCACCGATCTTGGCCGCGTGGTCGCCGTGACTGCCGGAGCAAATGCCGGGGCGCTGACCGCCGCCGGCGTCGATATCTGGCGCTGCGGCAATGGGGTTCGCGTCAATGTGGTGGAGTTCGTCCGGCGCGCGGAGGCCGAAGGCCTTGCCACACTGCTGCTTGAAGGCGGAAGCACGCTGGCAGCAAGTTTCATCCGGGCGGGGCTCGTGGACGAGATCGCCTGGTTCCGGGCGCCGATCCTGATTGGCGGCGAGGGGCTGCCCGCGATGGCCGAACTTGGCCTCACGGATCTGAGATCTGCGGCGCGCTGGCGCCCTGTCGCGACGGAACGGATTGGGGATGATGTCCTCGAGACTTATGTTCGGTCTGAGCAATAGTCCTTTTTTCAGGAAAACTCAATGTTTACAGGCCTCGTTACCGATGTCGGCAGCATTCGCCGCGCAGAGCATCGCAACGGACTCACCCTGTTCGAAGTCGAAAGCGGCTATCCGCTGGACGATATCGCGATGGGCGCGTCAATCCTGCATTCCGGCGTCTGCCTGACGGTGGTGGATAAGGGGCAGGGCGCACGGGGCGCCTGGTTCGCCGTTGAAGCGGTTCCGGAGACGCTGTCGAAAACCATCCTCGGCGGCTGGCAGGAAGGCACGCGCGTCAATCTCGAAAAGAGCCTGAAGCTCGGCGACGAACTCGGCGGTCATTTCGTATTCGGCCATGTCGACGGCGTCGGCGAGATCGTCTCCGTCGAGCCCGAAGGCCAGAGCTACCGCGTGACCATCCGTCCGCCAGCGGAGATTTCGCGCTATTTCGCGACCAAGGGGTCGGCGGCGATTGACGGCGTGTCGCTGACGGTAGCGGCGGCGCTCGAGAACGGCGATTTCCAGGTGGCAATCATTCCGCACACGTGGGATGTGACGACCCTCAGTGGGCTGAAGGCCGGCGACAGGGTCAATCTCGAAATCGATATGCTCGCGCGCTATGTCGCGCGGATGATTGGCGCCGATGCGCCGCAAGGGAGCTGACACATGAGCAGCGAGTTTCACGCCGCCATTTCCTCAATCGAGGAAATCAT
>JBKBVT010000192.1:0-4742 GCA_046289305.1 Hyphomonas sp. | reverse complement strand
CGCGTCCCCGACGCCCGCCTGGCAGAAGGGCCGAAATGCGGACGCTGCGGCGCGGCGTTGTTTCAGGGCCGGCCGGTCGATCTGAGTTCGGCAAGTTTCGCCCGGCATCTGAACGCCGAAATCCCGCTCCTGGTGGATTTCTGGGCCGCGTGGTGCGGCCCTTGCAAGATGATGGCACCGCAATTCGAGACAGCAGCGCGCATGCTCGAGCCGCGTGTCCGGCTGGGCAAGCTCGACACCGAGGCCGAGCCGGAGATCGCCGCGCGCCACAACATCCGCGGCATCCCGACGATGATCCTGTTCCGCGCGGGTCGCGAGATCGCACGAACCAGCGGTGCGATGTCGGCCGCCGATATCGCCAGCTGGACGCGAGGTGCGATCGGCTGATGCTGCATACCGCCCTAATCGGCGATCATCTCGGCAATGACCGTACCATCAGGCAATGAGTTCAGTTCCTCGGCCGCCCGCGCCTGAACCTCGCGGGTGTACTCCACCACGGGCGGACAAACGGTCGCGAGGCGCGGTTCAGAAGCGACCGTTGCGCAGCCGGTCAGCCAGATCGTCGCGAGCACGAGGGCGACGCGCCGCAGCCTCGAGCATCCGTCGTTGTGCTTCATGGGATTTATCCGCGGCTTCGAGACGTTCGGCAAGGCGTCCCGTGCGCTCGCCGGACCGCCGGAGCGCAAGCAGGAACAGGAGCACCGCGAGCGCGCAGGCGCCGTAGCGCAGCGCCGCCCGCATCCATGGGCGCGTGGCGATCCCGGTGAGCGGCCCGCCGATCACCGCCGCCCCCGGCGCCAGTCATCGAGGCGAGCATAGATGGTTAGCGCGATGCCACCGAGAGCCACGGCAATGAACACCCAGCGCAGGGTATCGAGATACGAGACCAGCGGAAGGATGGCGCTTTGCGTCTCCGCCAGCGCCTGCTGGGCCACCTCGACCCCGGCAGCGCCCAGGGTCGCCACGCCTGCCGCGCCACCACCCTTCAATGTGCGACTGTCGGCCAGCACCTCGCGCGCGGGGGGCGACTCCGCCGCGAATGCGGTCGCCCGGACCGGGAACCGCTCGCCCCAGTGGCGTGCGGGGCCGAGGTCGATGTGCATGAACCCCGAGCGCGCGTAAAAGCCGAAGCCGAGGAACCCCACCTCCCGTGCCGCGGCCTCGAACGCCACCGGGTCGTGGTTCGTCATGGCGATGTCGAAGGCCGTGCCATCGAGATGCTTCGACCGGGTGGCGCCGCCGACGGCGCGGTTGTGCTCGGGGCTGCGATAGGCGGAGCGGACGATGAGCGGCTTGCCCAGCCGGTCGCGCAGCGCCTGCAGCTTGTCGAGGGCGGGCTCGTTGACGAGCAGCTTGCCGGTGCCCCGGCAAGCGATCTCGGCCGGCGAGAAGTTGGGCCAGCGCCAGGTGCCCTCGGGCACATCACGCCAGTGACGGTGGAAGGTCGTCGTCATGGTGGTCCTCCGAAAACGAAAAACCCGCCTCGAGGGCGGGTAATTGCGGGCTGATGAAAGGGGATGGGGCGCGGCTACGGGCCGCCGCCGAAAATCTTGAGCTTGATGGCGATGCCCGCGAGCAGCGCCAGCATGACGCCCGTGGTGATCATGCGGACGGCGGTCTGCATGGCGGTGCGGCGGACCAGCCGGATACAATCCACCAGGGAGCGCAGATCGCGGATGTCGAGCGCGGCCTCGTCGCCGTCGAGGCCGACATCGGCGAGCGCGCGCTTCGCGTTCGGCGGGAAGAACGTCCACTGGACGTTCTTCTGGTCCGCCTCACTCCTCGGCCGCCCGCGTCAGGGTGAGCCGGAAAAGGAAAAGGTCCGGGGGACCTTTTCCCCGGTGAACCCTCGAACTCGGCGTCGGGCATGCGCACGAAGCCCTCGGATCGTGGTGGGTTCATCGGATCCTCCTTCCGCCGCTCAGCCGATCTTGCAGCCCCAGAAGGACGTGTGATCGGCGGCGAAGTAGCCGTCCGCGACCCGGAAATACCCTTGGAGCTCCACGGTATCGCCGACCGTCAGCGGGACCATGGTCTGCAGCCAGATGGCAGTGGCGAGCGAAACGTGGGTGGCAGAGATTTCGCCGAGGGAGCCGCGTATTTCGGTCGTGCCGTTCAGCACGAGGCGCGCGCGCATGCGGGCCGTGGCGCTGGCGTTGATCTTGTAGAGCAGCGTCGCGCCGAAGAGGTAGGTGCCGTCCACGAGCGCCACGAAGTGGTTGTTCGCAGCGTCGAAGGTGCCCTGATCGTTATAGTCGGTGTTGTTGAGGCCGATCTTCGTCCAGGTCCCGACGCCGACGTAGTTGTCGTAGTTCGTGTATGCCTTGAAGCGCGGCAGCCGGGGCTGGTCGACGATGCCGGTGGCATTATCGACGCTGAGCCCGTCGAAGAAGGTGCTGCCGTCGGCCGAGACCGCGAGCCGGAACCTGTTCGAGCCGAACAGGCCAACCAGCGCCTTGGTCACGAAGCCGGTCTGCAGCGTCAGCCCGAGATCGTCGCCTGCCGCCTCCTTGTTCATGGTGTAGAAGAGATCGCCGGTGCCGCCCTCGGCCGCGGTTTTCGCCGTCCAGAGCGCGGCGTTCAGCTTGGCCGAGAACGGGTTCGACGCATCCGCCGTCGTGCCGAGCCCGAGCAGCGCCATGTTCTGCAGCACGTCCGGGGTGGTCCCGATCCAGCCTGCGCCGTCATAGACCAGCAGCAGACCCTCGTCCTCGACCCACGCCCGCCAGCCGGGGCGCGGCGGAAGCCGCAGCCAGGCGCCATCGGTCCAGAGCGCGACGTTCAGGTCCCAGCCCGCCCAGTCGCCGGTGGCGCCCGAGGCGACCAGATGCCGGTCGCCGTCGGCGGGACTGGCGGGCGGCGCGGTGCGGATGCGGTCGAGGACGGAAAGCTGCACCATGGCGTCGAGGAGCCGCAGCGCTTCGTTATGGGTGACGTGCTTCTGCGCCTGCGCGGCCATGAGATACGGCAGGCTGAGATGGGTGGTGGTGTCGGACATGGGGATTCCCGAAGCTTAGGATCAGAACTGCAGCGTGGTGCTGGCCGATGCGCCCCGCCCGAGGCGGGCGGAGAGCTGGAAGATGCGGATTGCGAGCGTGTCGCCGGCGCCGAGCAGCGCGCCCCAATCGGTCGTCTGCTGGGCGGCGGTGTAGAGGACCGAGGTCGTGCTGCTCGTGAGTACCCGCTTCACCGCCGCCCCGTCACGGATCTCGACCTCATAGCTTTCGCTGTCTTCCCCGAGCGGCACCTCCACCTGTTCCCAGGCATCGGCCTCGAGCGCGCGAGAGCGGCGGGTCCAGTGGATGGTGAGGTCGCCGGGGCTGCGGGCCTGCCGCCAGGGCTGCGCGACATGCACCGGCGCGAAGGGGCGCAGACCCGTGCCAGCAGGCGTGAAGGGCTGTGCCACATAGGTCTCGTCGGAGGGCGGCCGCGTTGAGGGGCCCACGCGCCAGTTCCATGGCAGACCCAGATCGCCCAGCGCGATGGGCAAAGGGGCGAGTGTGCTGTCGAGAACCACCACGCGCGCTCCGGCGGGAGCCGGATTGCCCATTGTGCCTTCTGTCCCGCGCTGACCACGCAGGAGGCGGGTCAGCCGGTAGCGCCCGGGCGCGATCAGCTCGGCCGTGCCTGCCTGGACGATCTCCCAGACGCCGGGCACACTCTCGACGGCGAGCGCGTTGGCACCGCCGAACAGGGTCAGATCGGTGACGCTCTCGAGCGCACCGGTGAAGAGGTCGAGCGTCAGGGCATTGCCGAGGTCGAAGCGCGAGACCGGGCCGGGCCAGAGATCGAAGGCCAGCACCCCCATCCGCGCCCGGGCGGGCACGGTGGTCAGCAGTTCGAACCCTTCGCCGCCGGGGCTGCGGAAGACCGCGAGCTCGCCGGGCCAAGGGCGCGCATGGGCCGCGAGGAAGGGCCGGTGCGCTGGCTGGTCCTCGGTTAGCTGCGGCAGGTCGAGAAAGGCCAGCTCGGGGGCGGTCAGCACCAGCGGGCGCGCGAGCGAGGCGGGGCGCGGATCGCCCGGAGGCAGATCGTAGGCGGCGCGGTCCTGGCGGATCGCCTCGATCCCGCGGGCTTCCGCGTCGGCGGTGGACAATAGCCGAAAGTCGAGGCTTCGCCCGTCGTGCAGCAGCCGGATCACGTCGGCCGGGTCCAGCGACAGGCGCGAGGGCGGCAGGCGGAAGCTCGCGGTCTCGCGGCCGATCCAGGCTTCCATCAGGGCGCGGCGGCAACGGCATTCGGCTTCCTCGGGCGCCACCGCCATGGGGAAGGCCTCCGAGGCGATCCGGCTCGCGGACACGGTGATCCGCTGCGCCTCGACCTGTGCGGTGTCAAAATCCTCGTCGGCGCGGGCGACCTGCCACTTGAGCGCCTGGGGCAGTTCGGTCTCCTGCGCGCGGGTCAGCTCCAGACCCTCGGCGCGCGGATCAGGGGCGGCAACCAGATCGTCGTTGCCCAGTTCCGCGACGGACGCCCGCCCGCGCATGAGGAAGCGGATGACGCCACCACTCTCCACGGCATCGAAGCCGAAATGCCGCGCCAGCGTGGTGATCGAGGCGCGGGGGCTTTCCAGCGCGCCGATGACATAACCCTCGACCGCGCCCCAGAGCCCGGAGACATCGATGCGGCTCGCGGGCATCCCGGCGCGCAGGCAGAGGTGCCGCACGAGCGCGGCCAGCGACACCGCGCCGAGCCGCCCGGTCAGCCAGTGCCCGAGTCGCCAGTTCGCGCCGTCCGTCCAG
>JBKBVT010000191.1:0-4744 GCA_046289305.1 Hyphomonas sp. | reverse complement strand
GCACCGCAAAGGTCGACAGGATGTTCCAGGAGACCCCGAAGAACGGCATCAGCATCACGGCGCCGGCAAAGGCGGTGATGATGCCGATCGTCACCCAGAAGGCCACGGTCGGGCGCAGGAACAGCACCAGCACGAGCAGCACCAGGAAGGCGCCCATCAGCGCCGAGGTCATGATCAGGTCCATTCGCGCATTGAAGGTGTCGGAATCGTCCCAGAGGATGTCGATCCGTACGCCTTCCGGCAGAATGCCGCTGCCGGGCTTGTTGGCGCGCTCGATGAAATCGCGTACGCCCGCCGCATAGGTCGGGATGTCCATATTATCCGGCTCAGGCAGCATCACGAACACGGTCGGCCGGTTGTTGTGCGTGGCGCTGAAGCGCTCATTCGCAAAGCCGTCGATCACGGTCGCGATGTCGGCGACGCGGACGGTGCCCTGGCTGCTGGTCTGGCGGATGATGATGTCGTTGAATTCCTCGGCCGTGTCGGCGAGGTTGCGCGACATGATGGCGACATCGCCGACCGGGGACTCAATCCGTCCGCCGGATGCGTTCAGCGAGGACTGGCGCACCGCGTTCGCCACTTCGCCCAATGTCAGCCCGAAGCGGCGCAGCGCGTCTTCGGAGACTTCGATGTTCACCTGTTCCGGCGGCGAGCCCTGAAGCACCGCCAGTTCGCCGCCCGGCAGGCGGGCGACGGTGTCGCGGATTTCCCGGCCGATGCGGCGCAGTTCGCGTGGATCAATGTCGCCATTGATCGCCATGCCGAAATACCAGTTGCGCTGTTCCCAGCGCGTCACCTGCGGGCGGAAGGCCGCCTGTGGCAGGTTATTGATCTGGTCGACGCGGATTTTGATCTCGTCGAGGAAGACATCCATGTCGATGTCGTCGCGCCCGCGGATGTTGACGACGCCGGTGCCTTCGCTCGAGATCGAGGTGATCCGGTCGAGGCCGTTGATATTGGCGACGGCCTCCTCGATCCTTGTGACGATCTGCTCCTCAATGTCGCGCGGCGACGCGCCGGGCCAGGACATCACCACCGAGGCGCCGGTGACCTTCACGACCGGGAACATTTCCCGTTCCATGGAGCTGTAGCCGAAGATCCCGCCTGCAAAGGCCACGATCATCAGGAGGTTGGCGGCCACCGCATTGCGGGTGAACCAGGAGACCAGCCCGTTCATTGCGCGCTTCCTTCGTCGCTTTCCGGCAGGGCCGCGCCGGCAATCGCTTCTGCCGCCTCTGCCTCGCTCTTGTTGCCATGTACCTTGACGGTGCCGTCCGGCAAGCGTTCCAGAACGGTGATGTTCATGCCGTCGAACGCCGCCCGGATCGGGCTTGTGATCGCCAATTCGCCCGGCGCGACGCCGCTGCGCAGATAGGCGCCATCCCGGTCGGAATAGACGACCTCTACGGTGCGGATCGACAGCTTGCTCTCATCTGCCAGTCCGATGAACAGCCGGTCATCGCCGCGCAGGGCCGCGCGCGGGGCGAGCAGCACATCGTCGATCACCTCGCCTTCGATGCGGGCATTGACGAACAGGCCAGGCGCCATCGGCGCGCCGTCATCGGCGCCGGTCCCGAACGGGTCCTGCAGTTCGGCGATGACGTTGATCTGACGCGTCTGGGAATTGATCGCGGCGCCTGTGCGGGCGACATGGCCAATCCATGTGCGCGGCTGTCCGCCGACGGCTGCAGTGAAGACCACGCGCGGACCGGGCTGCGCCGGGCTGGCCGAGAAGGCGAGCGGCAGGCCGAGCCGGCCGAGTTCCTCATCCTTCAGCGGCAGGATCACTTCCACCACATCGGTCGCGAAGATCACGCCAAGCGCCTGGCCGGGCGAGACCACCTGGCCGACATCCACGCCGCGCGCGCGCACCCGGCCCTCGAAGGGGGAGGTGACGGCGGTGCGGTTCAGGGCCAGTTCTGCCTCGCGCAGCTGCGCGCGGGCGGCATCCAGCGATGCCTGCGCTTCGGCCATCTGCGGCTCGCGCCGTGCCAGCGGCGAGACATCCGTCAGGCCTAGGTCTTCAAGGTCGCGCTGGGCGAGGTCAGCTTCGGCGACTTCGCGGGCGAGGCGCTGTTCGGCGCTGGCGACGGCGGACCGTGCGCGCACAACACCAAGCTCGTAATCGGCGGACTCGACCCGCACCAGAACCTGTCCGCGCTTGATGAAGCCGCCATCGGTGAACTCCGGCGAGACGTAAGACACCCGGCCTGAAATCTGCGGCGAGATGGTGATCTCATGTTTCGGGCGCACCTCGCCCTGGGTATCCACCGCCAGTGTCAGCGACACGGTCCGCACCGGTTCGGCAAACACGTTCAGCCCGGCGGGCGGCTCTTCGCTGCGCTCCGGCTCCGGCTTCATCGCAGTGACAGCGACGACCCCGCCGACACCCAGCACAAGCAGGATGAGGATCGGAGCGAGGATGGCAATCAGGCGTCCCATGGCGGTTATCTCCTGCCGCTTTCGGCGGCGTCAGTGTCGAACAGGTCGTCTTCGCTGGCGAATTCCATTTCGGGAACGCCGCCGCCAAGGGCGAGATGATAGTTTATGCGGTTGATCGCCCGGTCGGCCCGGGCGGAAACATACTGGCTTTCGGCCGTCAGGCGCCGTGTCTGGGCATCAATCAGGTTAAATATGCTGACCGTGCCGCTCGCATACTGGCGTTCGGCGATTTCTTCGGCGAAGCGGGCTTCCTCGACCGCCCGGCCCTGCGCGTCTTCTTGCTGCGCGAGCAGTATATCAGCGGTCAGCGCATTTTCCACTTCCCGCCATGCATCAAGCGCCGCGCTGGCATAGTTCGCCATAGCGGCCCGCGCCTGGGCGATGGCCGCTTCCTGCTGCGCCCTCAGGCTGCCGCCATTGAAGATCGGCTGGCTCAGGCTGCCGACGAGGCGAGCGGCGATCAGAGAAGGGTCGAGCGCATCGGCAAGGTCTGCCGAATTCGTGCCAGCAGACCCGGTCAGGCGCAGGCTGGGCAGCAGGGCAAGGCGGGCTTCCTCAGCCCGGAGACCTGCGGACACCACCCGCGCCTCAAACGCCGCAATATCCGGCCGGCGCGACAGCAGCAGCGCCGGATTGCCCTGTACGGACAAAGGCTCCAGCATCGGCAGGATCGCCGGCGCGGTAATCTCGGCTGCCGGATAGCGCCCGAGCAGCACTTCAAGCCGGCGTGCGGCCTGCGTCGACAATTGCCGGCGCGCGGCGATCGAGGCTTCGGCCTGTGCCAGCGCGCTGCGCGCCGTGCGCAGTTCCAGCGCGCCCGCCACACCGATCCGCACCCGGCGCTCAGTCAGTTCCAGCGCCCGGTCGCGGGCCTCATAGGTCAGGACCGCAATGCGCTCCTGCGCCAGCGCTTCGTTCAGGCCCAGCCAGGCAATCGCCGTCTGGGCGGTGACCGAAAGCTCGGCAGCGGCAAAATCTGCGGCGGAGGCGGCCAGTTCGGCGTCCGAGCGGGCAATCGCATTTCCGACCCGGCCCCAGAGGTCCGGCTCCCAGCTCGCATCAAGGCCGACGCCATAGATTGCATCGGTGAACCTTGTGCTGCCGCCGGCGCCTTCAAACACCTGCGAATTGCCGCCGAGCGTGAGCGACCCGGACAGGCTGGGCACCCGGCGCGCCCGCGTCGAACGGGCCAGCGCAGCCGAGGCGCGCATGCTTGCGGCGCGCGATTCCAGCGTCGGGTTGGCGGCCAATGCCTCGGCGACGAGCGCGGTCATCACCGGGTCATCGAACTGTTCCAGCCAGTCGGCCTGGGGCGCAATGCCGGCCACACCGCGCGCCGCCCACATGGCGGGGGCTTCGGGCGCCGTGGCGAACAGGGCGTTCCGGTCGTGCGCCAGTCTTTCCACCGCGTCGGGCGAGGTGGCGCAGGCAGCCAGCATGGCAGTGCCCATAAGGAGAAAGGAGTTTTTCATTTTTACTGCGGCGCTCCAGGCTGCCTCGGGGTCGGATACGCGTGTCCTTGCCGAGTGTCAATGATAAATTATCGTTTTTCAATAACCTTTTGCGAGATCCTTGAGTCCCCCGTGCGGGCAGCACTGGCATCCGGTCTTGGCAGTCCTTCAGCGGCGCGATAGCCGCTTAGGCTGGGACAGGCAGAGGACCGCCGGACAGGCGGAAACACCATTATGGGCGAAGCCCCTGAAACAGAAGGTTTACAGCCTGCGCGTCAGTCGATGACCCGCCGGGTGAGAGACTTCTTCGTCCTGGTCGGCTTTACCGGGGCGGTCATCCTGACGCTTGCCCTGACAACGCCGCTCGGCCTGATTGAGGCCCTGATGGCGGTGCTGGTGATCGCGTCGGTTGCGCTCGCCTATTATGTCGGTTCCGCCACCCTGCGGCCGGCCCCTGTGGTAAGCCCGGCGGCGGTCACCGCCCGCACCGATACCGGCGTCGTCGCCAATCTGCTCGGCGCCCTGCCGATGCCGGCCTTCGAGGTCGATCCGGACCAGCGCATTACGCTCTGGAATGCTGCGGCCGGCAGCTTCCTGAAGCTGGACGGCCGCCCCGTGCCGCCCCGCGCCAGCTCGGTCATCCGCTCGCCGG
This sequence comes from Hyphomonas sp., assembly GCA_046289305.1. Classification (GTDB taxonomy): domain Bacteria; phylum Pseudomonadota; class Alphaproteobacteria; order Caulobacterales; family Hyphomonadaceae; genus Hyphomonas. The sequence goes on along the minus strand of JBKBVT010000191.1, from coordinate 199 downwards.
TACTGCTCGGCGCCATCGAAAGCTGCCTCACCGGGCCCGGCGCCCTGATGGCCGAGGTGGAGATCGAGGCGGGCCCGGATGATCATTGGCGCGCCCATATCCGCACCGCCGGCACCAGCGGCCGCCTGCTCGTCTTCATGGAAGACCTCACCCCGGTGAAGCGGGCCGCGCGGGCGCGCGCCGACTTCCTCGCCAATGC
>JBKBVT010000190.1:0-4759 GCA_046289305.1 Hyphomonas sp. | reverse complement strand
CGCCGCCAATGCCGCGCTCGGGCTGATGGAGCCGACCGGCAACGGCATCGGCGGCGACCTGTTCGCCATCGTCTGGGATCCGAAGACCAAAAAGCTGCACGGCTACAACGGCTCCGGCCGCTCGCCGAAGTCGCTCACGCTGGACTGGTTCCGCGAGCACGGCTACACCGAGGTGCCCTCGCACGGCCCGTTGCCGGTCACCGTGCCGGGCGCGGTGGACGGCTGGTTCGCGCTGCACGGCCGCTTCGGCAAGCTGCCGATGCGGCAGATCCTCGCCCCGACCATCCGCTACGCCCGCGACGGCCACCCGGTGCACGAGACGATCGCCCACTACTGGGCGCGCAGCGTGCCGCTGCTCGCCAGGTGGCCCGGCTTCACCGAACAGTTCACCATCGACGGCCGCGCCCCGCGCAAGGGCGAAATGTGGAAGAACCCATACCTCGCCGACACCCTGGAGAAGATCGCCCGCGGCGGCCGCGACGCCTTCTACAAGGGCGACATCGCCCGCGTCATCGGCGAGTACATGCAGGCCAACGGCGGCTTCCTCAGCTACGAGGACATGGCCGCGCATGCCGGCGAGTGGGTCGAACCGGTCAGCGTCAACTACCGCGGTTACGACGTCTGGGAGCTGCCGCCGAACGGTCAGGGCATCGCCGCCCTGCAGATGCTGAACATCCTGGAGGGCTACGACTTCTCGCGGATTCCCTTCGGCAGCGCCGAGCACATCCACCTGTTCGTCGAGGCCAAGAAGCTGGCCTTCGCCGACCGCGCGCGCTGGTATGCCGACCCGGCCTTCCACCCGGCCCCGGTGGACTGGCTGATCTCCAAGGAGTACGCCGCCCAGCGCCGGCAGCGGATCGATCCCGAGCGCGCCGCGCGCGCCGTCGATGCCGGTCGTAATCTCAACCAGGGCGACACCATCTACCTCACCGTCGCCGACCAGGACGGGATGATGGTGTCGCTGATCCAGTCCAACTACCGCGGCATGGGCAGCGGCATGACCCCGCCCGGGCTGGGCTTCATCCTGCAGGACCGCGGCGAGCAGTTCGTGCTCAAGCACGGCCACCCGAACAGTTTCGAACCCGGCAAGCGCCCCTTCCACACCATCATCCCGGCCTTCATCACCAAGGACGGCCAGCCCTGGGTCAGCTTCGGCGTGATGGGCGGCGCGATGCAGCCGCAGGGCCACGTGCAGATCGTGATGAACCTGATCGACTTCGGCATGAACCTGCAGGAGGCCGGCGACGCCCCGCGCATCCACCACGACGGCTCCACCGAGCCGGCCGGACAGGTCACGGAGATGACCGACGGTGGCATCCTCAACCTGGAAACCGGCTTCGACTGGGAAACCATCCGCGCGCTGATGCGCAAGGGCCACCGCATCCAGTTCGCTGACGGCCCCTTCGGCGGCTATCAGGCGATCATGCGCGACCACGCCAACGGCGTGTACATCGGCGCCAGCGAGAGCCGCAAGGACGGGCAGGCGGCGGGTTACTGATTGCGGCCATGCGGTGATGCAGGAGCCGAGCTTTCCGCATGGCCCTCGACGCCTTCGCCCTGATCCTCGCCATGCTGCTGCTCGGCATGGCCTTCCGCCGCCTCGGCGTGTTCGGCGATGCCGCCGCCGAGACGCTCAACCAGGTCGTGCTCTACGTCTGCCTGCCGGCCGCGGTGCTGCGTTACGCGCCGCAGCTCGGCTTCGACCTGTCGCTGCTCGGCCTGATCGCGGTGCCCTGGCTGCTGCTCGCGCTCACCGTGCCGTGGGTGGCGTGGCTGGCCCGCCGCCTCGGCCTGCGCCGCGACGAGCGCGCCGTGCTGCTGCTCACCACCGCGCTCGGCAACACCAGCTTCCTCGGCTTTCCGCTGGTCCACGCGCTGCTCGGCGAGGCGGCCTTGCCGTATGCAGTGGTCTACGACCAGTTCGGCAGCTTCCTGATCCTGTCCAGCTTCGGTCTGTACGTGCTGGCCCGCTACGGCGACCACTCCCGGCACCCTGCCTCCCGCGGCACCAGTCCATCCTTGGACGTCGGTGGCCGCGAACCGACCGTGGCCGACATCGGACGGCGCATCGTCCGCTTCCCGCCGTTTCTCGCGCTGGTGTTCGGGCTGACGCTGATGCCGGCCGAGCCGCCGGCGTGGATCGCCGGCGGCCTGCAGCGTCTGGCCGACGCGCTGTTGCCACTGGTGGTGCTGGCGATCGGCATCACCATCCGCCTCAAGCTGCCGCGCGACGAACTCAAGCCGCTCGTCGCCGGCCTCGCCGGCAAGCTGGTGCTGATGCCGCTGCTCGCCTTCGCCCTGACCTGGCCGCTCGGCCTGCGCGGCACGCTGGCGCAGGCGGCCGTGCTGGAGGCGGCGATGCCGCCGATGATCACCGCCGCCGCCTTGGCGATCTCGCACCGTCTCGCGCCGGGGCTGGCCGCGGCGCTGGTCGGCTACGGCATCCTGCTTTCGCTGTTCACGCTGCCGGCGTGGACCTGGCTTCTCACCCGGGTATTCGCATGAGCGACAACGACAACGACAACAACAGCAACGATTCCACCCCCGGCGTGCGCTTCCCGCCGCCGCTGATCTTCCTGCTCGGCCTGCTGGTCGGCATCGGACTGGAACAGGCGCTGTTCGACTGGGCGCTGGTGCGGCCCGAGCGCCTGTTCTGGCTGCGCCTGCTGGCGCTCGGCTTCGCCGCGGCGGCGGCCTGGCTGCTGACCGCCGCGCTCGGCGGCTTCCGCCGCCAGGGCAACGACCCGCGCCCGTGGCGCGAGGACAGCGCGCTGGTGATCGAGGGCATCTACCGCCACACCCGCAACCCGATGTATGTCGGCATGGCGCTGGCCTATGCCGCGGTCGCGCTCTGGCTCAACACGCTGTGGCCGCTGCTCACCCTCGGCCCGGTGCTGTTCGCGATCCGCCACTACGTGATCGCCCGCGAGGAGGCATATCTGGAACGGCGCTTCGGCGTGGCCTACCGCGACTACTGTCGCCGGGTGCGGCGCTGGATGTAGCCGCGCGGTTCGGCGGCCGCGCCTGGGCGGGGCGCCGGCTTGACAGCCGGCAAAACGGGGTAAGTAAACTCACCCGGCCCGGCCGAGTCCGGGTGAGACGACACATCCAGGGAGGATTCCATGCTCAAGAAGAGTCTGTGCATCGCACTGTCTTTCTGCGTATTCCTGACGACCATGCCGGTCCCGGTCCGGGCGCATGGCCCGGGCGGCGATGTGGCCGAGCTCGAGACGGATCCCGGGGACTTTCGGCCCATCATCCGATCGACCGGATACATCCCTCCTTCCTCCGGTCAGGAGGAGATGGCCTATTTCGCAGCGACCGATCTCGCCGGTCGGTTGTGGAACATCGACGTCAACCTCACGCGAGCGAGGGCCACCTATGCCGCAGACGACGGCACCGTGCGTTCCGGAGAACTGCCCGCGGAACAGGTGGAGGCATTCCGTGCGGCGGCAGGCCTGGCCTCGTCGCCCGACGACCGGATCCAGTGCCTGGCACACCCTGTATGCGCGGCCATCGTGGGCACGGTCATCGCGATCGGCCTGACCGTGCTCTCAGTCTGGACTACCTGTCGAATGACAATGGCGCATCAGGCCAGAATCGCAGCCAACGACTGGGAGCATTGTCAGATTCAACTCGCCAACGGAATGGCGCGCGGTCAGACATGCTCGTTGGCCTATAGCCGGCAGGAGGCGAATCCCGACGATTGCTTCGGCGGCCATGTCGCATGCAGCGTCCACTGCAGCGACTGATCGGGGCGTTGGGTCCAAGAAACGACAAGGGCGCGCTGCGACAGCGCGCCCTTGGCCGGTTGCCATTGCTCGCGCTCGCGGTACTGGGGCTTGCGTGCTACCAGATGCCCGGCTGGTTCGTGCATGGGTGGCTGGTGCAATCGGAGTTCGTCGTCGGGGTGGTGGCTGAGGCCGTCCCCGAGCCCGCCCTGCCCGCCGATGTGCCTGGCCTGCGCGCGATCGACTGCCGTCCCGGCCCTCCCGTCGCGCCCGGGGGGCGGGGGCGACCGGCGATGCCAGGCGATGAATCGACGCATACCTGCCACTACCGCTTTGGAATGGATGCGCCGACGCTCCTGGAGCGGCGGGACTTTTCACTTCTGGAGCTGATCGAGCAGACGCTCGGGGCGGCGGCAGCATCACGGGTCACGTGGACGACGCGTGAAGTGTTTCTGGGCAGCGAGCAGGCGGCGGAAATCCTGCCCGATGCGGTGAACCTGCTCGTGTGGGTTGGTCTGGCACTGCTGCTGGGCTGGCGACCGGCAGCCGACCTCGCGCAGCTGCGCGCGCTGGGAACCAAGCGGCATTGGCCGACCGCCGCACTGTGGTGTTCGCCCCTGATGGTCCTGTGGTTCTTCTCGTCATTGCGACGATGGGGGCCCGAGTCGCTGACCCCGCTGCTCTGGAGTACCTCAGCGATCACGCAGAAGGCGGGCTGGTTGGCGTCGGACCTGTTTCGTGGCTGCGTGGCGGCGCCGATGGTCGAGGAGCTGGTGTATCGGGTCTGGCTGATCCCCCTGCTTGCGCGGATCGTGAATCCACACGTGGCGGTCATGCTGTCGGCGGCGGCCTTTTCGTGGTCGCACGGGCAGGCATACCTGGCGTACTTCGCAGTCGGCATCGCGTTCGGCTATCTGTGGCTGGTATTCCGCAACGGACTGCTCTGCATGGCGATCCATGCGGCAGGCAACCTGGGGCCGGTGCTTTTCATGCGCGACCGCTTCACCTGGCTGCCTGGTGTCCACGAG
>JBKBVT010000189.1:0-4763 GCA_046289305.1 Hyphomonas sp. | reverse complement strand
GGCAATGCCACCTGGCCCGGCGAGAGATCATGCGTGCGCTGAAGATAGCTCGAGGTGAAGACGAGGAAGGCGTTGGACGAGATGCAGATCAGAAGACAGCCCGCGAGCAGCCAGAGGTAAGACGACTGGCCAAGGATGAAGCGCAGCGTCTCCGGCAGGGAGGGGGCGGGGCCGGAATCGACGCGCTGGTCCGCCAGGCCGCGCACCGGCTCCTTGATGCCGAACCGCACCACGAAAGCGAGGATGATGCCCGGCACCCCGGCGACGAAGAACGCCACCCGCCAGCCATAGAGCTCATAGATATACCCGCCGAGCGCAAAGCCCCCCATGATGCCGAGGCCGATGCCGGTGGTGTAGATGCCGAGCGCGGTGGCGCGTTCCTGCGGCGGATAAAGATCCGCGATCATCGAGGTCGCCGGCGGCGTGCCACCCGCTTCGCCGACGCCGACGCCCATCCGCGCCAGCAGAAGCTGCCAATAAGTTTGCGCGAAGCCCGACAGCGCCGTCATCGCGGACCAGAGACCGACCGCGAGGGCGATGATGTTGCGCCGGTTGCCCCGGTCCGCCCACATCGCCACAGGGATGCCGAGCGTCGCATAGAAGGCGGCAAAGGCGATGCCGGTCAGCATGCCGAGCTGGCTGTCGCGCAGGCCGAGTTCCTGCTTGATCGGCTCCAGCAGGATCACGAGGATCTGCCGGTCGATATGGTTGAAGGTGTAGGTCAGCGTCAGCACGGCAAGCACCCAGGCCCGGCCGGAAATCTTCGGCTGGATGCTGGCGGGCAAAGCGGGGGTGGTCATGCAGCGGCCTCCAGCCGGGTGAGGAAATCCGTGAGGGCAGACACCGCTGCCGACTCGTCGAGCAGCGGCGCATGGCCGACGCGGGGCACCGTGACGAGGCGGGCGTCCTTATGGCGCTTGACCATCTTCTCGGCGGTGGCGGCGCCCAGAATGTCCGACGTCTCGCCGCGCAGGACGAGGAGCGGCGCTTTCTTCGAGGCGCCAAAGATGCGCCAGAGCGCGAAATTGGTGAGCGCGCCGGGCTTCACCTTGCCGAGCGAGGCGGCGATGTTCGGATCATAATCGGGCACCACCGCGCCCTCGGGCGTCTCCCGGTAGGTGCGCCGGGCGAACTCCATCCAGCGGTCTTCCGGCATGTCCGGGAACACGCCGCCCTGCAGCGTCTTGACGGCCGCCGCCGCGCTGGCCCAGTCCGTCACCGGCGGCATCTTGCCGGCATAGGAGGCGATCCGGTCGAGCCCCGCCTGTTCGACCACCGGGCCGACATCATTGAGGACAATCCCCGCCACCCGCTCGGGCGCCTTGCGAATCATCAGGAGCGAGATCAGCCCGCCCATTGATGTGCCGACCAGCGCCGCACGGCGCACACCGAGATGATCCAGCAGCGCGAGCATATCCTTGGCATAGACCTGCGGCGCATAATTCTTCGGCTGGGGATCATAGGCCGAGCGTCCGCGCCCGCGCACATCCACCGCGACATAGCGGAAATGGCCGGGCAGGGCGGCAATCATTGGCTCGAAATCCTGATGGTTGCGCGTCAGGCCGTGAAGGCACAGCACCGTCAGGCGCGCATCTTTCGGCCCGTAAGCCTTCGCATAGAGCGCCAGCCCGTCCGGCGACGTCCAGCCGATATCCTCGCCTTGAAGCAGCATGTCCGTCCTCCCCGCGCGGGGACTGACGCCCCGTTTCAACAGATGTTGAAAATTAGCCGCAAAGCGTGCAGGAATGCAAGCCAGTTAAGCGGCTTTGACAAACGGGCGGTCTGGCTCATACCATTGATTGAAATGGCCGGTGGAGGAAGTCAGCTGAGCGCGTCCAGGAAATCGGTCCCCCCGAAGACAGACCGGCGTACCGCCATCCTCGATGCGGCGGAGGCGGAATTCAGTGCGCATGGATTTGACGGTGTCACGCTGCGCGGGATTGCCAAGCGCGCCGGCGTCGATCTTGCTTTGCCGAACTATTATTTCGGGCCGAAGCAGCAATTGTTCGACACGGTGTTCCTGCGCCGCGCCGAAATGCTCAACACCTGGCGCGAGGAGGCGCTGAAAGCCGCCATTGATGCCGCCCGCCCGGCCCCGCCAACGGTGGAGGCGATCATCCGCGCCTATCTCGAGCCGCTGCTGAAAGGCGAGCACCTCGAGGAGCCCGGCTGGAAGAATTACTACGCCCTCGTCGCCTATGTGAACAACTCACCCGGCTGGGGCGGGCGGCTGATGGCGCAGCATTTCGACCCGCTGATCCGCAAGTTTCTCGACGCGCTTCGCCTCGCCATGCCGGGCATGGACGAGAAGGATCTCTATTGGGGCTATCACTGTTTCTCCGGCGCGCTGACCCTGGCCCTCGCCCAGACGGGGCGGATCGATTTTCTCTCCGGCGGCCTCTGCCGCTCCGAAGATTTGGCGGACGCCTGCGAGCATATGGTGCCGTTCATTACCGGCGGCTTCGAGGCGGCCCGGCGCGCCGCGCCTGCGGCTGTGCCCGCCAGCAAACGCCCGGCCCGAAGCCGCGCCTGACGCGGGCTGAAACCGTCAGCCGTCTGTTACTCTGCCCAAAGAAAAAGGGCGGCAGCCTTGCGGCGCCGCCCCTGAGGTAAGGCCCGTAGGCTGTGCGGGGTTGTCCCCATCCCGCACAGCCATCCTGAGGAAACGCCGGGCCTTTAGAACTGGTAGTCGACGGCGAAGGTGAAGGTGCGCGGATCGCCGTAATATGCGGTCAGCACGCCTTCCAGCCCCAGCGTGGGTGCGCCGGTCACCGGGTTGATGAAGTTGTAGCCGGCGACCTTGTAGCGCTCATCGGTCAGGTTCTTGCCGTTCAGGCTGAAGCCCCAGCGGCTGTCATCCGGCTTCCAGCGCAGGCCCATGTCGAGCAGGGCGTAGGCACGCTGGTCGAGCGGGCTGCGCACTTCGAACTGGCTCGTATCATCGCGGAAGGAGACGAGCGTGTTCCAGATCAGGCGGCCTTCGCGCTGCAGGATGTGGAACTCGCTGTCATAGGTCGCCCGAAGGCTGGCAGTCCATTCCGGCGTGTTCTGGAACACGCGCTGGCTGGCGACATCATTGCCGAAGGCGTCAATGAACTCGTTGAACTCGGCATTGATATAGCCGAGCGACCAGGCCACCGAGAACAGGTCGGAGTCGTTGAAGATCTCTTCGCCGAGCAGCGCGGTGCCTTCAAACTCGACACCCCAGAGTTCTGCTGCAGCGGCGTTGGTGGTGACGCCCGTGAAGGTGTCGTTGACGCCGTCGCCATTGGTGTCGATGCCGACCGATCCGGGGATCTGCACGTCCTTATAGTCCATGAAGAAGGCGGCAATGCTTGACTGGACGCGGCCATTGAAGGTGCTGGATTTCCAGCCGATCTCATAGCTGTTGACCTCTTCGGGGTCGAACTGCATGAACGCGAACACTTCTTCCGGCGAGACGACGCCGTCGCCGTTCAGGTCAGGTGCCGCAGTGGTCTGGCCGCGCGGATCGAATGAGCCGCCCTTGAAGCCCTGCGAATAGGTCGCATACAGAGTATGGTCTTCAACGGGCTTATAGGTCAGCGAGACGCGCGGGCTGAAATCATCGAACTTGGCGGAGCCGTTGAAGTTCGAAGTTGTCGCGATCGGCACGCCGGCGCCGCCGAAGAAGGGCGAGAAGCCGCCGGCATAGGTGCGGCGGAGAACCTGCGAGGTCCGCTCATCCTCCGTATACCGCGCACCGAGCGAGATGGAGAGCTGATCGGTCAGGTCATAGGTGAAGTCGGCGAAGATCGACCAGGTGTCGGTTTGGACATCGCCGAAGGTCTGGGCATTCAGGCCGGGCACGCCGATGGCTGCGCCAGTCGTACCGAGCAGCACATCGAACACGGTGCCGGAATTGGCTTCCAGGTAATAGGCGCCGATGATGCCGTTGAGGCGGTCGCCGCTGTACAGAAGCTGGAGTTCGTTCGAGAGCTGATCATTGGTGTAGATCGCCGGCACATCGACATCGGCTGCGGGCAGGGCATCAAAGTCGATCGGCGTCGTGCCTTCATCCTCGCGGTAAGCCAGAATGTTCTTCAGCGTGATGCGGTCATTAACGGTGTATTCGGCGACCAGCGAGATGCCCTGCACCTCGACCTGCTGGTCCACGACATCAAGCCCGGCCCGGTTGTCATAGACATTGTTCAGTACCGGGAAGGCCGCCGGGTTCAGGCGGCTCGGGATCAGGCGGTGGCCCTGGCGGGCGTTCGACTCGTCCTTCATATAATCGCCGGCAAGGCGCAGCTGGAACGCGTCCGTCACATCCCATTCGGCCGAGAGGCGCGCGGAGAACACCTCCTTGTTGTAATTGTCTTCGCCGGTGATCAGGTTCTCGCCGAAGCCGTCACGGTTGAAGAAGGCCACGCCGCCGCCGATGCGGAAGGTCTCGCCGAGTGGCACGGAGCCGGAGGCGATGATATCCTTCTGGCCGTAGGAGCCAACGGCGCCGCGCAGTTTCAGGGTCGGCTCATTCGCCAGACCCTTGGTGACATATTTCACCGCGCCGCCGATCGTGTTGCGGCCATATAGCGTGCCTTGCGGGCCGCGCAGAACTTCGATCCGCTCGATGTCATAGACTTCCAGAACGGCGCCCTGCGGACGGTTCAGATAGACATCATCGATATAGATGCCGACGCCGGATTCGAAGCCGGAGACGGGGTCCTGCTGGCCCACACCGCGGATGAAGGCGGAGATGGTGTTGTTGGTGCCGCGCGAGACTTCCAGCGTCACGTTCGGCG
>JBKBVT010000188.1:0-4773 GCA_046289305.1 Hyphomonas sp. | reverse complement strand
CGCTCAAACTCGATCCGGCGCGACTGTCGCTCGGCCCGTCGCACATCGCGCTCAGCGAAGCGCTTCTCACGGCGCGGGTGCAGGACGGCGAGATCACGGGCGATCTGCGCCTGACGGCCGATACAGCGGCGCTGAATGGCTATTCGGCGCGCGCGATGAGCCTCGCGGCGGAGACAGTGCTGCCGATGTCGGGCGAGGGGCCGGGCGTGCTGGAATGGTCGGTGCGGGCGGCGCGCCTGGCGGCGCCGGACGCCGAGATGACCGGGCTGCGCAGCCGGGGACAGGCGGGCTTCGAGATCGAGCCGGGCATGGACACGTCAAGACTGTTCGAAGCGCTGACCCATGCGGTGCTGGAAGCCGAATATGAAAGTGCCGGCGCGGCGGGATGGACCTCCGGCCCGGCGCGGCTCGATGCCAATCTCGAGACACGAGGCAACTCGCTCTCCGGGCCGCTGAACCTTGAAGCGAGCGATGTGGCCGGACCCCAAGGCCGGGCCGGCAGTCTGCGCGCAGCGGGAGATGTGCGCCGCACCTCAGACGGCCGGGTCGCCTTTGAGGGCGGCGGGCAGGTGGTGAATGCGGCGGTTAGCCCCGAGACGCTCGCGCCGGTGCGCAGCGCGATGAGCCTGCCGGACCCGCTGGCGGCGCATGGCGCCGCGCTGAGCCGGGCAATCGGTGCGGCAGCGGCGGATTTTGACGCCGCGTTTGGCCTCAGCCTGCGGCTGGGACCGGACGGGCCGGTGATCCGGTCGGAGGGGCCGGCAGGGCTCGCTTCGGCTTCCGGCCTGCGGCTCGAGGTGCAGGTGTCAGACGACACGGCCTGGCTCAGCCATGCGCGCGGCGAGACGCGCCTCACCGGCGATGTCACCCTGGCAGGCGGCGGCGCGCCGCGGCTGAGCGCAGACATCGGCCTTGCCCGGATGGACGCAGCCGGCTTCGAACTGGGCGGGGCAAGCGTAAGCCTCAGCCCCTGGGCGGCGGGCGGCAATACGGTCTCGGCGGAGCTCCGCACGCTGGATGTGTCGAGCCGCGACGCAAAGATCGAAGCGGCAGGGCAGGGCGACGTGCGCTTCAGCGGCGCGTTCGCAGGGTTTGATCTTGAGGCAACGCGCCTGTCAGGCGGGCTGAGCGCCGTCAATGATGCAGACGGCTGGCGGGTGCAGGCGGACGGGGCGCCATGCCTCGCCTTTGCGTCCAGCGGGATCGTGCTGGGCGCACTTACCATACCACAGGCGGGCTTCGACATCTGCCCCGTCGACGGACGGTTCATCCGCCAGGGCGGCCCAACCGGCGGGGCCGCGCGGCTTGGCAATGTCGCTTTCCCGATCGTCTTTGATGGCGGGGCGGGGGATGTGTCGCTCGAAGGGACGCTGGCCGACTGGACGCTTCAGGACGGCTTTTCGCTGACGCTGAGCGCGGCAGAGATGGCCATGCCAATGACGCTCGGCGAGAATACGCTGACGATTGATGGCGCCCGCCCGGAGATCCGCGTCCGGACTGGCGACGGCCCGGTGCAGCTCGGTGCGACGCTGGAGACAGTGGATTTCGGAGGCAGTCTGATCCCGGCCAAGGTGACGGCCCGCCGATTTGGCTTCGAGGGCGCAAGCGCGCCGGACGGCATGGCCGGCGATGTGACGGCGAGCGGGGTGCGGATCATCGACCTCGCTGAGACAGACCCCGTCTACCAGCCGGTCATGGGCGATTTCACCGGCCGCCTCGATGGGCGCCGGCTGACCGCAACCGGCCCGCTCCGGCAGGAGGCGCAGAGCTTCGCGCTGGCGGCGGTGGCGGCCGATCTCGATATCTTTGACCTGACCGGCACGGCCACGGTGCGGGCCGAACCGATCCTGTTCCGGCCCGGCGGCATCCAGCCCTCCATGATCTCCCAGCGCCTCGTCGGCCTGTTCACCAACGCCACCGGCAGTTTCAGCGGCGGCGCAGATTTCGTCATCGAGCGCGGCGACATCCAGGGCACGGCGGACCTGTCGATTGACGCGTTCGGCTTCCAGACGACGCGGCTCGGCCGGGTCGACGGGGTGTCCGGCAATGTCCATTTCAGCGATCTGATGACGCTGACGACCGCGCCGGGCCAGATCGTCCGGATCGGCTCGATCGATCCGGGCGTGCCGTTCGCAGATGGGCGGCTCGTCTTCAGCTTCGCGGCGGGCGAGACGCTGCAGATCGATGAGGTCACATTCCCGTTCGCCGGCGGCATACTGGCGCTCGCCCCGCTGACCTGGACGCTCGGCGGCGCGCCGGAGCGGGTCGCCGTGACGGCCTCGCAACTCGACCTCACGCAGCTGATCGAGGTGCTGAAACTCCCCGACACGCGGGCCGAGGGCACGGTCAGCGGGGCCTTCCCGCTGGAATTCACGCCGACCTCGGTGGTGGTGATGGATGCGCGGCTGCGCGCCGATGCCGGCGGCGGGCGGCTCTCCTATACCGGCGCGGCGATGGATGCGGCGGCCGAGAGTGACCCGGTCGCGAGCCTCGCCTTCAACGCGCTGCGCGACCTCGATTTCTCGATCCTGGAGGTCGGGCTCTCAGGCGATCTGGCCGGCCAGATGCGGGCGGATATGCTCGTCTCCGGACGCAATCTCCGGCCCGTGCCAGTGACAAACTCTATGACCATGCCGCCGGGTCAGGCGTTCGAATTCTCCATCGGGTTCAACCTGCCGCTCGGCCAGCTGATCAGCCAGGGACTGCAGCTGGCGGATGCCCGGACCGTGCTGCAGGTGATAACAGAACTCGATACCGACGGTGCGCAGCTGCCTGAATGAGGGGCAACGCAGTGGTTGATTGACGTTCAGGCGGCGCGTGTCATGGTCCGCCTAGAAACAGGAGCCCTATCTCATGCGGATGACCCCCGTCCTGCTTGCCGCTGCCGGCGCCTTCGCGATCGCAGCCTGCACGCACACCGTACGGCTCGAGCCGTCGGACAAACCGTTCAAGATCGACCTGAACGTGAATATCACCCAGGAACTGCGCGTCACGCTGGAGCGTGAAGTGACAGACCTGATCGCCAACAATCCTGATCTCTTCTGATCAGAGCGAAGTTACCGGAGACACTCCCATGACCCTTCTTCGCACCCTTCTCCTGAGCCTCGTGCTGGCATTCGGCGGCATGGCCGTTGCCCAGGGCGGCGGCGACCCGCAGATCGAGACCGCCCGCGCTAATGGCGTGATCGGCGAGCGGATCGACGGTTATCTCGGCGTGGTCGGCACGGCCGATGCTGAAATCACCCGCAAGGTCCAGGACATCAACAACCGCCGCCGCGCGCTGTATGAGCAGACCGCCCGCGAGACGAGCAGCACCGTGCAGCAGGTGGCCCGTGTCGCCGGTGAGCGCCAGCTGGCCGAACGTGTCCGGCCGGGCGAGTTTTACATGGACGAGTCCGCGACCTGGAAACGCAAATAATGCTTGCATGACAGCTTCCGCATCGCTTCGGCGATGCGGAATGCTTATATCACAGGCATGTCCCGCCGCCTTATCCTCTGGATCTCCGCCGCGTTCGTCGCCCTCGCCGCGCTCCTGTTCTTTCTGATGCGCGACTGGGCCGGGCCGAGCATGGGCGTTAGTGGGCATGGCCTGTTCGCCTTCATTATTGGCGGTGTGCTCACCTTGGCCCTGTCGATGGGGCTTTTCATGCTGACTTTCCACAGCGCCCGGCATGGCCATGATGACATTGACCCGCCAGCGAAATGACGAGGGCTGACAAGGCTCTGGCGGTCGCTGTTACGAGAGTGTCATCCCTGCTACATTGACAGATTCCGCGGCGCACCCGATCCTGCCGCAACGCTGAGACTATTCGGGCTGAACCAGATGAAACTCGACCCTGCGCGCTTTGCCGCGTACATATCCGCACGCCTGTGCCATGACATCGTCTCTCCTGCGGCGACCATGTCCTTGTCACTCGAGATGCTCGACAGCCCCGGCAGCGCCGAGGAGAAGGCGCATTGCGAGAAATCCCTGCGTGAAGGCGCGCAAGGCGTGGCTGCAACGCTGCAATTCCTGCGCTATGCCTTCGGCTCCATGGGGCTGCAGAACGGCAATGCCGATATTCACCAGTTCCGCAAGCTGACAGACGACTATGTCCGCTTTCAGAAGCCGAGCCTGGAATGGGACATCACCGCGACCGAACTGGGCTTCGGCCATGCCCGTCTGATCATGAACCTTGTCATGGTCGGGCTGACCTGTACGGCCCGCGGCGGGGTGATCCAGATCCGCGTGCGCGATGAGGGCGCAACCAAGACCGTAACGCTGGTCTGCAAGGGCGACCGTGTGAACCTGAAGGAAGACGTCGCCAAGGCCCTGCGCGGCGAGGAGCCCGAAAGCGGCTGGCGGCCCGAGAATATTCAGCCGCTATTTGCCAAATATATCTGCGACGACCTCGACGGCACGCTGCACGCCAAACAGGGGCCGGACGGGGTCATCATCATGGCGGCTGGGCTGAAACCGCACGATTGATCCGCGCTTGCTCAGCGTTTGTTAACGTGTGTCGGGCACCCATTGGGTCTACTGCCACTGAGCCGCAGCCGGAGCGCCAAGACCCATGCGTACCTGCCTCATCGTTGATGATTCCCGCGTCGTGCGGAAGGTTGCCTCCCGGATCGTGCGCGATCTCGGCTTTTCCGTCACAGAGGCCGGCGACGGCGCCGAGGCGCTGCGGATGTGCCGCGAGGCCATGCCGGACGCGATCCTGCTGGACTGGAACATGCCGACCATGAACGGCATCGACTTTCTGCGCGCCCTGCGCCGGGAAGAGGGGGGCA
>JBKBVT010000187.1:0-4830 GCA_046289305.1 Hyphomonas sp. | reverse complement strand
AGAATTCGATTTCGGTGAGCGGTCGGCGGGCGCGGACCGTGATGAGAGGGGTGGTGCCCATGAACATGATCTCCTCCTTTCGCCTCTACTCAGGCCGCCGCGAGATCGTCCCAGGCGGGACCGAGACCGTGGGCGGTGAGGACGTGACGGAGATCGGCGAGGCGGCGGTAGAGCGCGGACCGGCTTCCGAAACCCTCGGCCGCGAGCGCGGTGACGGGGCGATGCGCCAGCGCCGCGCAGAAGCGGCGATCCTCGGCAGGGAGCCGCGCGAGGGCGGCGTGCAGGGCGTGGTGAAGTTCGGTGACAGCGGCAGCGCAGCAGGTCTGGCCGTGCCAGGCGGCAAGCCCGTCGTCCTCGGTCAGCGTGTCGCCGACCGGCTCGTGGGTTCCGGCCAGGGGCACTTCGAGCGAGAGCAGCGACCCACCCTGTGCTCGGCGCTGTCGGTGATGGCGCATCGCGATCCGCGAGGACTGGTTGCGCAGGACGATGTTGGCGAAGGCGCCGATGCTGCCACGCCGCGCGTCGAAGCCAGGCAGGCGACAAATGAGGTCGACAAGGAGATCCTGGCGGAGATCGTCGTGATCGGCGGTGGAAAGAACCAGCTTGCGGCGCAGACGGCGCGCGGCAGCATCGGCTTCAGCGATCAGCGTGGAAAGGTCGGTGGGGGTAATCGGAGGGTGCATGTCGTTCGGTCCTGGTCGTTTCTGGTGACCAGCCGAAGATGCAACCTGCTGTAATTATTTATCTCTCGGGCTTCTCCCAAAAACCTCCCGAAAACCTCCCGGTGCCGGAGAACACGTCTAGGCCATGAACCCGATCTCGGGCGCGGCGAGGGTGAGGCGGTAGCCCACTTTCGGCTTCGTCTCGATCAATGGGTGCCCCGGCGCCTCGATCTCGCTCGCCGATTTTCTGAACGCGTTGCGCAACCGGTAGATGCACCGATCTACCTGCTCCGGATTGGCGTCCCGCCTCGTACTCGCCCGAAGCGCGGCCGCAATACTATCGCGCAGAACCCAGCCGCCGACATCCGCGGCCTCTTCGGCCAGCAGGACGAACCCATCGAAATCCCTCGGCTCGATGGAAATCTCGAGCCCGTCGAAGATCACGCGCCGTCCTGTCCGGTCGACGACCAGGCGGGTCTCTGCGGCGGGCATCGATGACGCGAGGCGAACTCGGTCAAGGTTCATCGCAAAGGGCGATCCTTGTACCTGACCCATCAAATCCTCCGCCACAGCAACGGTCATGCGCATCGCGTTGAGCTGGCGGGCAACCGCGGTAGGCAGATCGATGCGACCAAGACTGATCAGGGTAACCGACGCCTCGGTATCGATAGCTCCCCGGACATGGTCCACGACTTCCTGCGCCGTTGCCTCGCGTAGCCGCCGCACGAGGCAAATCTCGGCGGACCGGTCCTGACGGACGAAACGTCCGAGCCGCCAGACCCGCGTCGAGATTGCTGACGGGCCGGGCCCCACCAGTCCAGACTGCTCGCGTATCGCGCGGCAGATCGCACCGATGTCGATGTCGAATGCACGAATATCCAGTGCATCCCCTTCGCGTTCGCAGGCGCCGGTTTCCGGATCGACGACGATCAGCGCGTCGTCGACGACCTGAAAAACCGTGGCTCCGTCGTCCCGCAGATCCTCTCGCTCCGTCAGGATCCCCAGGTTGCGGAGCGTGCGGACGAAGCGCGGATCGTAAGGCTGCAGGTCTGCGGCCCCTATGGAACGGATCGGATGGCGATCACTCTGCTGCAGCAGCAGCCTGATCAGTCCTGCGGCGCTTTCGAATTTCATTGTCTTCCAGCATCTCGAGTATGAGCCTTTCGTGCGAATGATCGCGCATGCTGACCGTTCGCGGCGGTCTGATCGTGACAGGCACAACGATTTCGCTGTCATCGACTTCGATTGTCACGTCGATCTTGGCATGCACGATCCGCACATCCGCGACGTCGATCTCGGGTGCCACATCCTGCAAGCGTCTGAGCGCATTCTCGGTATCCCCGAGCGTCAGATACCAGGGTGACCGACGGAGACGGCCTGTGGTGGTCAGTTGGGCCTCGTCGACGCGAACTTCCCGCAGGGCGACATGGGTGATCTCGCCCTCAGGCTGAAAGTCGAACTTGAAAGCCGCGCCACGCCCTTGCAGGGGAGCGAGCGTGTAGAGCTCTTCCTTCGCAGACGCCTCGAAGATGTCCCCATCCCCGAGCACGTGGTCCCCGAAGATCTTGACCAGCTTCTTGGCGTCCGTTGCGGACTTCGACCCTACCGCGATCGAGCTCCTCCGCTGGTCATACTCGATCGTCGACTGGACGATTTCGCGGAACTTCAGCGTGTTCTCGGTGCCCTCCTGGTCGACGTTCTTCGTCTCCGCTTTTGACCCGTGCAGGATCAGTACGCGCAGCAGGTCTTCCTCCTCGAACCATCGGACCTCGCAATAGTGCCCGTTGTATCGGCTCGCAAAATGCAGCCGTGCCGCTTCGGCGAAGCCATCCTGGACACCGGCGTCATGATGCCGAAGGTTGACGTCCTCCCGCTCCGCATCGCGTTCGAGCTTGGTGGAGTGGGCAAGGAAGGCCGCCGCGCTGAGGGCGCGGTCGAAGATGGGCCGGTGATCGAGCCAGGTGATCAGCGCGATGAAACGGGGTGTGAAGCGTAGATCATCAGCTGCGTCTTCCGCCCGAAACGCAGCCAAGACATCGGTGCCAGCGTCCGAGGCGATCTCCTGGATGATCCGTGCGCCAGCATCCGTGGAAAGCGTGGAGATGTTGTAGAGGGCGAACTGCAGCTTCGCCGGGAATCGCATGTCGGCCTTGGCGAAGAGGTCGAAAATCGCATCGCGCCTCTCGCCATCGTCTTCCGGCAATCCATCCCAATCGAAGTCGATGTGGGGGAGATAGGGCGCCAATAGGCGGTGGAGCAGTTCGAGATCGACGGTTCTCGAAAATGCGCGATCGACGAAATTTCTGATCCTCTTTGGCATGTGAACTCCTTTTTGTCCTGAAACCCTCTCGCTGACCGGTGGAAACCGGGTTGCGTAGCTGCGGCCTGCCTCACCTCGCGCAAAATACTGCACAGCCAGCATTGCTTGAAGCAACACAGCCGATTCACGGCACGAAGGCAAAAACTGTTCTGATTATGTTCTACCCGACAGATCAACCGTGAGTCGAGTCCAGACGCCCAAATGTCCCGCGCACCAGGGTCCGATGGGACGGTTCACGATCACGGTGAGTAGAGGCCAGAGGAGACGACCGCTCCGAGGCCCGCATGAAACGCCCGAACCCACTCCCGCCCGACCAGATGAGGCCCGCAGAACGCCGTGCCGAACTGTGCGGCCTGCTGGCGCTCGGGCTGGTCCGGTTGCGGATGCGGGACGCGGGCGAAGTATCTGACGGCACCGGAGAACGTTGCCTACACTATCCGCCCGACCAATGCCGTCATGCAACTCCAACTCACCGGAGAAAAGCATGAATAAGCCCGATCCCATCCCCGCGCGACTGGCGGCGCTCAATACAACGCCAACCCCAGACCTGAAGCAACTATGGCGCGACCTGTTCGACAGCGAGCCGCCGCCGTTCAATCGCCGCTACCTCGAGTCCCGCCTAGCCTACCGCATCCAGGAACTTGCGTATGGCGGGCTGAAACCCGAGACGATCCGGCGGCTGGAACGGCTCGGCGAGGAACTGGACGGCGGCGACAGGAAGAAGCGCGGCATGCGCGCCGACCGTGACCGCCCGATCACCGGCACACGGCTGCTGCGCGAGTGGCAGGGTGTCGAGCAGATAGTCACCGTAACTGCCGACGGCTTCGAATGGCAGGGGCGGCCCTACAAGTCGCTTTCCGCCATCGCGCGCGCGATCACCGGCACCCGCTGGAACGGATGGACCTTCTTCGGCCTCAAGAACCACAGGGGGCGGACATGACGAAGCCGCCGGAAAAGTCGAAGGTCGTCCGCAAGCTGCGATGCGCGGTCTACACCCGCAAATCCTCCGAGGAAGGGCTGGAGCAGGAGTTCAACAGCCTGCACGCCCAGCGGGAGTCCTGCGAGGCGTACATCGCCAGCCAGCGTTCCGAGGGCTGGGTGCTGGTCCGCGATCAGTATGACGACGGCGGGATCTCCGGCGGCACGCTGGAACGGCCCGGCCTGAAACGCCTGCTGGAGGATATCGAGGACGGGCTTGTCGACGTGGTCGTCGTCTACAAGATCGACCGCCTCAGCCGCTCGCTCGCCGACTTCGCCAAGCTGGTCGAGGTGTTCGACCGGAACGCCGTGACCTTCGTCTCGGTCACGCAGTCGTTCAACACCACCACGTCGATGGGAAGGCTGACGCTGAACATCCTGCTCTCGTTCGCCCAGTTCGAGCGCGAGGTGACGGCCGAGCGCATCCGCGACAAGGTCGCCGCCTCGCGGCGCAAGGGCATGTGGATGGGCGGGGTGCCGCCCTACGGCTATCGCGTCGAGAACCGGAAACTGGTGGTCGACTTAGACGCCGCAGCGCAGGTTCGCTGGATCTTCGCCCGCTTCCTCGAGATTGGGTCCTGCACGGAACTGGCACGGGAGGTCGGCACGCGCGGCATCCGCACGCCGCGCGGCAACCGGATCGACAAGAAATACATCTACCGGATGCTGAGCAACCGCGCCTACATCGGCGAGGCGGTGCACAAGGGCGACAGCTATCCCGGCGAACACGACGCCATCGTCGACCGCGAGACGTGGGACCGCGTCCACGCCATCCTGCAGGAGAGCCCGCGCAAGCGTGCCGCGCGCACCCGCTCGGACACACCTGCGCTGCTGAAGGGGCTGCTGTTTGGTCCCGATGGTGCCGCTTTC
>JBKBVT010000186.1:0-4850 GCA_046289305.1 Hyphomonas sp. | reverse complement strand
GTATCGAGCCCGATCTGATGGTCACGCCGGTACGCCTCACCGAGGAGGAGCTGGCCCGCCTGCGCCGCCTGTCGGAAGCCGACCTTCCGCATGCGATGCAGAACGAAACCGGCGCCCAGCGCAACGGTGCCCGCATGCCGGATGAGCAGCCCCCGGAAGAGTATGAAGGCGAGGACTTCCAGCTGGAGCGCGCCATCAGCCTCCTGAAGGAAGGCCAGGCGGCCATGTCGCGGATCGCCATGAACCGCGACAATAACGGTTAAGGAATTCCACTGCAGAAATGCGGGTTTAACACGGCCGCGGTAAGCTTCTGTTTGCCAGCTGTTAACTCTCGCGGGCCATCTTGTCAGCCTGTCTCCCGACACTTCAGGCCAGATGAGGTTGCCCTATGCGAAACCGGCGTGAGTCCGAGCCGTCTCCCTTCCGGACCGGCCTGCTGCATGCCGGCATGAGCCTGGCGGTGTTCGGCGGCCTGGCAGCCTGTTTCGGCCTTGGCATCCATGCGCTGGCTGACCCCGCCAAGGCGAGCCCGCGCAAGACGATCGCGCTGTTCGGACCGTCGGAGACGACCTATACCTATGCCGACACGTCCGCCTATCGCTACAACGCGGCCATGCAGTCCGAAGACGGCGATGAGCCTATTGCCGCCGCCTATGCCGATGACGATGAAGACGGCGCCCTCACCTTTGCCTACACCGCGCTGGAAGGCGACGGCCTGCGGATCGACATCACCGGCGGGCAGGGCGGGCCAGGCCCGGCTCAGCCCCAGCTGACCCAGGCCGGCATCCGCATCAATGGCCGCATGGTCCAGCCCGGCCAGTCCTTCGGCGAAGTCCGCGGCGCTTCTGTCACGACCGCCAGCGCCCCGGCCGAAAGCGTGCAGACCGTCACCACCGTCTCCCGCGCCGCACAGCCGGCCAACCGCGCGCCGGCCGACGTCAACGCCCGCCCGTTCTCGAACCCCGAAGGCCGGCCCATGGTGTCGCTGATCATCGGCGGCCTCGGCATCAACGTCACCCAGACCCGCCTCGCCATCGAATCCCTGCCGCCGGATGTGACGCTCTCCTTCGCCCCGGACGCCCGCCGCCTCGATTACTGGGTGCGCATGGCGCGTAATGCCGGCCATGAAGTACTGATCGAAGTGCCGATGGAGGCCTATGATTACGGCCGCATGCGGATGCATCCGGACACTCTCCTGGCCTCGGCCGGCGGCAATGCCAACATCACCCGGCTGAACCAGGTGCTGGGCCGGGCCAGCGGCTATTTCGGCGTCATCAATTATCAGGGCGCGAAATTCGCCGCTGACCCTGCCGCCCTCGAGCCCGTCTTCCGCACGCTCAGCGAGCGCGGCCTTGCTTTCATCGATGATGGCAGCGTCCAGACCGGCGCCTTCGCCGATGTCGCTGCCACTCAGGGCCTGCGCTTCGTGCGCGCTGCGGGCCCGGTCGACAGCCGCCAGTCGCAGCAGGACATTGCCGCCGAGCTGATGGAAATCGAGGCCCTCGCTTTGGAGCAGGGCGCCGCCATGGGCGCGGCCTTTGCCTTCCCGGTCACCATCGAGACCGCCAATAACTGGATCGCGCAGCTCGAGGAAAAGGGCCTGATCCTGGCGCCGGCCTCGGCCCTGCTGCCGCGCGCCGCCGCGCCCCCGCCCGCCGCTGTCGCAGAAACCCGCCCTCTGCGCACTGGCAGCCTTGGCGCGACTGGTCTAAACACCGGCGGGTGAAACACCCGAAACCTGATCCGAACCTCTACCGCGCCAATGTCGGCCTCGCCCTCTTCTCCAAGGCGGGCCATGTCTTCATTGGCCGGCGTATCAATGGCCGCGGCCCTTTTCAGTGGCAGATGCCCCAGGGCGGCATCGATACCGGCGAGGACGCCGTGACCGGCGCGCTGCGCGAACTGGAAGAGGAGATCGGCGTACCGTCGAAGCTCGTCGATGTGCTCGAAGAGACCCCCGACTGGCTCTATTACGATTTTCCGCCCGATCTGAAGAAGCGCATGTCCGGGCCATTTCTCGGCCAGCGGCAGAAATGGTTCGCCTTCCGCTTCAAGGGCTCCGACAGCGATGTGCGGCTTGACCGCCACACGCCGGAATTCGATGCTTGGCGCTGGGCGCCGCTGGATGAGACGCCGAACCTGATCGTGCCGTTCAAGCGGCCGGTCTACCGGGAAGTCGCCGAACGTTTCCGGCCCTGGACCGAGCCGGTCCTGCCGAGCCGGGCGCCGCAGGGCTGAAAAGAGGAACACGCGATGGCACATCTGCTGATGATCCACGGGATCGGCTGTGATGGTTCCGCCTGGGACCGGATGAAACCGCTGTTCGAGGCGGCGGGCTGGACCTGCCATGCGCCGACGCTGTTTCCGGACCGGCGCGTGAAGGAAAACCCGCCAGCCAGCCTGCCGGAGCTTGGCTTTGCGGATTATGTCGAGGCGATGAGCGCCGAGGCGCGCCGCATCACGGCGGAAACCGGCGCAAAACCCGCCGTGATCGGACATTCGATGGGCGGCCTGATCGCCCAGAAGCTGGCCGAGCGCGGGGAAGTGTCAAAGGCCGTGTTTCTCGCGCCCGCCCAGCCGAAGGAATGTTCCGTTATCGGATTTTCGGTTGCCTGGACTTTCTTCAACATCATCCTGACGCAGAACCGGAAGAAATCCTACAAGGTCTGGAAGACGGGCTTTTGCTACGGCGTGCTGAACCTCGTGCCTAAAGCGCGCCATGACGAAATCTATGCCGGCGCGCTGTATGATTCCGGCCGGGTTTACGGCGACATCACGGACGGTATCGAAGTCGACGCCGCAAGTATAAATATCCCCACCCTGACGATCGCCTCCACGCAGGACCGCGCGACCCTCGCCAAGGCCGTCCGCAAGGTCGGCGCGAAATATGCGCAGAGCCCCGTGCCGGGCGATTTCCTCGAATATGCCGATCACGCCCACTGGATCGTCGATGAGCCGGGTACAGACAAGGTCGCCGCGGACATTGCCGCCTGGCTCGCGCGGTAGCGCCAGATACACAGCGCCTTGCCGGGCGGGTGCATCCTCGTTATGCCGTCCGGGTAGAGACTATTCAGTCTTCGCCGTCACCGTCGCCGTGCCGGTATCGCCGGACTCAGTCGTGTACGGGGTGGCGTGACCGAGTTCGGTGCTCCACGCATCAAAGGTCGCGCAATCGTCCATGCCGTTGACATTGGCGCAGATCGTTCGGGCTTCTTCATCCATCGAGAAGGCGACCGGCGGCGACCCGTTGAAGCTCACAGTGCCCTCATCGCTGAACACGGCGACGATCTTGATGCCCGAGCTTGAGGCGAATTCGACCGTCGTGGAAGCGGCAAGGGCCGGCAGGGCGGCGAGGCTGAGCGCAAGCGCGGCAGCGGTGATAAACTTCTTCATGGAAACTCCCCATCGGATTGTTTTCTGGATTGCGGCGTAAACGCTACGCGCGAAATCTGTTTACCATCCCGATGTGACAGCCGGAACCCGCCCGGCGCAACAATCAGAAAAAAGCCCCTCCGCGGGGAAGGGGCTTCTTGTATTCTTTGGCTGGCGGAAGTCGGCGAAGGCTCAGCCCGCCTGCTCGCACATTTTCAGGAAGCGGTTGCGCAGATCGGCGTCGGATTTGAACACGCCGGTGAACTGCGTCGTCACCGTGGTCACATGGCGGTGATGCACGCCGCGCGTCGACATGCACTGATGCTCCGCCTCGATGAACACCGCCGTGCCCATCGGGGCGAGGCTCTCGGTGATCGCATCGCAGATCTGCGCGGTCATCGTTTCCTGCGTCTGCAGCCGCTTGGCGAAAATCTCGACCACGCGGGCAAGCTTGGAAATGCCGACCACGGCAGCCGCTGGCACATAGGCAACAAATGCCTTGCCCAGGAACGGCGCCATATGGTGCTCGCAATGGCTCTCGACTTCGATATTGCGCAGCATGACCATGTCGTCATAGCCCTGCACATCCTCGAAGGTCCGGCTGAGATATTTCACCGGGTCTTCGCCGTAGCCTTCAAACCATTCCTTATAGGCGTTGACGACGCGCTTCGGCGTATCGATCAGGCCTTCGCGGGCCGGATCGTCGCCGGCCCAGGCGATGAGCGTGCGGACGGCGTTTTCCGCTTCTTCCTGCGTCGGGCGGGGCACAGTGTCGCCGCGCGGTATGTCTTTATTCGGAGTGACGGCGTCCATAGCCATAGTTTCTAGTCCTTCACTGAGGGACGGGGGTCGAGCCGGGGCACAATGGCACGGACTTAACGCCCGCCCGGAGTTGTTACCCTCAGGGCGATCTGGGGAACATAAGTGGCCAGAGGCTGTTATGCTAGGCGTTTATACGATGACGCGAGGAGAGCGGATGCGCGCATTATTGCGTTTCCCGGCGTCAACTGTTATCGCCCGCAAATGTTCGCGCACGTCTTTACGCTTTTCTGCTGCTGCTGTTGTTGCCGCTGACCCGGCAGCACGCCATGAGGGCTGGCGCCCGCGCCTGCCAGCCGCCAGACACCCGAACAGACAGCTCAAGAGATACCGATGACCCTTCGCATCCATGACACCGCCGCGCGCGCCAAGCGCGTTTTCGAGCCGCAGGACCCGAAGCGGATCACGCTCTATGTCTGCGGGCCCACGGTCTATAATTATGCCCATATCGGCAATGCCCGCCCGCCGGTGGTGTTCGACGTGCTGCGCCGTTTGCTGATGGTGCAGTATGGTAAAGACGCGGTCGTCTATGCCCGCAACATCACGGATATCGAGGACAAGATCATCGCGGCAGCGCTCGAGACCGGCGCGCCGATCGCGACGATCACCGAGAAATATGCCGCCATCTACAATGCGGATGTTGCCGCGCTGAATGTCAT
>JBKBVT010000185.1:0-4965 GCA_046289305.1 Hyphomonas sp. | reverse complement strand
GGAATTGTTGACAAGGATGTCACAGGTGCGGCCGAGCGCGGACTGGATTTCATCGAAGGCGGTGGTGACACTGTCTTCGCTGGTCACGTCCATGACGACCGGGGTGGCCTGCCCGCCTTTGGCGCGAATCGCTTCGGCCACTTCCTCGAGACGGTCGACCCGCCGCGCGGCCAGAACGACCGAAGCGCCGGCATCCGCCAGGACATGCGCGAAATGCCGTCCGAGGCCGCTTGACGCGCCGGTGACCAGCGCTGTCCTGTCAGCTAAACTAAACAAACTCATGCCTCTATCCCTCAAAATAAGTGTTGCGCCGCGCAAGGTTTAACCTAATTCAGGTCGTCATGAAGATATCAGTGCTCAAAGAACGGCGACCCGGAGAGACCCGCGTGGCGGCAACTCCGGAGACAGTCAAGAAGCTGATTGGCCTTGGCCATTCGGTTACAATTGAAACCGGTGCCGGGACCGTTGCGGGCTTCCCCGACGCAAGCTTCACCGAGGCGGGCGCGTCTGTGGCGGGCTCTGCCGCTGAGGCGGCGGCGGGCTCGGCGATTGTCTTCAAGGTGCGCCGGCCGCTGCCGGATGAAGTCGCGGGCCTGCCGGAAGGCGCCGCGGTGATCGCGCTCATGGAGCCGTTTGCTTTTCCGGCGGATGAGGTTGCGGCGCTGAACGCGCGCAAGATTTCGGCGCTGTCGATGGAATTCACGCCGCGCATCACGCGGGCCCAGTCGATGGACGCGCTGTCGTCCCAGTCGAACCTCGCGGGCTACCGCGCGGTGATCGAAGGCGCGCAGATCTATGGCCGGGCGATGCCGATGATGATGACGGCGGCTGGCACGGTCGCGCCGGCGAAAGTGTTCGTCATGGGCGCCGGTGTGGCGGGGCTTCAGGCGGTTGCGACGGCCCGCCGCCTAGGCGCGGTTGTGACGGCCAATGACGTGCGCCCCGCCGCGAAGGAACAGGTTGCCTCGCTGGGCGCCAAGTTCATCGCGGTTGAGGATGACGAGTTCAAGGCGGCCGAAACCTCCGGCGGATATGCCAAGGAAATGTCGGCGGACTACCAGGCGAAACAGGCGGCGCTGACCGCCAGCCATATAGCCAAGCAGGACATTGTCATCACCACCGCGCTGATCCCCGGCCGGCCTGCGCCCGTGTTGATCACGGAAGAAATGGTGAAATCTATGAAGCCCGGCGCGGTCATCGTCGACATGGCGGTCTCGCAGGGCGGCAACTGCCCGCTGGCGAAGCCGGATGAGATCGTGGATGTCGGCGGCGTGAAGATTGCCGGTTTCACCAACCTGCCCGCGCGCCTGCCGGCGGATTCTTCGTCGCTGTTTTCGAAAAACCTGATCGCGTTCATTCCGCTGATCACGGCGGAGGATGGCAGCCTCAATCTCGATACGGACGATGAGATCGTCAAAGCCATGCTGCTGACGCGCGGCGGCGCGACTGTCAGCGAGAGGCTGAAGTAATGCCGCATATGACACAGCAGATGGTTTCGTCATCCCGGAAAGCCCGGAACGGGCTTGTCCGGGACCCAGCCTCAAGATCAACCCCTCTTTTCTGGGTCCCGGGCATCGCCTGCGGCGATCCCGGGATGACGCCGGAAGGAGTCTCGACATGAAAATGTTCGCCCTCACCCTCGCCCTCACCACCCTCACCCTCCCCGCTTATGCAGATGGCGGCGGCATCGACTCCACCGTCTTCCTCGCGGCCATCTTCGCGCTGGCCTGCTTTGTCGGCTATTATGTCGTCTGGTCGGTGACACCCGCGCTGCACACGCCGCTGATGGCCGTGACCAATGCGATTTCCTCCGTGATCATCGTCGGCGCGCTGATTGCTGCTGCCGCTGCAGGGCTGACAGCTGACAGCTGGCTGGCGAAAATTCTCGGCACAGTTGCCGTTGCGCTCGCCAGCGTGAACATCTTTGGCGGCTTCCTCGTCACCCAGCGCATGCTGGCCATGTACAAGAAAAAGGGGAGCTGACCCGTGGAACAATTTGCATCCACCTGGGCGCCGCTGCTTTACCTCGTCGCCGGTATCCTCTTCATCCTCGCGCTGCGCGGGCTTTCCAGCCCGGCGACCAGCCAGAAGGGTAACCGCAATGGCATGATCGGCATGGCGATTGCCGTGGCGACAACCATTGCGCTCGTCTGGAACCAGCTGGATGCGACCACCTGGGCGATGATGCTCGGCGGCGTGGCGGTGGGCGGCACGATCGGCGCGGTCATTGCCCGCAAGATTGCGATGACGGCGATGCCGCAGCTTGTTGCGGCCTTTCACTCGCTCGTCGGCCTTGCGGCCGTGCTGGTGGCAGCGGCGGCGCTGTATGCGCCTGCCGGCTTCGGCATTCTCGATATCACCGGCATCAAGGCGATTTCGCTGATCGAGCTTGGACTCGGCTCCGCCATAGGCGCGCTGACCTTCACCGGTTCGGTCATCGCCTTTGCGAAACTCAACGGCAATATGAGCGGCGCGCCGATCCTGCTGCCGGGCCGGCATTTCCTGAACATCGGGCTCGCGGTGGGTATCGTCGTCCTGACAGTCATCCTGATCCAGTCCGGCGGCACGGCGCATTGGGCGTTCTGGGGCCTGACGGCGCTGGCGCTGATCCTCGGCATCACGCTGATCATTCCGATCGGCGGGGCAGACATGCCGGTCGTCGTCTCGATGCTGAACTCCTATTCCGGCTGGGCCGCTGCGGCGCTCGGCTTCACGCTCGGTAATTTCGCGCTGATCATCACCGGCGCGCTGGTCGGCTCGTCCGGCGCGATCCTCTCCTACATCATGTGCAAGGGCATGAACCGGAGCTTCATCTCGGTCATCCTGGGCGGCTTTGGCGGCGAAGACGCGGCGGCCGCTGGCGGCGTGAAGGTCGACCGGCCCTACAAGAAGGGGTCAGCCGAGGACGCCGCCTTCATCATGAAGAATGCCTCCAAGGTCATCATCGTTCCGGGCTATGGCATGGCCGTTGCCCAGGCGCAGCACGCGCTGAAGGAGATGGCGGAGAAGCTGAAGGCCGAGGGCGTCGAAGTGAAATACGCCATCCACCCGGTCGCCGGCCGGATGCCGGGGCATATGAACGTGCTGCTGGCCGAAGCGCAGGTGCCGTATGATGAGGTGTTCGAGCTTGAGGACATCAACTCCGAGTTCAACTCCTCGGACGTAGCCTTTGTTATCGGCGCCAACGATGTGACCAACCCTGCGGCGAAGACCGACAAGACCTCGCCGATCTACGGCATGCCGATCCTTGACGTCGAGAACGCCCGCACGGTGCTGTTCATCAAGCGCTCGATGGGGTCTGGCTATGCGGGAATCGAGAACGAGTTGTTCTTCCACGACAACACGATGATGCTGCTGGCGGACGCCAAGAAGATGGTCGAGGATATCGTCAAGAACCTCTGACGGTGCCTGAGCAGGCTGAAAATCAGGGCGGGTCCGTTTGTCTGACGGGCCCGCCTTTTTTTCTGCGCGCCGGGATTTCGCGGGTTGCCCCAAGACAACCACAATGAGCGCCATAGACTGGGAAAGATGCGTCCCTCAACCGCCCCTGACATGCCCCAACCACTGCCCGCCGCGGCCGGCGGCACGCGGGATTCGATGGCGCGGTTTTCGAGGCTGTCCCACTTTCTCGATGCGAAGTTTGCGGTGCCGGGCACGTCCTTCCGGTTTGGGTTGGATGGGATCATCGGCCTGATACCTGTCGCGGGCGATGTTCTGATGGGGGTGGCCGGGCTCTACGCGCTCAAGGTTGCGTCTGACTATAAACTGCCCTGGCATGTCCACTGGCGGATCCTCTGGAATCTGCTGGTCGATACCGTGATCGGGTCGATCCCGGTCGTCGGTGACATCTTCGACTTCGTCCACAAGGCCCATTCGAAGAACCGGCGAATCCTGGAACGCAGCATCGCAAAGCGCGAGAAACGCCTGGCGCGTCAAAACCCGATCCGGCTTTGATGTTGCTTCCTCCAGTCGGATAGCAATTCAGCGCCTGCAGCACGGCCTGGTTTCGGATGGCATCCTGACTGCTCACGAAAGCCCGAGCGCGAAGCTTGATCGTGCCCGGTACAGGTGACGAGGCAGTCTTGGATTGAATGGCCTTTGAGCACCACCCGGCCATGCCGTCACAAGCCCCGGTCCACTTGAGGCACAAGTCAAGCCGATTGAAAGACCGGGAACATTGCCTCTTGACTGAATGGCTCTCCCATCTATTCCTCAACTCTGAGGGGACTGGTTCATGCGCCTGTGCGATCTTTTTGCCGCATTTTTGTTGTGCGCGTGTGCTTTTGACAAAGCCTTTGCAGACCAGATGCAACGCGCTCATCCTCCCCCCAGTTGCGATGCTCTGCTGAACAAGATGCTCACGAACGCCGCGATTCAACATGGCGGAGTGGTCGAACTCGGCTGGAGGGACACCATCGAACTTGAGCATTGCGACCGCATGAAACGGCTAGAGCGCATTGCGAAGATTCAAGGTCTAGGCGCAAAGCCGGAATTCTACGATGCCAGCATCGCGGCACACCGCCTGCCGCCGGATGTTGGCGTGCGGATACCGCTTCTTCGCGTCGTGTTCCCGGATCGCGTTTTCTTCGATACTGACAAGAGCACTCTACGTCCCGAGGCGGTTGAGGTTGTCCGCATCGTAGCCGAGAGCCTGCAGCACGAACCCCCGGACGTCGCGCTTTTTATCGCAGGCCACGCTGATGAGCGCGGCGCCAGTGACTACAACCTCAACCTGTCGATCGACCGCGCAGACGCGCTGGCTGATGCGATTCTCGACTATGGTGTAGAGGTCGCAAGCGTCTGGAGAGTGGGTTTTGGTGAAGACCTACCCCTTGTTGCAGGATCAAATGAATATGCCTGGGGCCAAAATCGCAGGATCGAGTTCCTGTTTGCTGCACGGCCGGAAGCGATCGCCGTCTGGGCAGGTGAAGACCAGGTCGACCTGCTCTGTCAGAGCACCAACCG
>JBKBVT010000016.1:26208-26466 GCA_046289305.1 Hyphomonas sp. | reverse complement strand
AGCTGACCCTCGCCAACAACCGGACCGCGACAAGCATTGCAGGCGTGCGTGACCGGCTGCGGGTGCTGCTTGTTACCGGCAAGCCGAACCAGGCCGGCCGGGTCTGGCGCGACCTGCTCAAGTCCGACCCGTCCGTGGACCTCGTCCACTTCACCATCCTGCGCCCACCCTTCAAGACCGACCATGCAAGGCCCGAAGAACTCGCGCTGATTGCCTTCCCAACTGAGGACTTGTTCGAGGACAAGCTGAGCGATTTCG
>JBKBVT010000016.1:0-26198 GCA_046289305.1 Hyphomonas sp. | reverse complement strand
GTATGAGCGCCAGGGCGTCATCACGCAGGCCTATCTCGCCAACATGTCGCGCTATGTGGCGGATGGCGGCGCGCTGCTGATCGTCGCGGGCGAACAATTCGCCGGACCGGTGAGCCTTGCCCGCTCGCCGCTCGCCTCAGTGCTGCCCGCCTCCCCCACCGGGATCATCCGCACCGGGGAATTCGTGCCGCAGCTGACCAGCGCGGGCCGGCGGCATGCCGTCACTGCGCCGCTGGACGGGCAGAGCTGGGGCGGCTGGATGCGTTATATCGAAGCCAATGCCGTGGGCGGCGATGTGCTGATGAGCGGGCCGGACGGACGGCCGCTGCTGATCGTCGACCGGGTCTCGAATGGCCGGGTCGGTATGCTGATGTCCGACCAGATCTGGCTCTGGGCGGGCGGGCATAATGGCGGCGGGCCGTTTGCCGAACTGATCCGCCGGATCGTCCACTGGATGATGAAGGAACCGGAACTGGAAGAGCGCCGCCTGGCGCTCACCATCGAAGGGGACCGGGCAAGGATCGAGCTGCGCACCCTGCTCGACAGCGCGCCGCCGCTGGAGATCGAGACGCCGGAAGGCGACATCCTCAATCCGGCCTGGCAGCCATCTGGGCCGGGCGCGTTCACGGCGGAAGCGCCGGTCGGCGATCTCGGCATCTACCGCGCGCGCGCAGGCGGGCTGGAAGCCATCGCCCTCAGCGGCCCGGCCAATCCGAAGGAATATGCGAACCTCGAATCCACGACCGAGCTGATCGCGCCGGTCGCGGCCGCAACTGGTGGCGGGGTGTTCCAGCTGAATGAGGCGGGCTCGAACCTGCCGGAGATCCGGCGCGTCGGAAATCAGCGCAATGCGGCCGGCGCGAACTGGATGGGCCTGCGCGAGCGCGGGGCCTATGCGGTGCGCGCCTCGACCAGCCAGCCGCTGCTGCCGGGCCTGCTTGCGGCGGCGGGGCTCATCCTGCTCCTGATGCTGGCCTGGCGGCGCGAGGGGCGCTGACGCCCCTGTTCCGGGGGGCGACAGTCTGACGGCCCGTCTTAGAATTGGTCATGCAGACTGTGTGGGGGAACACACCATGATGATCAAAGCCATCGCAACTGCCATCGCCCTAGCGATTGTGCCGATCAGCGCAGCGGCCATGGAAGAAGACGCGTTCACCCAGGCCATGCGGGAGGCGCGCTCCAACAATCCGCATCAGGAGATTGCCCGGCTGCACCTGCTGATCGCGGGCGGCGAGCTGACCCATGACCAGCATGTCCAGGCGCTGTCCCGGATCGCCCTGTATTACGGCACGACGGCGGATGACAAACCAGCCGCTGTGGCTGCCTATGAGGAGGTGATCGCGATGGCGCCCGATCACCGGCTGGGCGTTCTGGCGGTCGAGCGACGCGATTATGCCAACACACAGCTCAGCCACATACGACGGCGGCTCCAGAGCGGGCCGGTCACGGCGGAAGACCTGCGCGCGAACGGCGAATGGGACCGGGTGAAGGACTATCTGGGAACGAACGGTTTCATGCTGACTGAGGTGGATGCCCGCGCGATGTATTATGCCGGATATTTCTGCGAGCCCGGCCCTCACTTAATCGGCTCTCAGAACACAGAGCGCAGGGCCGTCGGCCCCTGCCCGGAGAAAGGTGATCCGCTCTACATTGACGGGCTGAAGATCCTGCCGATGCCGCCGCAATAGGGCCGGAAGAGTTCTGCCATCAGGTCGTGACCGCGAGCCGCCTGCTGCGCCGGCTGACCAACCAGATCAGGTAGAGCGGCGGGATGCAGGCCAGCGGGGTCAGCGAAAAATAGATTGCGAAGCCGGCCATTTCGGAGCCGGTGGTTTGCTGCAGTCCCTCGACCGCGAGGCCTGCAAAGCCGCCGAGAAAATTGCCGACCAGCGTCATCAGGGATGACAGGAGCGCGAACTGGGCGGCGGTCGCCAGAGGGTTCGTGAGTCGGCTTGCCCAGGCGACCATCGCAGCGGTCGCCATGCCGCCGCTGAAGCCTTCAAACAGGGTAGCCCCGGCCCAGACGGCCCTTGAGCCATCTGACAGGGCGAGCACGCTGAAGCCGATATTGGATACCCCCGCCAGCGTGACGGCAATCGCCATGGCCGGCAGGGTCCCGAACCGCAGACCCATGAAGCCCGCGACGACCACGCCGGCCAGAGTGGCCGGGAAGCCGACGACGGTGCGCATGCCGGCGATCTGCGTGGTGGAGAAACCGAGGTCGATATAGAGCGGGCCAACCATTGGGTTGTTGATGCCATCGGTCACGAAATAGAGGGAGACGAGCGGCAGGTAGATGAAGAGGCCGCGGCCATGATCCTGCCAGAACACGTTAACCGGCCGCAGGAGCGCGCTGAGGACCGATCCGAGGCCCGTCAGCGGCGCGAAGTCGCGCGGCTTGTCAGGCTCGCGCGCCAGAAGCAGGGCTGTGAGACCGGCAATCCCGCCCAGCGAGGCGACCGCATAGGCGGCGCTCCAGCCGATGAAGGCCGAGGCGGCCAGTAGCGGCACATTGCCGAGGAAGTAGCCCGACCGCAGGCCCAGAATATAGGACGCCGCCATCAGGTCCTGCTCGGCATCGAGCGCGCTTTCGATGCGCCAGGCATCGACGGCGATATCCTGCGTGGCAGACGCAAAGGAGGTGAGCATCGCAAAGCCGGCGAAAACCATGAGATTGCCGGTCGGCCCGCTTGCGGCCATGCCGAGGATGCCGATGGTGACGAATATCTGTCCAAGGAGCATCCAGGACCGCCGGTGCCCGAGCCGGCGGCAGAGCCAGGGCAGCCTGATCCAGTCGACAAAGGGCGCCCACAGGAACTTGGCGGAGATGAAGATGCCGATCCAGCCCATGAAGCCGATGGCGGCGAGCGCGATGCCTTCCTGCCTCAGCCAGAAGCCCATTGTCGAGCCGACAAGGACCGGCGGCATGCCGGTGGCAATGCCGAACACCATCGCGATGGCGACCTTCGGCTGGCGCAGGGACACCACGACATCGCGCAGGCCGGCTTTAGGCTGATGCGGCTCGTCCTGGCCGGTGACCACTTCCGACATGCTTCCTCCCGAAGCACAAAAAGGCCGCTTCCTCGCCTCTTCAGACGGGCAAGGTGTTGGCGTGGCCATGCGCTCTATTGGTGATCTTGTCAGCGCTTCGGAAGACGCGCAACACTTTATCCGCCGGCGCGGACAAGACCTTCCAGCAGGCCAGCATCGCCGGCGAGGTCCCGCACCATGATACGGGCGGGGTCCTGCGGCCCGGGAAATGTCAGGCGGTTCTTTTCCGCCACCCGGAAGCCTGCCTGACCGAACAGGCTGGGCGCGCCGATCAGGATGGCGGCGGGCCAGCCGGCAGCCTTGCCGGCGTCCAGCGCCTCGCCCGTGATGCGCAGGCTGAGCAGGCCGCCGCGATAGGCGGGATCGACCGCGACCGGGCCATAGAACAGGGCTTTCTGGCGTGCCGGTCCGACCACCAGTGGCCAGACGCGGCAGACTCCGATGACACGGCTAGCGTCCAGCGCGACGCGGCTGATCGGCGGCAGGGAACGGGAATATTCGCGCAGCCGTTCGGCCGTCTTGGCGAAGTGGCCGGGGCCGAAAGTAACATCGAACAGGGCCTCGATGGCATCGGCGTGCAGCTCGGGCGTTTCGGGTACAATCGTGATCATCGCGGCGCGCTCTAGGGCGCATTTCACGCGCCCGCAAGCACGGGGTGTGCACGAAATGCACGCGTTATGCGCAGAAGCGCGCAGCTGCGTCCTCGCCCAGAGCATACGCTACGTGTTGTTTGAGGGCTTCGGTCAGTTGCACGGGGTCGCCGGTCAATGTCTCAGGCGCGATCGGCTGGCCGCAGGTCATCCGGTATTTCGCGCCGGTCTTGTTCAGGAGCTCATGGAACAGGGTGATGTCCTTCAGCTCCTTCGACAGCTCGCAGAGCAGGTAGAACAGCGCCGAATTGCGGGCATCGAGATTGAGCGGAATGACCGGCGCCTCCTGCTTGCGGGCGAGGCCGACAACCGTGGGAAACCAGTCCCTCTCCTTCAGGCGCCCGTCCTCGCGCACGGCGAGGCGGCCGGACGGAAAGATGACGACGCATTTCTCCTCGGCGAAGGCGGCGGCGGCCCGTTTCAGCGTCTCGCGCGTCTTGGCCGGGGTGCGCTTGTCCGCCACCCATTCGACCGGGATGATGACATCCTCGAAACGTGGATTGACCCGTAGGGCATCGGCATTGGCGAAGAAGACGATGTCGTCGCGGATCTGTTTCAACAGGTCCCAAACCGCCAGCCCATCGGCGAGCCCGGTCGGGTGATTGGCGGCGACGATGCAGCGGCCCGTGCGGGGGAGCCGGTCGAGCGCTGTGACGGAGAGGTCGAGGTCCAGCTGGCGGGAGAGCCGGTCAAACGCATCCCGGCCGGACAGCGGCGTGAGGTCATCCACCATCGCTCGTGCCTTGCCATAACCGAGCATCGCATAGAGCAGCGGGCGGGCGACCGGCCAGACGGGGCTGGCGCG
This sequence comes from Hyphomonas sp., assembly GCA_046289305.1. Lineage (GTDB taxonomy): Bacteria > Pseudomonadota > Alphaproteobacteria > Caulobacterales > Hyphomonadaceae > Hyphomonas. The sequence continues at coordinate 21,692 of JBKBVT010000016.1, read as the reverse complement.
CAGCTTGGGGCAGCGCTCCTCGATCAGCACATCCACGATATGCGAATCGCCGGGTTCCTCCGACGGCAGGAAGGCTGAGCGCGCGCCCCCATGCCGGGGTGTGGCGGGGACGGGATCGCTCATCCGGCAACAGGCCTCCCACCTGTCAGATTTATGACGCCAGCATAGGCCGGGTCCGGCGCCTGTGGAAGCGGGCTGCAGATTCCGGGTCCAGAGGCGCTAATCTGCTGAAATCTCAACACTTCAGAAAGTTTCGCTTTACCAAGACGCAACCCCGTCATGGCAGTGTGAATTTCAGACGGGCCACGGCTTAACACCTTCCGCCAGGCCCTATTCAAACATTCCAGGGGTTGAGTTCTATGAAAGTGCTTTGGATCGAGGATCATGAGCCGGTGCGTACCATGCTGGCTCATGCTGCCGACAAAGCCGCGCGTGCGCGGATTCCCGTCGATCTGGTCCTCGCTGAGGGCCTCATGGCGGCCGAAGCGCGCCTGCGGCTGGAGCGGTTCGATCTCGTGATCGTGGACTTGCAGCTGCCTGAGACCGGCGATGATGTGGACATGGCCGTCGCCCGTGTTGCCAATATGGGCAAGCACCGCGTCGCCGTCGCCTCCTCCCGGCCTGAGCGTGATGATGTGGTGGCGTCCGCCCTGCGCTGCGGCGCCAATATCCATCCGCAGGCCGTGTTCAAGGCCGGACTGAACTTCAACCGCTTCATCCAGCGACCGGACTCGTTCGAGGATTTCCTCCTCGAAATGATGCCCGCGGCCAAGGCAATGAAGCCGGTTCGCGCGGCGTGACTGGCCCGCGGCGCTTGCCGCCCCCGCACCGGACTTGCTAAGCCGCAAGCACGGTTTGCGGGAAGCCTGACGCTCCCCGGACCCGCGCGAGGCGTCAGGCAATGATGAACTTTCCGGTGACCCTGGCCCTGATCGCCCTGAATGTGGTGGCCAGCCTGGTTGCTTTCCGCAACGCGGCTTTCCTGAGCCAGAATGTGCTCTGGGTCGAGCCGATGCAGACGCGCGGCGAATGGCACCGGCTGATCAGCTCGGGCTTCCTGCACGTCAACGGGCCGCACCTGTTCCTGAACATGTTCGGCTTGTTCATGTTTGGCCCGGTGATCGAAGGCTCTCTCGGGGGCACGAACCTGCTGATCATCTACCTTGCTGCGCTGATCGGCGGCAGCATCTGGGCGTACCGCTGGAACAAGAACAATCCGGACTACCGCGCCGCCGGGGCTTCGGGCGCGCTTTCGGGCATCGTTCTGGCATTCTGCATGATCGATCCGTTCGCGACATTGCTGGTGTTCTTCGTCCTGCCGATGTGGGCGATCGTGTTCGGCCTCGTCTATATCGGCATCAGCTATCTGTTTTCGCAGCGCGCCAACCGGGTGATCGGGCATGAGGCGCATCTCGGCGGGGCGGTCGCAGGGTTGGTAACGGCGCTGCTGGTGGAGCCCCGCATCTGGCCGCATTTCGTGGCCCAGCTGTCTGAACGCCTCGGCTGATCAGGAGGCCGGCGATGGGCGGGGTTCGGGCACAATATGAAGGGCGGGTGGCCAGCGGCGCGCTGACCGAAGACGGGGCGCAGGCCGAGGCTGCCGCCCGGCTCGACGCCCTTGCCGCACGCCTCGCGAAGGCTCGCAAGCCCGGCTGGTTCTCCAAACCGAAACCAGAGCGTGGCCTCTATCTCTGGGGCGGGGTCGGTCGCGGCAAGTCGATGCTGATGGATCTGTTTTTTGCCGAGGCGAAGATCGTGCCGAAACGGCGCGTGCATTTCCATGAATTCATCACCGAAGTGCATGAGCGGCTCGATGAGTGGCGCAAGATGAGCGAAGACGCGCGCCGACGCTCGCCCTGGCGCGTGAAGGGCGCGGGCGATGATCCGATTGCACCGGTCGCGCGGTGGGTGGCCAGCGAGGCGCGGCTGCTCTGCTTTGATGAGTTCCAGGTGACACAGATTGCCGATGCGATGATCCTTGGCCGGCTGTTCACCCAGCTGTTCGAACGCGGCGTAACCGTGGTCGCGACCTCCAACCGGCACCCGGACGCGCTCTACAAGGACGGGATCAACCGGCAGCTTTTCCTGCCCTTCATCGACCTTCTGAAAGAGCGCTGCGAGGTGATGGAGCTGGCCGCCTCGCGCGATTACCGGCTCGACCGGCTGACCGAGGCGCCAGTCTGGTATGCGCCGCTGGGGGCAGCAAGCGCGGCGGCGCTCGACCGCGCCTGGGACAGGCTGACGCTGGGCGCATCTCCGCAACACTGTCTGCTGACCGTGAAGGGACGCAAGCTGGAGGTGTCGCGGGAGGCGGCAGGTGTTGCGCGCTTCAGCTTCGAGGAGCTTTGCGCCCGGCCGCTTGGGCCGATCGACTATCTTGCCATCGCGGCCACATTCCATACGCTGATCATCGAGGGCATCCCGAAACTCTCAGCGGACAAACGCAATGAGGCGGCGCGCTTCGTCAGCCTGATTGATGCGCTGTATGAGGCCAAGGTGAAACTCGTGGCGAGCGCCGAGACCGAACCGGACCGGCTGTATCCGGCCGGAGACGGCGCGTTCGAGTTCGAGCGTACGGCCAGCCGCCTCTATGAAATGCGCTCGACCGACTATCTTGCGGCAGCACGGGCCGAGATCGCGCCTCAGTCGCTCTGAGGCTGCCAGCCGAGATCTTCGGCCAGGATGGCGGCAAGCTCCCCGGCCATGCGCGCCTGCGTATCGAGACCGGGATGCCAGTCGCAGCCATAGATGCGTCCCTCCGGCGCCAGGGAGAGCGAGACGCGGCGCACCTGGCTGTCTCTCGGGCCGCCGCGCGCCGCAAACTCTGCCACCGCCCGGCTGGTTTCAGCCTCCATTGGCGCGCGCAGGTCTTCCGGCAGAAGCGGGCCGGTCACGGCGTAGAGCCGGGCGCCGGGATAGGCCGCCGACAGGTCTGACAGGAGGCGGACATAGGTTTCGGCATAGGCCGGACCCGGATGCGCGGTGGAGAAATCATTTGTGCCAAGGGCGATAAGGACGGCGTCCGGCTGGAAGGCGGCAGGAGTCCAGGCCCCGCCCTCCGGGGTCAGCCATTGCCAGACCTCGGACATTACGGTGCCGGGGCCGCCATCCCAGTTGCGCACAAGGCCCCGCCCCGAATAGGCGACGGCATGCACCTCCGCACCGAAGCTGCGCCCGAGGCGGGCCGCATAGGTCTGGCTGAAATCCTCGGTCTGGGGGCTGTAGGCGCAGGCCTCGGACGCGCCGAGGACGCCGTATCCGACCGTGATCGAGTCGCCGAGGATCAGGAGGCCTCTGCCGGGCGCGGGGGCCGGCCTCATGTCGCCGTCGATGCGGAAACCGTGGAAGGTGACGGCGCCGGTCTGCGGGCCGGTCCGGCGCGTAATGCGAACCTCGGTTGGGCCGGCCTCGGAGGATACCCGGAGATTGTAGGCATGCCAGCCCCGGCGCAGGCGGAGCGGTGTGATCTCGCCCCCGGCGGAGATGTTGAGCCAGGAATCGCGTGTTTCGGCCTCGATTTCAGCCACCAGAGAGCCGCCCTGAACCAGGAAATGCGCGCCGCTGCCCGGCCAGTGGACGGTTAGATCCCCCGTCTCGCCAAAGGCGGCGCGTCCCTCGATGCGGATGTTACCCTCCGGGAGAAGCAGCGGCGCCTGCGCTGGACTGCAGGTCAAGAGCAGGAGCGGCGCGATGAGAAGGACGAGATGTTTCACGCTGTTCACGGCCACCTCCCTTCCCCGCCGCCAAATGATCCGGACACCCGATCAGACCCGCCGCCGGCCCGGCTGGCAAGGGGCCCTCAGGCTTGCGGCCGCGTGGACCCTTCCTATGTCTTCTATATTCAAGGTGGGACACGAGACGTCAGCCCGGCACACAGAGTTGTGACCGGGGCAAAATCCGTATGTCCCGCCCCTTCCGCAAATCGGCCTAAGTCCTTATTTATGCGCAGGCGTGATGATTCAATTGCGCGCGCCCGGTGAAGACGTCGCCGCAAAGCGGGGCTAGGCTCCGGGTGAGTTCTGAGGATTGGATCTGGTTGCCGGCGATCTGGGGCCGGGTCCGCACAGGAGACATAACATGGCAAATCCGTCGGCCAAGAGAGCGTCCATCGCCCTCAGTCCAGAACAGGGACTCAGCCGGTATCTCAGCGAGATCCGCAAATTCCCGATGCTGGAGAAGAACGAAGAGTTCATGCTCGCCCGCCGTTGGCTGGAGCATGATGACACCGAAGCGGCCGAAAAGATGGTGACCTCGCACCTGCGGCTCGTGGCAAAGATTGCCATGGGCTATCGCGGCTATGGCCTGCCGATGGCCGAGGTGATCTCCGAGGGCAATGTCGGCTTGATGCAGGCGGTCAAGAAATTCGATCCGGACAAGGGCTTCCGCCTCGCGACCTACGCGATGTGGTGGATCCGCGCCGCGATCCAGGAATATATCCTGCGCAGCTGGAGCCTCGTGAAGCTCGGCACCACCGCCGCGCAGAAGAAGCTGTTCTTCAACCTGCGCCGCCTGAAGGGCGAGATGCAGGCGCTGGAAGAAGGCGACCTGAAGCCGGAACAGGCAAGGCTGATCGCCGAGAAGTTGAATGTCACCGAGACCGAAGTCTATTCCATGAATGGCCGGATGAGCGGGTCTGATGCCTCGCTCAACGTGCCGATGGGCCAGGACGGCGATATGGAATGGCAGGACTGGCTGGCCGATGACGAACCTGGCACGGCAGAGACCTTTGCCAACCGCCAGGAGCTTGATGCGCGTATGGTGCTGCTGACGGAGGCGATGGCCGACCTTTCCGAGCGCGAGCAGCATATCCTGACTGAGCGGCGCCTAGTGGACGAGCCGAAGACGCTGGAAGAGCTTTCCGAGCATTACAATGTCAGCCGCGAACGCATCCGCCAGATCGAGGTACGCGCCTTCGAGAAGCTGCAGAAGGCGATGAAGCGCATGGCCAAGGAACAGGGCCTGCCGGTTGGGGCGTAAGGGCTTGAAGCTTGTGCGGATTACAGACAGCCGCGACCCGAGGGTCGCGGCTTTTCTGTCTATCCGCGAGCGTGACCTGGCGAATGGGCATGGCGGGCGGTTTATCGTCGAGGGGCGGGTGACGCTGGAGACGTTGCTGACCCGCAGCCGGTTCGAGGTCGAGAGCCTTTTTCTGTGTGAGACGCGGCTTGATCCGTTGGCAGATCTACTGGCGAAGCTGCCGGACGGCATTCCGGTGTATGTTGCGCCGCAGGCGGTAATGGATGCGGTTGCAGGCTTTCCGATGCACCGGGGCGTGCTCGCCTGCGGGCGGAAGGGTGCGCCGCGCATGCCGCAGGATATTCTGCCGACGGAAGGACGCTCGACGGCGCTGATCCTGGCCGGGCTCTCCAATCATGACAATGTCGGCGCGGGTTTCCGCAATGCGGCGGCCTTCGGCGCGGACGCCGTGCTGCTGGATGAAGGGTCGTGTGATCCGCTCTACCGCAAGGCGATCCGCGTTTCCTCCGGCGCCAGCCTCTGGCTGCCGTTCAGTCATCAGGGCACGGGCGGGGAACTGATTGTGGCGGCGGAGGCGGCAGGTCATGAGGTCTGGGCGCTGACGCCGCGGGCGGAGGCCGAGCCCCTGCCCTCGCTGAAAGTGCCAGAACGTGTGGCGCTGCTGCTTGGTGCGGAAGGACCCGGACTTCCGGCAGAACTGATCGCCCGTGCACGGCCGGTGCGTATTCCGATGACGGAGGGATTTGACAGCGTGAATGTGGCGACGGCGGCGGCGATTGCGCTGGCGCATGTGTTTGGGGGGTGGGGAGCGTAGGCAGGCCTGGGTCCCGGACATTTGCCTTGCAAATTCCGGTGTGACGATACCACAGGATCTGTCTTTTTCTACGTGTATTGTTTTCGTCACGCTCGACGGACGTGAGCCCGTCTGAGCGCCCAGCTCCGAACCCTTCCCCTTATGAGCACGGAAATGGCGGGAGATAGGCCCCCAGATGCGCTTACGCGCATCGGGGGTGACGTACACTGAGAGTGCATAGTTTGGGAAACGATCCCGGCTCAATCGGCGGTTTTGCCGCCATTAGCCGGGATGACAATCTTGCGCTAAATCAGAAAACTCTCGGCCGGTCGTTGCGTTCGACGTGGAGGCCGCATTCGGATTTTTCCTGGCCGGCCCAGCGGCCCGAGCGGGGGTCGTTCGGGTCCGCGGCGGGCTGGGTGCAGGGCCAGCAGCCGATCGAAGGGTAGCCCTGGGCGACCAGCGGGTGACGCGGGAGATCCCGCTGCGCGAGGAACAGGTCAACATCCTCCTGCGCCCAGTTGGCGAGCGGATTGATCTTGAAGCGGCCATCGGCATGCTCGAAGACCGGCAGGCTGAGGCGAGCGCCGCCATGGAAGCGCTTGCGTCCCGTGATCCAGGCCTGGAAGCCGTCCAGCGCCGGTTCCAGCGGGCGCACCTTGCGCAGGGCGCAGCAGGCGTCGGCATCAGCGTTCCAGAGATTGTTCTTCGGATCGAGCACCTTGCGCTCGGTCTCGTTGGGTTTCAGCGTACGCACGCCGGTCAGGCCGAGCCGGTCGATCAGCTCGTCGCGGTAATCCAGCGTCTGCGGGAAATGCATGCCGGTGTCGATGAACTGGATCGGCAGGGAGGGATCGACATCTGCGATCAGGGCGAGCATCACGGCGCTCTCGGCGCCGAAGCTCGACACATAGGTCATCTCGCCCGGCCATTCCCGGACAATGGCGGCACGCAGGATTGTCTGCGCGGAGGCCTGGCGCAGCTCGCCATTGAGACGTACCAGCCGGGTGGCTGGGTCGGTCTCGGGCGTCATGATCGGGCATTCAAAGGCCATGGAGCCGGGCTTTCGGTCAACTACGCTTGCGGAAGGCCGGGATGGTTGTGTCGGCAGCGGGCTGATAGACCACGCTGAGTTCACTCAAGGCTTCCAACACCTCAGATAGGCTAGCGCGCCGCGTCTCGTAAGCATCGATGCCTGAACGGTTCATGTAGAATATCTGATCCCTCAGCACATGACCGACCGCGCGCAGCTCGCCGATATAGCCGAAACGGCGGCGCAGGAGCTGGGCCTGGCTATAGCCGCGCCCGTCGGTATAACGGGGAAAATCGACTTCGATCAGGGCGAGTTCGGGAAGATAGGGCTCCAGATCTGCTGCATCGTCTGCAGGTCCGAGGCGGACGCCGTCCGGCAGCGGGCCGTTTTCCTGACCCTGTTTCAGGGCGAGAAAGCGCGCGAGCGAGACGGAGAAGGGCCTGCCCTCCTCCGGCAAGACCGCGCCATCCGGCACGAAGGTCCAGTCATTGGCGATCTCGGCGCCGTTCTTAATCAGCGGCATAGAGGGCCTCCTGGAAGGACGGGTGACCGAGGCGGGCCAGCGTGTCGATGAAGCGTTCATCCGGGGATGTCCGGTGGGTGCGGTAATGTTCGACGACGCGGTGGATGGCGGCGGGCACGTCCTCGGCCTTGAGGCCAGGGCCGACGATCTGGCCGAGGGCGGCCTTCTCGTCCGCGCGGCCGCCAAGGAGGATCTGGTAGAATTCCTCACCCTTCTTGTCGACGCCAAGGATGCCGATATGGCCGACATGGTGGTGGCCGCAGGCATTGATGCAGCCGGAGACATTGATGTGCAGCTTGCCGATGTCTTCCTCATAGGCGGGATCGGCGAACAGCTTCTGCACTTCCAGCGAGACCGGAATAGAACGGGCATTGGCGAGGTTGCAGAAATCGAGGCCGGGGCAGACGATCATGTCGGTGATGCGGCTTTCATTCGCCGCCGCGAGGCCCTCGCCGTCCAGCGCTGCATAGATTTCCGGCAGATCATCCAGCGCGACATGCGGCAGGACGAGGTTCTGAGCATGGCTGACGCGGATGTCGCCATGGCCGTAGCGCTCGGCGAGGTCTGCGACGATCTCCATCTGGCGGTCGGTGGCGTCGCCGGGGGCCACGCCCTGCGGCTTCAGGCTGACGGTGACGGATGTGTAGCCCGCCATCTTGTGTGGATGGGTATTGACCCGCGCCCAGCGGGCGAAGCCGGGATCGGCCGCCCTTGCTGCCTCGACATGTCTGGAAACAGCCGGCCTCGCTTCCAGCAGCGGCGGGGTGAAGTAGTCATGGATCCGCGTGATTTCGTCCGCTGGCAGATCGATTTTCTCATGCGCGCGCTGGGCAGCGTATTCTTCTTCGACCTGGCGGATGTATTCGGCTTCGCCGAGTTCCGAGACGAGGATCTTGATGCGCGCCTTGTATTTGTTGTCCCGCCGGCCATAGCGATTGTAGACCCGCATGATCGCTTCGAGATAGTCGAGGATCTGGCTCTCCGGCACGAAAGGGTTGACGAGGGTGGCGAGGTGCGGCGTGCGCCCCTGCCCGCCGCCAACCCAGACCTCGAAACCGATCTGATCGCCCTGCCGGCGGATATGCAGGCCGACATCATGCACACGGATCGCGGCACGGTCATGCTCAGCGGCCGTCACGGCGATCTTGAACTTGCGCGGGAGGAAAGCGAATTCCGGATGGAAGGTGCTCCATTGCCGGATGATCTCACACCAGGGGCGCGGATCGATCAGCTCGTCCGCAGCGGCGCCGGCGAAATGATCCGTGGTCACATTGCGGATACAGTTGCCGGAGGTCTGGATGGCATGCATCTCGACCTCGGCGAGCTTCTCAAGCACATCCGGAATGTCCTTCAGCGCAACCCAGTTGAACTGGATGTTCTGGCGCGTGGTGAAGTGGCCATAGCCGCGGTCATAGTCGCGCGCGATTTCTGCCAGCCGGCGCAGCTGGACGGGGCTGAGCTGGCCATAGGGGATGGCGATGCGCAGCATATAGGCGTGGAGCTGGAGATAGACACCGTTCTGCAGACGGATCGGTTTGAACTCGTCCTCCGTCAGCGTGCCGGCAAGTCGGCGCGCGACCTGGCCGCGAAACTGTGTCACCCGCTCCGCAACAAGGCGGGCGTCGAACTGGTCATAGCGATACATCAGGCGACTTCGCGTTCGGCTGGACGTGTGGCCGGTGCACCGCCCGCGGAATAGCGCGCACGCAGGGTTTCGCGCAGCAGTTCGCGTCCGGTGATCTCGCCGTCTTCGGTGACTTCCATGAAATAGGGGTCCGTGACGGTCCCCTCCTGCTTCATTGCGGCGGCGAGGCGCGCTTCGGCTTCATCACCGGTGAACACGCCTAGATGCGCGGCATCCTCCGTCCACGATCCATCCGCCGTCATCCAGATGGAACGGCCACTCGCCGTCTCCCAGGCGGTGACGGATTTCGGGGTGTCGGGTTTCAGCTTGGGGCGGACAGAGGTCATGCTTGTGACTCCTCTTGAAGGGACAGGCGGCCAGCGCCGTTGAACAGGGCGATGCCGGAGGCATCCGACAGGATGGAGGCGATGCGGCCCTGCTCAGCGGGCAGCCCGGCAACTTCGCCGATGATCAGGAGGGCGGGTCCGCGGATGCCCTCTTCCTCGATCAGGAAGGGGAGCTCCGCCAGCGTGCCGAAGACGCGGAGTTCATCCGCCCGCGTGCCATTCTCGATCACGGCGACGGGGGTGTTCGGCGCACGTCCCGCCGCTATCAGCCGCTCGGCAATCTGGGGCGCCGTGTCGACCCCCATGAACACCACGACTGTCTGGTCTGGGCGGGCGAGCGCCGGCCAGTCAAGGTCCGGCACGCCGCCGGCCTTGGCATGGCCGGTTACAAGTGTCAGCGTCTGGGCATGATCGCGGTGAGTCAGCGGCACGCCGGCCGAGGCCGCACATCCGAGGGCGGAGGAAATACCGGGGACGACATGCACCTCGATGCCGGCAGCGCGGACGGCTTCCAGTTCCTCCCCGCCCCGGCCGAAGATGAAGGGGTCGCCGCCCTTGAGGCGCACGACGCGCAGACCTTCGCGGGCAGAGGCGACGAGCCTGGCATGGATTTCAGGCTGCGGGACCGAATGGTCGCCCTTTGACTTGCCGACCGGTACGCGGTCCGCATCGCGGCGGATGAGGGTGAGGATATCCGGGCCAACGAGGCGGTCATAATAGACAATGTCGGCTTCCTGGATGAGGCGGAGGGCTTTCAGCGTGAGGAGTTCCGGATCACCGGGGCCGGCCCCGACAATGTGAACCACGCCGCGGGCGGAAACACCGGCGTTCGCCTCCGCGCGCATCAGGGTCTCGGCACGGTCGAGATCACCGGCATAGGCGGCCTCGGCGGCGGGGCCGGAGAGCGCCCGTTCCCAGAAGCGGCGGCGCGCGGTCTTGTCCGGAATGGCGCTGGCCACGAAGGGACGCAGCGAGCGCGAAAGCGCCGCCAGGTCGCCCGCGCGCTGGGGCACGAGCGCTTCAAGGCGCGCGCGGATGGATTTGGCGAGCACGGGCGCCGATCCGCCCGAGCCGATCGCGGCGACGATCTCGCCCCGGTCGAGGATCGAAGGCACGGTGAAATCACAGTCTGCGGGCTGGTCAACGACATTCACCGGGATTCCGGCTGCGCGGACGGCGGCGAGTGCGTCTGCGCGGTGGGCGGGACCCGTTTCAGCGATGATCGCGAGACGGGCGCCCTGAAGGCCCGCCTGCGTTTCTGCGCGGGGAAGGACAACGACCCGGCCATAAAACTCGGCCGCAAGCGCTGGATCGTCGAATCCGCCAATCAGCACCAGTTCGGCTTCGGAGGAGACCAGCAGGCGCAGTTTGCGGGCCGCCTCTTCGCCATCGCCGAACACGGCGATGCGGGCGCCTTCGAGATTGAAGAAGGCCGGAAACTGGCGCATGGCGGGACTTTCTGGTTTAGCAGCACTACAGGGACGGTCACACAAAAGCTTCTTGACGCCCCGGCAGCAACGGGCAACCCCTACAGCGAGCATTTAGAGAAACTATCTATGTCTGATCCTTCCGACCGCCTGCCCCCGTTGAACGCTTTGCGCGCTTTTGAGGCAGCGGCGCGGCGCCTCTCGTTCACCCAGGCAGCAGAGGAGCTGAATGTGACGCCTGGCGCGATTTCGCAGCAGATCCGCCAACTGGAAGACTTTGCCGGGACGCCGCTGTTCAAGCGTACGGGACGTTCCGTTCTATTGACGGATGCGGCGCAGGCCAGTCTGCCGCTGGTGCGCGAGGCCTTTGAGCGCATCTCGGAAGCGGGCCGGGTCATGCAGGCGCCGGCGCGGAAAGGCCGCGTGATGATCACCTCGGCGCCGTCCTTTGCGGCCAAATGGCTCGCGCCCCGGCTGGAGAGTTTTCATCGCAGCAATGAGGGTATCGAAGCCTGGATTTCAGCCGACATGTCGCTGACCGACTTCAATACGGCGGATGCCGACCTCGCGATCCGCTATGGCCGGGGCAATTATGAGGGGCTGAAGTCCGAGAAGCTGCTGGACGAGATGGTTTTGCCGGTCTGCTCGCCGCGCCTGCTGCAGGGGCCGGATGCGATCACCAAGCCGGATGATCTGCGCCATCATACCCTGCTTCATGATGAGAGCCTGGAGAACGACCCCTCCTGCCCCGACTGGGCCAGCTGGCTGCGGGCGCATGGGGTGACGGACGTGGATGGCCGGCGCGGGCCGCGCTTCAATCAGGGCATACTAGTGATCGAGGCGGCTGCGGCGGGCCGGGGCGTGGCGCTAGCGAAACAGGCGATCGCGGCATCAGACCTTGAGGCGGGCCGGCTGGTAGCGCCGTTTGCGAGCGGCTCGACCCCGATCGAGTTCGGCTATTGGCTGGTCTGGCCGAAGGGCCGCCACCTGACACCGGACGTGCGCGCCTTCATCAAATGGATCAAGGAAGAGGCCACGCGCAGCGAGATTGTCGGCGTCTAGGGCTATCTGACCCGCCTACAGGTTCAGTCGAGCGCCGCATCCAGCAAGAGGAAAGTGGCGAGGCGGGGGCTGGCATTCCGGCTGGTGCTTTGCGTCTGCTGCAGCGCGGCCAGCGCATCTTCGCGTTCGTAATCGAGGAACTGGCGGGCCATTTCGGTCAGCCTCGCATCTCCGCGCAAGCGGTGAACGACACGTTCCACCTGGCGCGCGGCCTGATCCGCTGTCGCCTGACGGCGTTCCCGGTCGCCGCGTTGGTGCGCTTCGGCAATCTTGCGCTTGGCCTTGGGCTTGAAGGCATCGTTTAGCGGGATGCCAGAGCCCTGAAGGCGTTCGACCAGCGCTTCGGCGACGGTTTCACGGTCCGCGGCTGGCAGGGCGCCGCCCGGCTCGCGGCTGATATCGGAGATGATCTCGCGCCAGGGCGCGGGACCCGAGGAGCTGCTGCCCTGCCCGCCATGGCCATTGCCGAGGCTCTGATCGCTGGCACGCCGGCGGAGCGGCTCGGACGGGCGTGCAGACAAGGCCGGCGGCGTGTCGCGGCGCGAGGCGGCCGGAGCGGTGTCAGACTCGCGCGCGGACAACCGGCCCAGCACCATCGGGGGTTCGCTGCGTACTGGCGGTGTGTCCTTGTCCAGACCGGCGCGTGCAATGAACGCATCTGCGCTGGCTTCGAACAGGTCATCATCCATGCTCGCGGCCCGGTCCTGAGCTGGGCGGGCGGTTGGAGAGGTGGACGGACGGGCAATCTGTGCCGGGGCGGCCTGTTGCGGCGGCGAAGCAGCGGAGGGCGGCGGCTGTGACGGCGCATGGGAGAGCGAAGCGGGCGGCCGGCTATGGCCCGCGCCGTTCTGGAAGGGCTGGGTCTGGTAAGGCTGGCTTTCGGGCGCGCTGATGGAGGCGCGCTGGGCGGGCGGTGTCAGCGGGGCGGAGGCGGCGGCGGAGCCCGCCGGCATGAACGGCCCCGCGAGACGGTCGAGCGCTTCGCTTTCGAGCCGGGCGGCAAGGCCAGCCGCGCGAAGAGCATATGCCGCCTGTTCACCGGTATCGCGCAGCTTGGCGAGCGCTCTGGCAGCTTCCTCTGCGGCAGCGCGGGTTGACGCGCTGATTTCGGCATTGGCATGGCGGGCGCCGTCAATGGCGCTGGAGACGGCTTCTTTGAGCACATCGCCGGTAGTGGCAGCGGCCGCGGCAGCCACTTCGCTGGCGCGGACGGCGGCATCAACTGTGCGGCGGGATTGTTCGAGTTTGTCCTCGACCCGGCCGATGGAGAAGGTGAGGTCCTCTGTCCGCCCGGCCGCTTCACGGGCGAGATTATCGAGCGCTTCGAGGCGGCTGGCGAGTTCATCGCCGGCGCGCTGCATGTTGGCGATGCGCGCTTCGAGCGCGGCGTCTGCCTGCCCCACTTCCTCGCTCGCCTGGCGCGCGGCGCTGACCATCAGCTGTGCCTGGCGCGGAATGGCATCGCTCATCGCGGCGACCTGGGCGCGCAGATCCCTGGCGAGGCTTTCGAGCGCATGACGCTCTTCAGTGAGGCGCGCGGACAGGTCGCGGGCATTGTCGGCGGTGGTGTAGGAGACTGATTCCAGCCGCAGGCGCTCATCGCCGATCTCACCCGCCATCGCCTTCATTGCGGTCAGCGCATGGGACATGGCCCGGTCGATTTCAGCGGCGGATTGCTTCATCTGTTCGGCGAGCGTGATGCCTTCGGTGCCAACCTCGCGGGCCGGGGCCATCAGCCGGGCGGCAGCCTCGAGCACAAGGGCGTTGGCGGCGGCAGCCCGGCGGCTGGCACGCGCCATATGGCCGGCAGAGATCATCAGGAGCGCGGGCAGGAAAGCGGCGAGTCCGGCGGCGCCAATCACGACCGGCGGATAAGCGCTGATGAGGTCAAGACCGCCAAGGCCGATGAAACCGCCAGCGAGGGCTGCGAGCCAGAGGACTGCCGAGATCCAGGCTAGTGCGACCATCCAGGTGCCACCCGTCTTCGCCAACTCAAAATTTTCGGTAGCCTCGCGGCGCACGAGGTCATCCCGGCCTGACCGGCGCGCAGATGGGGCATCCGTCATTTGATAGGTATAACGCGCATCAGGGGCGGCTGCGAGGGCTGATTTCAGGCCATACGGGGGCAAAACCCCCTAAATTCGCGTCAGGCGCGAGCCGGAGCGGTTAAAGAAGCGTCATGCTTCTCTTCCGGGATCGGGTCAGCCTTCTTCGGCGCGAATTCCATACCGACCCAGGCCAGGATGGCAGCCAGGACAAGATTGCGGATGAAAACCATGAAGTCAGTCATTGGCGGCGTCCGGTTCGGCTTGGGGAAATCGTTTCAACGCCGCGCGTATACCAGAAAGGGCATTGTCCGGCAACAGAGGCTCAGGACAAGATTTTGCCCTGTGGGCGGAAGGTTAAGCGCGCGCTAACCTGGACGCCGCAAGCTGTTCCGACACGAAGCGCCAGGACGAACCCATGTCTGCCGAACCCGCCCTGCCCGTTCTGGATCTCGCGCATCTCTCCGCCATGACCGGCGGGGATACGGAGTTGTCGCTCGAAGTGATCGACATCTTCCGCGAACAATCAGAGCTCTGGTCGCGCCTGCTCGACCCGATGAACCCCGCCGAGACCTGGGCTGACGCCGCACACACGCTGAAAGGCGCAAGCCTCGGCATTGGCGCGCTAAAGCTGGCCGCAGCCTGCGAGCGGGCGGAGCAAGCGGGGCGATCAGACACCCCGCCCGGACGGACACTGGCCGCCGTGCTGCTCGGCGAGATCAAGGTTGCGCTGGGCGAGGCGAAGGAAGCCGCGGCGCGGGCCGCTTACGATCTGGCCGCTTCAGGCAGCCGCAGCGCGTCATAGCTTTCGAATTCATAGGCAATGCAGCGGTCGATCAACGTGCGCCAGACAGGCTCCGCGATGGCGGGCGACAGGCCATGTTTCGGGCACTCGGCTTTCACCTTGGCGACGACATCCTCGATCCGCGCCCGATCATGCACTGCCCCGCGCGCGCCCTTGATGCGGGCAGCGGCGTCCATGAAGGACTGGCGCTCCGCGAGGATCTCGACGAGGAGCCGGTCGATCCGGTCGATTTCATAGCGCACATCCGCCATCGTCTCGGCGGTTTCGGCCGTATGGCGGCGCGGATCGGAAGTGTAGCTGGTCATGGGCCGGCTGCCTTTCGGAATACATCTTCGATTTCAGTATAAGCCTTCGCCCTGCCCTTAGGGACAGGGCGCGACGCCGCAGACCCGCCCTACACGCCCGCTTCGAGCTTGTCCTGTGTCTTTGTCTCGAAATCCCCGGCATCATGGCGCTCGCGCAGCTGGGTTTCCAGTTTGCCGAAGGTGCGGTTGACCATCCGGCCGCGCTTTACGGCTGGGCGGTCTGCCAGTTGTTTGGTCCAGCGCTGGACGTTTGTGTAGCTTTCGACCTCAAGGAATTCGGCGGCCTCATAAACGTGGCCCGACACCAGCGCCCCATACCAGGGCCAGATGGCCATGTCGGCGATGGTGTAGCTGTCACCGGCAATGTATTCGCTGGCCGCAAGGCGGCGGTCGAGCACGTCGAGTTGGCGTTTCACCTCCATGGCGAACCGGTCGATGGCATACTCGATCTTCTCCGGCGCATAGGCATAGAAATGGCCGAAACCGCCGCCGAGATAGGGCGCTGAGCCCATCTGCCAGAACAGCCAGTTCAGCGTCTCCGTCCGCTCGGGCACCGATTTCGGCAGGAAGGCGCCAAACTTTTCGGCGAGATAAACGAGGATGGAGGCAGATTCGAACACCCGCACCGGCGGGTCCATCGACCGGTCAAGCAGGGCTGGGATCTTGGAATTGGGGTTGATGTCGACGAATCCGGAGGAAAACTGGTCGCCAGAGCCGATATTGATCAGCCAGGCATCATATTCGGCGCCGGAATAGCCGAGCGCCAATAGCTCCTCCAGCATCACGGTGACCTTCACGCCGTTCGGCGTGCCGAGCGAATAAAGCTGCAGCGGGTGTTTGCCGACGGGGAGCTCTTTCTCATGCGTCGGCCCGGCGATGGGGCGATTGATGCTGGCGAAACGCCCGCCGGATTCCTTGTTCCAGGTCCAGACTTTTGGCGGTGTATAGGGTTCGGTCATGGCGTGTCCTTTGCAGCTCTCGCGCGGCGTTTGGCTTAAGGTCAGGCTTAATTGTGTTTTTTCAAGCCGCAAAGCTTCCATCGGGGCTTAAGTCTGCTTGCAGTTGGCGCGAGCGCAGCGTAAATCACGATTGTTATAGTATAACTTTTTGAGGCGCGCATGACCAACTCCCCCAAGTCTCTTTCGGTGATCTTCGATGCGGAGCGCGCCGAAGCCTACGACACTCAGTTCCCGGCGATGCACGCTCTGAAAGATGCAGTTTACCTGCTGCTTCAGGTCCAGTTTGCCACATTGCCTGAAAACGCCCGCATTCTGGTCGCCGGCGCGGGTACGGGCGCCGAAGTGCGCATGCTGGCCCAGCATTATCCCGGCTGGCATTTCACGCTGGTAGATCCGGCTGAGGCCATGCTGGCCGTCGCCCGGCGCCATGCGGAGGCCGAAGGCTTCGCGGACCGCTGCACCTTCTATGCGGATTATGTCTCCGCGACACCGACAGTGGCACATGATGCGGCGACCAGCCTGCTCGTCTCGCATTTCCTGATGGAGCCGTCGGCGCGGCAGGCCTTCTTCGCTGACATTGCGGCACGCCTTAAACCGGGCGGCCGGCTGTTCACGCTGGATCTGTGCACAGACAATCGCGCGGCCAGCTTCGACGCCGTCATGGGCCTCTGGCTGGACCTCCTGCGCCGTAGCGGCGTGCCCGAAGACGGGATCGCGCGCTACACCGAGTCCTACGGACGGGACTTCGCGGCCCACAGCCCAGCTGAACTGCACGCGCTGATCGTCGCGGCGGGGTTTGCCCCGCCTGCCCCGGTGTTCCAGGCCGCTCTGATGCGCGGCTGCGTGACGATGCGGGCCTAGACCTCGAGCAGCATCCGCTCCGGATCTTCCAGCGCCTCTTTCACACGGACGAGGAAGGTCACGGCGTCCTTGCCGTCGACGATGCGGTGGTCATAGCTGAGCGCGAGATACATCATGGGCTTGATGACAATCTGGCCGCTGCGCACGATCGGGCGGTCCTCGATCCGGTGCATGCCGAGCACGCCGGATTGCGGCGGGTTGAGGATCGGCGTCGACATCAGCGAGCCATAGACGCCGCCATTCGAGATGGTGAAGGTGCCGCCCTGCATGTCACCGATGGTGAGCTGGCCGTCACGGGCCTTCTTGCCGAGATTGGCGATCTCTTTTTCGATATCGGCGAGGGACATCTCGTCTGCCCCGCGCACGACCGGCACGACGAGGCCTTTTTCGGTGCCGACGGCGACGCCGATATCATAGTAATTCTTGTAGATGATGTCCTGGCCATCGATCTCGGCATTCACCGCCGGGACTTCCTGAAGCGCGTTCACGCAGGCCTTCACGAAGAAGCTCATGAAGCCGAGCTTGATGCCATGCTTGGCGACGAAGGCGTCCTGGTGCTTCTTGCGCAGGTCCATGACTGCCGACATGTCGACGTCATTGAACGTCGTCAGCATCGCGGCCGTGTCCTGAGCTTCCTTCAGGCGGCGGGCGATGGTCTGACGCAGGCGCGTCATCCGTACACGTTCTTCACGGGGGCCGGTTTCGCGCGGCGGGCGGGACTCTGTGTCAGCCATGGCGGGAGCTTTCGGTTTGTTTACATAATCAAGGGCGTCGGCCTTGGTGGCGCGGCCATCACGGCCCGAACCCGGAATGTCGGACGGGTTGACGCCGGCCTCGGCGGAAATGCGGCGCACGGACGGGGCGACGGGGCGCTCGCCGGTGGCAGCGGGCTTGGCTTCGGCTCTTGGCGCGTCAACCTTGGCGGGTGCGGCAGGCGCTTCGGAGGGCTTCGACGGGGCAGAACCCGACGCACCAATGCGCGCGATGACGGTGCCCGGGGTGACGCTGTCGCCTTCCTTGACGAGCCATTCGACAATGACGCCGTCCGCGCTGGCGGGCACTTCGAGGGCGACCTTGTCGGTCTCGATCTCGGCGATCGTCTCGTCCTTCTTGACGCTGTCGCCGACCTTCTTGGAGAACGCCGCAATCGTGCCTTCGGCGACGCTTTCGCCCATGGCCGGCACGGTAACATCGGTCACGGCGCCGTTGCCGTTCGCGCCGGATTTCGCCTCGGCAGGTTTTTCCCTGGGCGTTTCCCTGGCAGGTTCTTTCGCCGTTTCCTTGGCGGCGGGAGCAGCTTTCGCGGCGCCCGCACCGCTTGCACCCACGCGGCCCAGAAGTGCGCCGATCTCGACGGTGTCGCCGGCCTTGGCGACGATTTCGGACAGAACCCCGTCCTCCGCAGCCGAGACTTCGACCGACACCTTGTCGGTCTCGAGCTCAACCAGAACTTCATCCTTCTTGACGGCGTCCCCGGCTGATTTCAGCCACTGGCCAACGGTGGCCTCGGTGACGCTCTCGCCAAGGGTGGGCACAACGATATCTGTCATAGGCGGTATCCGGCTGGGTTCATCTTGGGATCAGTGGGCAAGCGTCCGGTCATCGACCGGATCGGGTGAGAAGGCGGTGTCGATCAGGGATTTCTGCTCGGCCTGATGTTTGGAGAAAAGGCCGGTGGCGGTCGCCGCCGAGGGCGGACGGCCGGCATATTTCGGCCGCGACTGTTTAAGCCCGGCCTGGCCGGCGCACCATTCCAGCTCATCCCGAATGAAGGTCCAGCCGCCCATATTGCGCGGCTCTTCCTGACACCAGACGATCTCGGCCTGCGGGAAGCGCTTCATTTCCGTAATCAGCGACTTGCGCGGGACGGGATAGAATTGCTCGACGCGGAGGAGGTAGACATCGTCCTGGCCGCTCGCCTCACGCGCTTCGAACAGGTCGTAATAGACCTTGCCCGAGCACAGCACGACGCGGCGGATCTTGTTGTCCTTGACGAGCTTGACCTTGCCTTCGCGGCCCGGCGTCTCGGCATCGTCCCACAGGATGCGGTGGAAGGTCGACTTGGTATTCATGTCGTCCAGCGTCGAGGTCGCCAGCTTGTGACGCAGAAGCGATTTCGGCGTCATGATGATCAGCGGTTTGCGGAACTCGCGGTGGATCTGGCGGCGCAGGGCGTGGAAATAGTTGGCCGGCGTCGTCAGGTTGCAGACCTGCATGTTGTCTTCCGCGCACATCTGCAGGAAGCGTTCGAGGCGGGCCGAGGAATGCTCCGGGCCCTGACCTTCATAGGCATGCGGCAGGAGCATGACGAGGCCAGACATGCGCAGCCACTTACGCTCCGCCGAGGAAATGAACTGGTCGAAATAGACCTGCGCGCCGTTCGAGAAATCCCCGAACTGGGCTTCCCAGCAGGTCAGCGTGTTCGGATCAGCCAGCGAATAGCCATACTCATAGCCGAGCACCGCCTCTTCCGAGAGCAGCGAGTCGATCACTTCATAGCGGGCCTGGCCCTCGCGGATATTGTTCAGCGGTGTGTAGCGCTCGCCGCTCGTCTGGTCGACGATATGGCTGTGGCGCTGCACGAACGTGCCGCGCCCGCAATCCTGCCCGGAGAGGCGCACGGGAGCGCCCTCGTCCAGCAGGCTCGCAAAGGCGAGATGCTCCGCGCCGCCCCAGTCGATATCCTTGCCGGTCTCATAATTCTCACGGCGGCGGGCGATCACGCGGTCAACCGTCTTGTGGATGTCGAGGCCGTCCGGGATACGGGTGATGGCTTCGCCGAGTTCTTTCAGGCGTGCCTTGGACATGCCGGTCTTGCCGCGGCGGTCCTCGTCGATCGGCAGGCTGAAACCGGACCACTGGCCCTCGAGCCAGTCGGCCTTGTTGGTCGCCAGCGTCTTGCCAGCCTCGAAGGCCTGATCAAGGAATTCTTCGAATGCCTTGACCTGCGTATCGACTTCCTCGGCCGTAAGCAGGCCTTCAGCGACGAGCCGTTTGGCATAGATTTCGCGCGTCGAGGGCTGGTCCTTGATGACCCGGTACATGACCGGCTGCGTCATCGTCGGATCGTCGCCCTCGTTATGGCCGAAGCGGCGATAGCAGAACATGTCGATGACGACATCCTTGGCGAATTTCTGCCGGTATTCGGTTGCCACTTTGGCGGCATAGACGACCGCTTCCGGATCATCGCCGTTCACATGGAAGATCGGCGCCTGCACCATCAGCGCTACATCCGACGGATAAGGCGAGGAGCGGGAATACATCGGGCTCGTGGTGAAGCCGATCTGGTTGTTGACGATGAAGTGGATCGTGCCGCCGGTGCGGTAGCCCTGCAGGCCCGAAAGCGCGAAACATTCCGCCACAACGCCCTGCCCTGCAAAGGCAGCGTCGCCGTGCAGCAGTAGCGGCATCTTCTTCGAGCGGTCGAGCACGCCGGTCACCTGAGCGTCCATATATTGCTTCGCCCGTGTCCGGCCGAGCACGACCGGGTTGACCGCCTCGAGGTGGGACGGGTTGGCGTTCATGGTGAGGTGGACGACGTTGCCGTCGAATTCGCGGTCGGACGAGGCGCCGAGGTGGTATTTCACATCGCCGGAGCCGAACTCACCGGCGCCCTGGGTCGAGCCGCCCTGGAATTCGTGGAAGATCTTCTCATAGCCTTTGCCCATGACGGCCGCGAGCATGTTGAGACGGCCGCGGTGAGGCATGCCGACAACGATCTCATCGACGCCGAGCGCGCCGCCGCGCTTGATGATCTGCTCGAGGGCCGGCACGGCCGCTTCGCCGCCGTCCAGGCCGAAGCGTTTCGTGCCGGGATAGCGCTTGTGCAGGAAGCGCTCGAAGCTTTCCGCCTCGATCAGCTTACTGAGGATGGCGAGCTTGCCGCGCTTGCTGAACGCAACGCCCTTGTCCGGGCCTTCCATCCGCTCCTGCAGCCAGGCCTTCTCGGTGGGGTCGGAGATATGCATGAACTCGATGCCGAGCGTCGAGCAATAGGTGCGCCGCAGGATATCCAGCATCTGGTTGATGGTCGCGCGCTCGAGGCCGAGCACATAGTCGATGAAGATCGGGTGGTCGCGGTCTTCCGGCGCAAAGCCATAGCTCGCAGGGTCAAGCTCGGGCTGCTCGCCGAAACCGGACAGGCTCAGCGGATCGAGCTGCGCGGCCAGATGGCCCCGCATCCGGTAGGCGCGGATCATCATCAGCGCACGGATCGAATCGGTCACCTGGCGGTTGACCGCCTCCGGGGCGAGGCCCGGCGCGCCATCCTTGATCTTCTTTTCAAGCTTTGGCTCGATCAGCGCCCAGTTGCCGTCAAAGGCGGCGATCTGCTCATCGCGCGATGGCTTCGGCCAATTGGTTCGTTTCCAGCTGGCGCCGTCGGCATTCTCGCGCGCGCTGGCGGCGTCATCGCCGAGATCGGCAAAGAAGGCGCGCCAGCTTTCGGGCACGGAGGACGGGTCCTTGGCATACGACGCCTGCATCTGCTCAAGCCACAGGGCCGAGCCGCCATACAGGAACGCAGTTTCCAGCATCGCCGCATTACCCCTGCTGCGGGGGCCGTTCACCGGGCTGCCATCGTCTGCCATCTAAAAATCATCCTTCCAGAGCCTGCCGTCCCCGGCGACCAACATAGGGACGGACGATATAACCTGCCCTAACGTAAGGCAGTGAATGCTGCGACGCCCGCCCCCGGACTTGCGCGGGAGCGGGCGCCGCGAATCCTATGACAGGGTCGTTCTAACCCTTTAGCACTTCAACGAGCGTCGTTCCAAGACGTGCCGGGCTGGGGCTGACACGGATACCCGCTGCCTCCATTGCCGCGATCTTGGATTCTGCGTCGCCCTTGCCGCCTGACACGATGGCGCCGGCATGGCCCATCGTGCGGCCCGGAGGCGCCGTGCGGCCCGCGATGAAGCCGGCCATCGGCT
>JBKBVT010000184.1:0-4975 GCA_046289305.1 Hyphomonas sp. | reverse complement strand
GCTGGAAAGCGCCCACCAGATGGGGCGGACCGCCAGTCATGCTGTGCAGGACACGGCCGGCAAAGCAATCGACAGCTATATGTCCAACCCGCTCATTGGCGGTGTTGTCGCGGCGCTTGCCGGCGCGCTTGCCGGATCACTGGTGCCGATCACCCGCACCGAGGAAGAGCAGGTCGGCGCGCTCAGCAGTCGCACGCTCGACGCAGCCAGGGACAAGGCGGAAGATCTCGCAGCCAGTGCGCGCGACAAGAAGGATGAGCTCATCGACAAGGTTGAAGAACAGAGCCACCAGGGCGACCGGAGACACCGCGAAGCCCCGAACGGGGCCTCAGGAAAGGCCGGGCAGGCAGATACCCCGCGCCGGTCAGCTTGAATCCAAATGCCGGGCGCCGGTACGCCGCCGGCTCTCGGACGCGCGGGTTATGTGCTGCATTCTCCTGGCGTCGGTGAACACCCTGACAGCGGGACAGAACACACGATGCAGCCCAATGCGCCTGGTCGCAAAGCATGACGCAGGTCGGCAGGCGTCCGTGTGATCGGTCGACGCTACAGAGAGGGCCCAGCATGAAGGATGGCAGGATTGAAGGACTGGAGGGCCGGTTGAGCGCGCACCGCCGTGTGCTGACATGGCTGGTGAAAGAACTCTCGGCCGAACAGGGGGCGCGCCTGGTGGCCGAGCTGTCTGAGCCTTATCCGCCTCAGGACGGACAGGAAGACCCGGGCGCGGTCCCGGTGGAAGAATTCGCAGGCATTGCAGCCTGCAGCGCGGAACTTCAGATGATGTTTGCGGCAGTCGATACCGAAACTGACGGGCGTGAGGTTCTGTCAGATGTCGTCTGACTGGAGGCGTTGCCGGTCAGGCCGTCCCTATGCCGACGCATGCGCTGATCCTGCGTGACGCCGCAGCCTGCGAGCTCGGCTCGGCCCTGCTCGCCGACTGACTGACTGACTGGCGGGACCTGGCCGTGGGAAACGCGTCTGCGTTTGGTTGACAGCGCCTTATCCTCTGCTGCCTGGAATACTTAACCTGCAATCTGGCGAGATTAACCCACAGCCTGCAAATGCCCATGGCGTTCCAGGGAAATTGGGTTATGCCAGATTTATGGAAGATCTGTTCTATGCGCCCGATCTGCTTGAGCGGCTGGAAGGTCTGGACCCTGATGGTCTGGACAGTCTGCCTTTCGGTGTCGTTGCAATGACTACGGACGGTAATGTCACTGGGTACAATGAGGCGGAAGCTTCATTGTCAGGTCTGACGCCTTCGCGCGTTATCGGCCGACACTTCTTCACATCGGTTGCGCCGTGCACGAACAACTACCTTGTGGCGCAACGTTTCGAAACCGAGAGCGCCTTGGACCTCACAATCGACTATGTCTTCACGCTGCGCATGGCGCCGACCCCTGTGCACCTGCGGTTATTGAAGCATCCGGATGCATCGCGGATGTACCTTGTTGTGCGGCGGCGCGATGACGCGGCAGCCTGAGACCCCGCCTGACGCGCTCGAGGCGCTGACCGAGTTTCTCTACATTGCGCCGGTGGGACTGATCCGGTTCGATATGGACGGAACCATAAGAATCGCTAATCCGCGGGCCGCGCAGCTGCTGATGCCGCTCACGCCGGCCGGCGATCTGGAGAACGCGTTTTCAGCGATGGCCCCGCTGGTGCCGGATCTGGCACGCAAGGTGACGGCATTTACCGAGCCGGCGGGCATCATCCTGGACCACCTCCGGTGCGAAGTGACCCTTGGCACACGCGCATCAGTCCTGTCGATAACGGTTCACCGGATACACGGCGGAGCCAATCTTCTCATGCTGGACGATGTGACGGCGCTGGTTGAGCAGGAGCGGCGGATCGATGCGGATCGCCAGCGCTTCCGCGCCATCTTCGACAATGTCCGGGATTATGCGATATTCACAATGGACGCGCAGGGCATTATTGATGAGTGGAATCCTTCGCTCCTTCGCCTTGGTGGCTGGCGGGCCGAAGATGTGACGCAGCGCCCGCTGGACATGTTCTTCACCGAGGAGGAGCGCGCTGCCGGTCAGTTAGGCGTTCTCCTGAAAAGGGCGAGTGTCACGGGTTCTGTGGAAACGGAAGGCTGGCGGGTGCGCCGCGATCACAGCCGCTTCTGGGCCAATACCGTTCTGACGGCCTTGCCCGATGACGCCGGAGCAGTCCGCGGCTTTGTAGCGGTGTCGCGTGACATGACAGAGCGTAAGCGGATGGAAGATGAGCTTCGCCGCCTGGCGACAACGGATCCGCTGACAGGCGCGCTGAACCGCCGGGCCGGCCAGGCGCGGCTCGCAGAGGCCTTTCGCACGCCCCATCGCGGCGACCGTCGCCCCGGCGTCCTGATGCTCGATATCGATCACTTCAAACCCATCAATGACCGCTACGGACACGATGCAGGCGACACGGCGCTCTGCACCCTCGTGAGCGTCTGTCAGGAGGTGCTCGGGGATAAGGGTTCTGTTGCGCGATGGGGGGGCGAGGAATTCCTGATCATCCTGCCATCCACCCTGGACGCCGAGGCTCTTGCCATCGCTGAAGCGTTGCGCGCAGCGATCGAGGCAGAAAGTTTCGAAATCCCCGAAGGCAGGATCGGCCTGACCGCCAGCATCGGCGTCGCCACAGGCGGCGCCAATCCTGACAAACTCATCCTTCGGGCAGACACCGCACTTTATGAGGCCAAGGGCAGCGGCCGGAACTGCGTCGTGTCAGCCGCGAGGTGATCAGCCCCACGTCTCTGGCGGCTAATGTCAGCGGACGGACTTTGATGTCCTGAGGTCCTGCTCCCACTCCTTTGACCAGGTGTCGAGCGCCTTGAGTGCGGGGCCAAGCTTTCGTCCCAGCGGCGTCAGCGCCCAGTTTCCGTCTGTGTCGTGACCGACGATACCAGCTTCTTCCAGCTCGCCGAGCCGGGTTGAGAGGGTATTGGGCGACATCTGATCACAGAGTGTCTGAAGTTCGCGAAACCCTCGCGCACCGCTGCGCAGTTCCCAGAGGATCCGGAGGACCCACCTGCGGCTAAGCAGGTTCAGCGCAGCCATGACCGGCCGGCCGGTCTCAGACCCTTTTACGGATCGTCCCGGCAGGGGCGTCGTGGAGGCGCGCGGGGGCACGGCTCTTCTGCTCGTCGGCTTTGACATGCGCCCTCGCAATCTGATTACAGAAGGTGATCTTACACTTCTAGGACTGAATAGATCACCCATCAACGCAGCCTCGAGAAGATACCCGGCACATTACTGTCGCATCGGGCGAGGCTTACGGTCAGGTTCGCCGCGGCGGAAACCGGGGGGCCCAGTCTTCCGGCTCTGTCTGGCAGACATTGGCAATGTACGAGATGGAATGATACCAGCCTGCGAGCGCAAGCAGTTCGATGATCACGGCCTCGTCAAAGTATTGTCGAAGGGCGCTGAAAGTCCCATCGGTCAGGCTTCCTGTATCGTGAAGTTGGTCGGTCATTTCCAGCACGACCCTGTCGCGCGCGTCCCAGCAGGGGTCCGCCGGCACGCCGTGGACTGTGGAGTAGACCTGGTCTTCAGTCAGGCCGACCTTTGCGGCGTAGCTGGCGATATGGACGCCCCACTCATATTCACATCCGCACCTCGCCGTGACCCGGTCGATCACAAGCTCCCGGGCGCGCGGATCATAGCCGGCGCCGCCGCCGCGTCCCCTTGATAGCATGTAGCCGCCGAGCGGTCCCATTGCGGCTGAGAAGGGCAGGTTCCGGGCAAAGGTCCGGAACAGTTTCAGAGGCTCAACAGGGCTCGTACGCGGCATCATCCGCCCCAGCGCCTCCCTCACGCCGGGATCATAGGGCGGGTTCAGGTGAGGAATTCGCGGCCGGGTAGTCATACATGCTCCTTATAACATTTTATGCTACGCTTTTGGTATCGGAAATCCGGCGGTGAGTCGATACGAAAATGGAAGCGGCCTTGGCTGTTTGGTGCTGAAACGACGAAACTGGGAGGGCTCACCCTATGCCTTGGGGGAATAAGCCTGTTTTTTTGGCCTCAGAGAATAGTAGGAGCCGTTAGAATCTGTCCGGCCGCAGAACTTTGACCTCGGAGACGTTCAGTACACCGATATGGGCGCCGAGCAGGGTTTCGAGCTGCTCAAGTGCAGCTTCGACCCGGTCGACTGACCCGATCGAGATGATGACCAGCATGTTTCCCGACGCCGAGATGTCCGCGTCCCGGTTCCAGCGATTACCGCCGCCAAATCCGGCGAGGGCCGGCAGCACGGTGTAGCCTGTCAGGCCCGCTGTTTCGAGGATGGTGCAAGCCCGCCGCAGGGCCATGCGTTCAATGATGAGTTCCAGGCGAAAGCGGCTGTGCATCAGGCGGCTCCTCAACGTGCGACAAGCTGGCCCAGCCAGATATAGACCGGCAGGCCGACGACCAGATTAAAAGGAAAGGTGATGCCCAGCGACAACGTCAGGTAAACCGACGGCCGCGCTTTTGGCAGGGCGAGACGGATCGCGGCGGGCACGGCGATGTAGGACGCTGACGCCGCGAGCGCAATAAGCAGCGCCGCGTCGCCGGCGGGCATCCCGTTCAGCCAGGCGACCAACGCGGCAAGGCCTGCCGATACAAGCGGCATGTAAAGCCCGAACAGAAGCGTGCCGGGTTCCAGCTGCCGCCAGCCATTGCGGAGCCCGCGTCCGGCTGAGAGGCCCATATCAAGCAGGAACAGGCAGAGGACACCCTGGAACGGTGCCACAAAGAAAGGCGCTATCCGCTCCATGCCAGCCTCGCCCGTGATCCAGCCGATCGCCAGCGACCCGAGAAGCACGACCACAGAGGCGTTCAGAAGTACTTCGCGGGCCAGTTCATCCTTCTCGCTCGCGACCCCCTGGGCGGCAGGCGTGCCGCCCCGGCCGGCCAGCACAAGCGCCGTGATGATGGCAGGAACTTCCATCAGGGCAGCCACCGCAACCAGATGCCCGGATGCTGCGAGGCCGGACGCCGCG
>JBKBVT010000183.1:0-5016 GCA_046289305.1 Hyphomonas sp. | reverse complement strand
ATACCCGTCACGGATCAGCGCGCCCGGCTCCCTCGAGCCCCAGCTGGCGGCCCGCGGTTCGCTGAGCGCCACCAAGGGCCAGGCCGACTTCGTCTCCGCGGCCGGCTTCCTGTATGGCCAGTTCCAATTCATGTGCGCTCCCTGCTTGTCTGCCGGACCCTTCCGACGATGCCTATTTTGCACCCGGTTCACGCTGGGTCGGATTGAAAAGCAGAAAAAATCTTCAGTTGACGGGTCTGATGTTTGAAAAATTGAGAAGTTTTTATCCGCCGGATGTCATGAAAAGCGTGGATAGAGGTGGTCTTATCCGGCTGAATCTGGCATGAGCCCGCCTTTGAGCGAGACAGGAAAACCCATATGGCTGCCCGCGTAATTTCCATCGCCAATTCCAAAGGCGGTGTCGGAAAAACAACCACCTGCGTCAGCCTGGCGGAGGCCTTCGCGGCCTCCGGCATGCGCACATTAGTGGTCGATCTCGATACTCAGGCCAACGCGTCCCTGCTGATCTTCGGCCATAACGGCGATGAACACCTGTTTCAGGCAATCAATGATTACGCGACAATCTCTGATTGGTTGCTGGAAAACTTCTTCGCAAACGAGCAGCGCCGCCTCTCCGAATACATCATTACGGACGCCAGCGATGTCAGCTTCAAGGGCAAGCCCCTGCCGCTGGACCTGATTCCCTCCTCGCCGCGCCTGCGCAAGACGGAGCGCGAGCTGATCTTCGAGCTTACCGCCAAAGGCTATGCCATGGAGGCCCTGCAGAACCAGGTCGGCCGCCGCCTGCGCGACGACCTGAACCTCCTCAAGGCCAAATACGACGTCATCCTGTTCGACTGCCCACCCGGCATTTCGGTGATGACCGAGACGGTCCTCGCCGCCAGCCACCTGATCATCGTGCCGACGATTCCGGATTTCATGTCCACGCTCGGACTCGACCTCTTCACCGGCGACATCATGAAAAATCTCCGCGGCCGGGACATCGACACCCTGCCGGTCGTACTTGCGACACGCTTCGACGGCTCGCAGCACCAGCAGGTCGTGCTTGGCGCCATGCGTGACGCCGCCGGCGCAGCCGAAACGGAATTCGCCATCTTCAACACCGTCATCCCTATGAAGTCCGGCTTCGCGACCAACCCGATCGAACTCGGACCCGATCCCACGCTCCAGGCGAAATGGCCCGGCGACGCGCTGGGCATCATCGAGAAATTGCTGGTCGAAGTCCGGGAGAAGCTCGCATGAGCGCGGCTGGGGCCCTGCAGGCGCTCCTCGACGCGCGTAGCCGCTTCACCAGCGTCTCGGACAAGGACTGGGCTGCCGCTACGGGCCTGATCGTGAGGAAGCTGCTCCTGTCTGCCGGCCAGACCACCGAGAGCGTCCGCGCCATCCGGGCGACCGTCGGTGACGAGATCTTCGAAACCCAGCTGAAATCCCTGACGCATCATCAGGCGAAGCTCCTCGCCCGCCGGCTGGACAAATCCGTTTCCGATTACGACGTCTCGACCGCCGGCGCCGCCACCGCGCATGTCCGTCTGACACTGTCCGGCGCGCCTGAAGTTTCACTGCCTGCGCCGGAGGAAGAGACCCCCGCGCCCGATGAGAAAAGCGACGCATGGGGCGCGCCTTCTGTCAGCCTGACGGATGAGCCCGAATCGAAAACTGCTGCTGAAGCGGAAACGGAAGAAACCTCCGATACCGATGCCAGCCCGCCGCCCCCGCCAGCCGGCACCTATTTCGGCCGCCGCTCCTTCCGCACCTGATCTGACTCAGAATACCCCTTACCCCTCTCCCTCTGGGAGAGGAGGGGCCCGCGCCCAAAGGGCGTGGGAGGTGAGGGCCGCCCGTAGGGCGCAAACAGCCCCCAAACGCAAAAAAGCCCGCCCCGCATATCCTGCAGGGCGGGCATTCTATTTCAGGCCAAAGCCTGCAGCTTAAAGCACGCGGTCCTTGAGGTCCTTGGACGGACGGAACGCGACTTTCTTGGAAGCCTTGATCTTGATCGATTCGCCCGTGGCCGGGTTGCGGCCCATACGGGCAGCGGTCTTGCGGACCTGCAGGATGCCGAGGCCGGAAATGCGCAGTTTCTTGCCTTTTTTGAGGTGGCCGCCCATGCGGTCGATAAGATCGCTGACCACCGCTTCGGCTTGCTTCTTCGGCATTTCATGCGCCTCGGAGAGTTCGCTCGCGAGATGCTTCAGCGTCAGCACATCGGTTGGCTTCTTGACCGGAGCGGCCTTGGCGGCAGCGGCCTTCGTTGCAGCAACCTTGGGCGCCGCGGCTTTCTTGACCGGCGCTTTCGCAGCAGCGGTTTTCTTCACCGGCGCCTTGCGGGCGGTGACTTTCTTTGCAGGTGTTGGCTTAACGGCCATGGGATTCTCCTCAGTCAGTTATTGAATGCAGACAAACAGGCTGAAACAGGGGGTTTCGCCTGCCTGGGTGATCGGGTCGAGACAATGCCTCGAAGCGCGTTCGAATATATCCCCGTGAACGCCAGCGCAAGCGTTGCCTGCCACCTCAAATACCCAGCCAAAGCCCACGGAATAAGGACAAACACCAAGTGCGCATGGCTTTTGTAAGGCATTCCGCGCGGCTATTTTACCCCCGCCGGCGAGCAACGCTTAACGCGAGATCAACCGTCCACGGATTTCCGCCTGCATTGTCTCGTCCACATTCAGCGTGTCAACGAGATAGGCGTCCACCGAACCTGCCTTCTCGCGAATGGCCCCGAAAGCGGTATCCAGGAAGCGCAGGTCCACACCCATGAAGGGCCGGAAAACCTCTGCCGGATAGTCTTTTCCGAGCATTGAATTGAAATACGCCGCCGCCTCGGGCAGCCGCCCGGCAATGTCCACTGCCGTATTGGTCAGATCATAGTCCGCCCGGATGTCTGTCTCTTCTACACCCAGAACATGATGCGTCAGCGCGCAGAGAATGCCCGTACGGTCCTTGCCGGCCGCGCAATTGACGAGCCCCGCCGCTTCGCCCGGCAGCGCCGCAAGATGCGCAAACCAGTCCTGGAACATCGCCACATGATGCGCCTTGAAAGGCGCGGCCTGATAATACTCGACCATCCACTGGTCGGCCGCCGCTGCATCAATGCCGACCTGCGTGAGGAAGCGCATATGCGGTGCCTCGGTCTCACGGCCGCCATCATGCGTGATGGTTACTGGCGCCTGGAAACGGCTCTGCTGCTTCTCGCGCTCATCCGGGCGGCGCAGATCCGCCTGCACATGAATGCCCAGCGCGGCCATCTGCGCAAGGTCGGCATCGCTCGCTTCGGCGTGATGGCCGGACCGGTACAACTGCCCCATCCGCACCCGTCCGCCATGGCGGCTGTCATAGCCGCCAAAATCGCGGAAGTTACGGATCGTTTCAAACGGCAGGAGGCGCGGGCGTGTCTGTGTCATCCAGCCGGGTTAACCTGCGCCCCGTTGGAGGTCCAGTGACAAAGCTGTGTCACGCGGCGGCAACGCGCGCGCGCTATTTTTCACAATCCGCGCCGTTCCTTCGTCACTCCCGACCGGCAAAGCAGGTCTAGGAGCCCATCTCCCGATCGATAATTGCGTCAACGGAGCCGGAACGCATGCGGGAGCAGCTCCGCCAGCGTGTAGCGCGCCTCCGCCCCATCCGGCGTGAAGCAGAGCACCTCCAACGCGCCATCAGCAGAAAACTCCGCCAACACCTGCCGGCAGATGCCGCAGGGGGTGCCAGCCTCCGGCCCGCCGGTCGCCACCGCAATCGCCCGGAACGCCGTATGCCCCGCTGCCACCGCTGAGAAAACCGCCGTGCGCTCTGCGCAGCAGGTCGCGCCATAAGTCGCATTCTCGACATTGCAGCCGCAGATGACCGTCCCGTCCGCCGCCAGCAGCGCCGCCCCGACCCGGTAGTCCGAGTACGGCACATAGGCGTTCTGGCGCGCCTCAAGCGCTGCGGCCTTCAGGGCGGGCCAGTCGATATCCGTTATCGTCATGATTTTGATCTCATCCCGTCAGTTGGAAACAGACACGCTGGCAACGCTATCTGGCGTCAAACTAAATTCTGCGATCAGCGGCACATGATCACTCACTTTCGGAAGTGTCCATTCGCCGAAAGTTCCAATTTCGAAGCTCCGGCACGCCTCCAGACATGGCCCGGAAACAAACATGTAGTCGATATGAAACGGCTTCGTCTCGTGCCAGTGAAAGTAAAATGTCGCCTGAGTCTCAGCCCCGAAGCCGTCCCCGCTGCGGGCATGCCAGAGACTTCTGAGGCCCAAGGCTTCCAGCGCGCCCCTCACCTCAGAAAATAGCGGTCGCGATTTGCTGAAAACATCGCTGGCGTTGAAGTCGCCAGCAACGATGACTGGCCAGCCCCTCCATTCCTCCAGCAATGCGTGAAAGGCTTCATCCGCGCACATCGCGGCGAGCGGCAGGGTGTAGCTTCGATTGGAAGGTACAGTCCAGACGCCAACCAGCAGCACCTCCTCATTGCCTCGGCGGGCATGTGCCGCGATCACGTTGGGCAAGGGGCCTACATAGCGCTGTGTCAGTTTCCAGCCGCCAAAACCCAAGAGAGCGAGGCCCTTTGCGTCTGGACTGTCGCCAGTCCAGAGCGCCTCGGTGTCCGCTATATCGGCGAGTGTTCGCGCATGCACCTCGCAAACGACAGCCAGGTCGGGCGCCAGGCGATCAAGGGCAGCACGCTTAGCCTGAAACCCGCCGGCACAGTTCCAGGCGACCAGCTTCACCGGAACGGCGGCTCGTCAAATGCGCGCAGTTTGCGGCTGTGAAGCGCCGCGCCGCCGTCTTCGCTGAGGCGTTCGAGCGTTTCAATCCCGATACGGATGTGTTCGCCGATCGCGCGCTCATAGAAGCGGTTGGCCGCGCCCGGCAGCTTGATCTCGCCGTGCAGCGGTTTGTCGGAGACGCAAAGCAGCGTGCCGTACGGCACCCGCAGCCGGAAACCGTTCGCCGCAATGGTCGCGCTCTCCATGTCGATGGCGACAGCGCGGCTCTTGTTGAAGCGCCGCGCCGAGGC
>JBKBVT010000182.1:0-5031 GCA_046289305.1 Hyphomonas sp. | reverse complement strand
CGGCGGCAGATTTGGCCCATAAGGCACGAACTGAAGAATCCTTGACGCAAGGCAACCTTGTCAGGGTTTCGCGGCACGGCGCTTGAATATAGGCCAGTCTGAGACGTTCGCGGGCGCGCAGGACCTGCGAGCGGTGCGGCAAGCGAAAACCCTGCGGGGACAACAAGAAGGTCAATCAGAATGGTGGGCGCAGATATGGCTCTGAAATCAGGCAACCCGGACATGGCGGCGCAGATCGTCCAGAAGGTCGGCTTCATTGCCGCGCTGGACCAGTCTGGCGGCTCGACGCCGAAGGCGCTGGGCGAGTACGGGATCACGCCGGACGCCTGGTCGAGCGAAGAGGAAATGTACGGCCTGATCCATGAGATGCGGGTACGGATCATCAAGTCGCCTGCCTTCACCGGCGACAAGGTCTCCGGCGCGATCCTGTTTGAGCGCACCATGGATGGCACGGTCGACGGCATTCCGACCGCGGAATATCTCTGGAAACATCGCGGCGTGGTTCCCTTCCTGAAGATCGACAAAGGCCTCGCCGACGAGGCCGACGGCGTGCAGATGATGAAGCCGAATCCCGGCCTCGACGCACTGCTGACGCGCGCCGTGTCCAAGGGCATCTTCGGCACCAAGATGCGTTCGGTCATCAACGGCGCAAACGCCGCAGGCATTTCAGCCGTCGTCGCGCAGCAATTCGAGACGGGCCTGCAGATCCTCGGCCACGGCCTGATGCCGATCATCGAGCCGGAAGTGACGATCACCATCCCGGACAAAGGCCAGGCA
This sequence comes from Hyphomonas sp., assembly GCA_046289305.1. Lineage (GTDB taxonomy): Bacteria > Pseudomonadota > Alphaproteobacteria > Caulobacterales > Hyphomonadaceae > Hyphomonas. Next base: position 4,254 of record JBKBVT010000182.1, on the reverse strand, counting down.
GAAGAGATCCTGCGCGGCGAGATCCTGAAACATCTGGACGCGCTGCCCGGCGACCAGCAGGTGCTGCTGAAAGTCTCGCTGCCGACGGTCGCGAATTTCTACCGCCCGCTGATCGATCACCCCCGCGTTATGCGCGTCGTCGCCCTGTCCGGCGGCTACAGCCGCCAGATCGCCTGCCAGAAGCTCTCCGAGAATACCGGCATGATCGCCAGCTTCTCGCGCGCGCTGACCGAAGGCCTCTCGGCGACGCTGGCGGACGCCGAATTCGACCGTGTGCTCGGCGAGACGATCGACGTCATCTACCAGGCCTCGAAAGCCGGCTGAGAGGAATCTCTTGAGGCTGGCTCTGGACGGCGAAGCTGGGCTTCGCCAATAATCCCTGTTGATCCCGCGAACCCGCCGCTTCCGGCCGGGCGCGGCCAACAGGGGTGGTCCCATGAAACATCTTCGCCTGACGTCTGCCGCGTCTCTGCTGGCTCTTGTCGCCGCCGCCTGCACCACGCCGGTCGCCTCGCCCGAACCTGCCGCGCTTGTGAGCCAGCCGGACCTTCAGGCGCAGGCGCGCGCGATGGTGCAGGAACTGGTCCTGGCACCCGAGAGCGCGGAAGCGTTTGCCGCGCGCTGCGACGGCGCGATCAGCCTGATCAATGACATGGTCAGCGAACTTGAGACACGCGCCGCCCCGCCCAGCGCCGCTGACCTTGTCTATCTCGATACGCTGACGGCCGTCGGCTTCTCGATCGGCGGCGGCGAATCCAGCATTCTCGCCCAGGCCAATCCGGATGCCGAAATCCGCGCCTCGGGCGAAGCCTGCATCCAGAAATTCGCGGATGTGTTCAGCGACATCTCCCTTTCCCGCCCGATCTTTGACCGTCTCGTCGCCATAGACCCCGCAACGCTGAGCGAGACCGAAGCCTATCTGCTTCAGCGCACTCTGCGCGACTATCGCCGCAGCGGCGTCGACCAGGACGAAGCGACCCGCGACAAGGTCCGCGCGCTGAACCAGCAGCTCGCCGATATCAGCCTCGAATTCGGGCGCAATCTGCGCGACATCCAGGGCTCGATCCAGCTCGACTCCGCCGACGAACTCGCCGGCCTGCCGCAGGACTATATCGATGCCCGCCCGCCAGGCGAGGACGGCAAGATCACCATCACCACGGATACGCCCGATCTCGGGCCGATCTTTGCCTATTCGCCGAATGAGGCGCTGCGCAAGCGCCTGCTCGAAGTCGCCCGCAACCGGGCCTGGCCGGAAAATGTGGAACCGCTGCGCCGCCTCTTGGAGACGCGCTACGAGCTGGCCCAGACGCTCGGCTATGACAATTGGGCGGCTTACGTCACAGAAGACAAGATGACCGGCTCGCCGGAGGTTGCCGCCGACTTCCTGTCCAAGGTCGAGGCCGCAGGACGGGACGCCGCGCGCATCGAATATGACCGGCTGCTGGCCCTCCAGCAGCAGATGGACCCGTCGGCCACACGCGTCGGCGAATGGAGCAGCGGGTATCTCGCCGAACAGATCCGGCGCACGGATTACGCCCTCGATGCGCAGGAAGTGCGCCAGTATTTCGCCTATGATGATGTCCGCTCCGGCATCTTCACGATGATGGAAGACCTGTTCGAGATCGAGATCCGCGACTGGGCCGATGCCCCCGGCTGGCATGACAGCGTGACGGCGCATGAGATGTACCAGGACGGTATTCTGATCGGGCGCTTCTTCCTCGACATGCATCCCCGCGAGGGCAAATTCCAGCATGCCGCCGCCTTCCCGATCCGGGTCGGACCGACGCGCGACGGCGTGCCGGTGGCATCGCTGATGTGCAACTTCCCCGCCGGGGACCATTCGACCGGGCTGATGGAGCACCGCGAGGTCGAAACCTTCCTGCATGAGTTCGGCCACCTCATCCACATGATGGTGTCGGGCCATCCGGAGTTTGCGAACCTGCACATGGGCGGCCTCGAATGGGACTTCATCGAAGCGCCCTCCCAGATGCTCGAGAACTGGATCTGGGACTATGACACGCTGGCGACCTTCGCGGTGAACGCCGAAGGTGAGACGATCCCGCGCGAACTGGTCGAGAAGATGAATGCCGCGCGCGATTTCGGCACCGGCGTCAATACGCTGCGCCAGCTCGTCTTCGCCGGGGTATCGCTGAACTATTACAACCGTCCGCCGGCGGAGGTTGATTTCGAGGCGATCTGGGATGAGCGCTCCGACGCGCTGAGCCCGTTCGAGCGCATTCCCGGCACGCACCCCTATGCAAACTTCGGCCATCTCGATGGCTATTCGGCGATCTACTACACCTATCAATGGTCGCTGGCGATCTCGACCGATCTGTTCACCGAGTTCGAGACAAACGGCCTGCGGGACTCGGACACCGCACGGCGCTACCGTGACCTGGTGCTGGTGCCGGGATCCTCCAAGCCGGCGGCAGAACTGGTGCGCGACTTCCTCGGCCGCGACTGGACGCCGGACGCATATGAAGCAAGGCTGATCGCCGCGGCGAGCTCCGGCGAGACGGAGTAAGCCGTCTCAGGCCTGCTGGCGGGGGCTGGTGGCCCTTGCCGGTGGCGGCGCGAAGGGGGAGTCGACAAAGCGGAGCGTCAGTTGGCGAGCCAGCGGCGCGACGATCAGGATCGCCGGATAGGCCAGCAGGAAAGCGAGCCCCCAGGAGCGCATCCAGCGGGCGAGGAAATCTGGCGGGACACCGACATTGATGGCGGTGATGGCGCCGGACATCAGAAAGCTCATGAAGCAGGCCATGAACAGGCCGAAGAGGGGCTGGAAGACCCGTGTTGGCAGCTTCTTTGACATCTGGCGCACCCCGCATTGCGATTAGAGTTCCAATATAGAACTGCCTCTCCGGCTTTTCCAGGCCCGCCCGGCGTTGACTTCCGCCGCGCTGCGTCGCAAGGCGGCGGGCATGAGCAACAAGACCCCTCCCCGCCCGCGCACGCGGCTTTATCTGATTACACCGCCGCAGATCACGGACATTCCGGCTTTCCGCAACACGCTGGAAGCGGCGCTTGGTGCCGGCGATGTCGCGTCGCTGCAGATACGTCTGAAGGGCGCGGCGGGCGGTATCGACCTTGAGGCGACCCGCGCGGTCGGCAAGGCTGTGACGGCCATGGCGCAGGAGGCGGGTGTCGCCGTGCTCATCAACGACTCGGTGGACCTCGCCAAAGAGCTTGGCGCAGACGGGGTGCATGTCGGCTGGGAAGATCTGCCGGTGAAGACCGCGCGGCAGATGCTGGGACCCGATGCCATCATCGGCGCGACCGCAAAAAATTCCTATCACCGCGCGATGCAGGCGGGCGAGGACGGGGCGGACTATGTTGCCTTCGGCGCGTTCTATCCGACCGCCACCAAGGACGCGACCGTGCCGGCAGAGCTTGAACTGCTGACGCTGTGGCAGTCCGCGATGCTGCTGCCTTGTGTGGCCATCGGCGGCATCACGGCGGCCAATGCCGCGCCGCTGGTGATAGCGGGCGCGGATTTCCTGGCCGTCTCAGCCGGGGTCTGGCAGCATGAGGATGGCCCCGAGGCCGCAATTAGAGCGTTCAACGCCCTGTTCGACCAGCTGGCCGCCGGGGCCTGAAGCCTCAGATATTCGCAGCCGGCGGCGCAGAGGGCAGCTTGGCATTCTTGAGATCGCGCAGATCTTCCGCCATGCGGAAGAACAATACATAGAGTTCGCAGACGAAACGCCAGAACAGCACACCGACCGCCGTGCCGATAATCGTGGCGATGATCATGCCGACGCCGCCGAAGAAGCTGACCCCGAACATCATGCCGAGGCCGCCGAGCAGACCGGCAATGAAGCCGAACGCGATGCCGATCAGCCCCAGATAGTAAAGAATGGTGATCAGCTGGCGTCCGAGCAGTTTGTCGAATCCGATGAAGTAATTGAGCATGTGCTGTTGTCCCCTATGCAGTTTGCGTGAGCCGGTAGAATAAGAGGGGTTCGTCACTCGCCGCAACCTTTGCGGCTCGATTTGGCGCCATTAACACTTCGCTGCCTTGACCCTGAGGGGCGGGGGGCTTACCCCCCGGCTCCGGCCGGGCTATCGGAATTTCCGGCCAGAACAACGCACAAGAGCCCGAAACCATGTCCAAACCCTCCCCTGTCGGTTCCGTTATGATTGCCGCCGCGATCGCAGCCGGGCGCAGCCTGGCGCGTGACTTTGGCGAGGTCGAGAATCTGCAGGTCTCCCGCAAGGGCCCGGCGGACTTCGTCTCCAACGCCGACCACCGCG
>JBKBVT010000181.1:0-5046 GCA_046289305.1 Hyphomonas sp. | reverse complement strand
CTGTCCATCAAGGAGACCGGCGAGATCTTCTGGAACGACCAGCCGGTCACGCGCGAGCTGCTGGAGACGCAGCTCGCCGTGGAAGCGCAGAAGACGCCGCAGCCCCAGGTCGACATCCGCGCCGACAAGACGACCCGCTACGCCATCGTCCAGAGCGTGATGAAGACGGCCAAGGATGTCGGCATCCGCAAGATCGGCTTCGTGGCCACTCCTTCCAGCTGATACCCGGAGCAGCATCGCATGGCCTTTTCATCGCAACAGGGAGCCGGCGCCAAGTGCGACATGAACGTCGTGCCGCTGATCGACGTGCTCCTGGTACTGCTGATCATTTTCATGGTCACCGTGCCGGCCGTGTCCTACCAGATCCAGATCGATCTGCCCCAGGCCAGCCGCGCGCAGCCTGAGCAGCCGAAGGATCCGCCGCCGCCGATCTCCCTGCGCATCGACGCCAACGGCGAAATCTTCAAGGACGGTGTGCCGGTGCTGATGCGCCAGCTGACCAACGACTTCATCGCCGTGGTCAACGAGGCGCAGTACAACGACCGGCCGCAGCCGACCCTGGAGATCGAAACCAACCCCGACGCCCAGTACCAGGTGCTGGCCGAGGTGCTGGCGATCGCCAAGAACGCCGGCATGGAGAAGATCGGTTTCGTCGAGAACCTGCGCTAGTCCTGCGCGCAGCCTCGCAAACCGCGAAAGCGCCGCCTTCGGGCGGCGTTTTTCGTACCGCGTCTCGCCCCGCGACGCTTGCCGGCCGGGCCGGAACGGCAGACAACGGAAGCGCCGACTGTCACGGAGACGCGCCCTGGCTCTGCGCACGGCCGCTGATACCCCGCGGGCCGAGACAGCATCGTGCCCTGATCGATGAGCTGCTGGTGCTGCTGATCGTCTTCATGGCCAGTACGTCGCTGGCGATCCAGCGCATCCCGCGCGACCTGCCGTACCGGAGCGACAAGGCCCTGCCGCCGGCGGTGCTGCAGGCGCGGTTGCACGACATCGTGGCCCGCGCCCCGGACGCCCGCCTGCAGCTGACCAGCGACCAGGACAGCGAATACCGGGCGCTCAGCTTCGCCCTTACCAGCGCGCGGAATGCCGGCCTGCGCGCGATCGACATCGAGCAGGCGGGTGGGCGCGGCGGCCAGCGGGCGACGGCACAGCCCGGGCGATCCGTTCAGTCCCGCCGCGCGACGGCATCGGCGATGATGGCGCAGTAGGCGCGGACGGTCGCGTCCAGACCGGCGTAGAGCGCCTCGCCGATCAGCGCGTGGCCGATGGAGACCTCGGCGATCTGCGGCACGGCGCGGAGGAAGTCGCCCAGATTGGCTTGGCTCAGATCGTGGCCGGCATTGACCCCGAGGCCAAGCGCCAGCGCCTGCTCGGCGGTGCGGGCGCAGCGCGCGAGCTGCACGTCGGCAGCGCCGGCGGCGTGCGCCTCGGCGTAGGGGCCGGTGTGGATCTCGATGCGATCGGCCCCGATCGCGGCCGCCTCGTCCAGCCCCTCGACGCCGGCATCGACGAACAGGCTGACCCGGCAGCCCAGGGCCTTGAGCTCGGCGACCACCGGCCGCAGCCGGGCGGCATCGCGGCGCAGGTCGAAGCCGTGGTCGGAGGTGATCTGCTCGTCGCTGTCCGGCACCAGCGTGGCCTGGCTCGGCCGCACCGCCGCGCACAGGGCGAGAAAGCCGGGGTAGCCTTCGCGCGGCGGCGCGAATGGGTTGCCTTCCAGGTTGTACTCGACCCGGCCGGCGATGGCCGTGGCCAGCGCCAGGACGTCCTGCGGCGTGACGTGGCGGCGGTCGGGACGGGGGTGCACGGTGATGCCGCCGGCGCCGGCGGCGATCACGGTGTCGACTGCGGCGACCGGATCGGGCGCATGGCCGCCGCGCGAGTTGCGCAGGACGGCGATCTTGTTGAGGTTGACACTGAGCAGGGTCATGCGGCGCAAGCCTACGCGAGCGGGCGCGCGGCGGGTAGGGCGCCCGCGCCAGCACGGCCCGGGGCGGAATCCGGGATAATCCGGAGCGATCCGATCCCCCCGGGAGACCCGCGATGCCTGCCGTCCGTGTTCTTGCCGTGCTGCTGCTCACCGTGCTGGCGGCGGCCTGCGACCCGGCGGCCGCACCGACCGGGCCGTCGACGGTCGAGAGCGACGCCGCCCTGCCGGAGGCCGGCTGCGACGCCGCGCGTGCGCAGTGGGCGATCGGCGAACCGGCCAGCGAGGAACTGCTCGAACGCCTGCGCTTCGACGCCGGTGCCGACCTGGCCCGCTACCTGCGGCCGGGACAGCCGGTGACGCTGGAATACCATCACGCCCGGCTCAACGCCGAACTGGACGAAGAGGGCGTGGTGGTGGCGCTGCGCTGCGGCTAGGGCTTGCGAATTCTTCGGGCGCGCCTGAGCGGCTGTCGCGGTCGAGGTGGAGCCGGCGTCCGCGCTGGTGGTGGAAGCGGCTGCGCTCGTGCAGCCGCTACGCCCCGTTGCCGACGCGGTGGGGGCGACGGATTCGACCTCGCACGATCCGGACCGCTGATGGCCTGCCGCTTCACCTGCAGTCCGAGCCGGGGGGTGCGCGCACCTGGCGGGGCCTCGAGTGTGAGCGCGGCCCGATGCATGCGCGGATGCCCGGCGGCCAGCAGGCCATCGCGCAGCCTCAGCACGCAGGCGCTGCCGTGCCTGTGCATCAGCGCCGCGGCCTCGGCGGCGACCTGGTCGGCATAGGCGTCGGCCTGCGGGTGGCCGGAGCCGCAGGGGCAGAAGACGGGCATGCCGCCACAGTGTGGGATCGACACCGCGCAGTGCACCCGTGCGTACGATGCCGGGTTGACAGCGGCGCGGCGTCTGCCGGCATACTCGGCCGGCCATGACCTCCATCGCCTTCACGCGTCCATCACCTGTTGTTGCGGTGGGATGTCTGCGTCCGTGCGGACCCGGTGCGGCTGAGTCAAGCGCCCTCAGGAACCTTTCCCTGACCCTCCCCGAGACCCGCGACGGCGCTGCCCGTGCGGGATGGCCGGGGCAGTGTGTGTCGCGTCGATCGGGCCCCTACAAAAAGGATCGACCATGAACGACAAGCACGCCGCCACATCATCTTCCGCCGCCGCCGCCTTGCGCCGGCGCCCGCGGCTGTCCGCGATCGCCCTGGCCCTGCTGGCCGGGGGCGCCCAGGCGCAAGCCGTCGCCGAGGAGGAGGCCGAACGCGACCAGGCCCGTGCCCTCGACGCGGTCGTCGTCACCGGCACCCGCGCGCTGGATCGCACCGTCGCCGAATCGCTGTCGCCGATCGACCTGATCCCGGTCGAGACCCTGCGGGCGCAGGCCTCGCCCGAGATCAACGCCGCGCTGGCGCGGCTGGTGCCTTCGTTCAACTTCCCGCGCCCGTCGATCACCGACGGCACCGACCATGTGCGTCCGGCCCAGTTGCGCGGCCTGGCCCCGGACCAGGTGCTGGTGCTGGTCAACGGCAAGCGCCGCCACACCACCGCGATCGTCAACGTCAACGGCACCATCGGCCGCGGCTCCTCGCCGGTCGACCTGAACACCATCCCGGTGGCGGCGATCGAGCGTATCGAGGTGCTGCGTGACGGCGCCTCGGCGCTGTACGGCTCCGATGCCATCGCCGGCGTGATCAACATCGTGCTCAGGAGCGGGCGCGAGGGTGGCAGCCTGGATGCCCGTTACGGCGAGCACAAGGCCGGCGATGGCGAGCTGGTCCAGGTCGCCGCCAGCACCAGCCTGGACATGGGCGCCGGCCACCTGACCGTGACCGCCGAGTACCGCGACCGCGGCTTCACCAACCGCGCCCGGCCCGACCCGCGCCAGCAGTACCCGCTGATCGACGGCCAGCCCGATCCGCGCGAAGCCACGATCAACCGCCTCAACCACCGCCAGGGCGACGCCGACGTCCAGGACCGGATCGTGTTCTTCAATGGCGGCGCAGCACTGGGCGAGGACGTCGAGTTCTACGCCTTCGGCAGCTATGGTCAGCGTGATGGCGAGTCGGCCGGCTTTTTCCGCCGCCCGCTCGACCCGCGCAACGTGCCGGCGATCCATCCCGACGGCTTTCTGCCGCTGATCGTTTCCGACAGCCAGGACCGCAGCCTGGCCGGCGGCGTGCGTGGTACCGCCGCGAGCGGGTGGCGCTGGGATGCAAGCCTCACCACCGGCGGCAACGACTTCGCCTTCCACGTCGCCAACAGCGTCAACGCCGCGCTCGGCGCAGCCAGTCCGACCCGTTTCTACGCCGGCAGCCTGACCAACGGCCTGACTGCGTTCAACCTTGATCTCGGCCGCGGCGTGGAGGTCGGCGGCCTGGCCTACCCGCTCAACCTGGCCGTCGGCCTGGAGTACCGCAAGGACGAGTTCCGGATCCGCGCCGGCCAGCCGGAGAGCTATTTCTTCAACCCGGCCACGCCGACCGTGCCCGGCGGCGCCCAGGTCTTCCCCGGCTTCCGTCCGTCCGACCAGGTGGACGTCAGCCGCGACGCCTGGTCGGTGTACCTGGATGTCGAGGGCGACCTGAGCGATCGCCTCAGCTTCGGTGCGGCGGTACGCCACGAGGACTACAGCGACTTTGGCAGCACCACCTCGGGCAAGCTGTCCGGCCGCTACGCGCTGACCGACGCGCTGGCGCTGCGTGGCACCGCCAGCACCGGCTTTCGTGCGCCCTCGCTGGCCCAGCAGTACTACTCGACCACCGCGACCACCTTCATCAACATCGGCGGCGAGCTGCAGCCGTTCGAGGTGCGCACCTTCCCGGTCACCGATCCGGTGGCGCAGCTGCTCGGTGCCGAACCGCTCAAGGCGGAGAAGTCGAGCAGCCTCAGCCTCGGCCTGAGCGCCGCACTCGGCTACCGCTGGACGCTCACCGTCGATGCCTACCGGATCGACATCGATGACCGCATCCTGCTCTCGGAGAACCTGGTCGGCACGCCGGTGCGGCAGTTCCTGGTCGCCAACGGCTTTCCCAACGCCAGCGGCGGCCGCTACTTCACCAACGCCGCCGACACCCGCACCCGCGGCGTGGACCTGGTCGCCAGCGGCCAGTAC
>JBKBVT010000180.1:0-5082 GCA_046289305.1 Hyphomonas sp. | reverse complement strand
GGCCGAGGCGATCAACGCGCCGAGTTCCTGGGCTTCCGAGCCGCCCGCTTCATGCACGCTGGTCGCGTCGATGCGGATGAGGCCTGCCTGCGGGAATTTCGCGCCGAGGGCGGTTGCGACAGCGGCGACGCGCTCGAAGGTAGAGTCGAGACCGCCCGAAAGCTTACCCGTGCGCGCGAGAGCACCGAGCGGGTCCATGTTGAAGTCGATGTTCAGCCCGGAGGCGTTTTCCTGCGTCTCGGCCCAGAGGCCGAGGATGGCGGAGGCCGACGCGCCAGATGCGTTCAGATGGCTGAGCGCAACACCGGCATAGTCGGCGCGGACGCCGGCGAGGGCGGTCTGGAAATCCTCCAGCGTGATGATCTGTACGCCGTGCTTGCCGGTGCAGTCGAGCGCGATCTCCACCGAGGAGACACCGCGCTCAAGGTCGCGCAGGATTTCGGCATTGGTTTCTTCGACCGAGGGATGGGTGAAGAGCTGGCGGATGTCCCACGGGCGCCACTTGTCGGGGGCGGCGGTCTTGCCGCGCAGGTAGGGCGCCTCACCGGGCGTGCCCAGTGGATCGGCGGCGGCGGCAAAGTCGCTCTCGCGGTAGAGCGCCTTGATGCCGATGCCATCGGCGGTCTTGCGGGTGAGCGTGTCGATGCCTTTCCCTTTGAGCGCTTTTTCAACGGCGCTCAGCCAGTCGGCTTCGGTGGCTTCGGGAAATGCGGAACTGAAAGGGAGGATGTCATCGGCCATGCAGCGTTTTACGGCCATCCGGCCTGCCTTGTGAACCGTTTCCTCAGCGGTATCCCGCGCTACATTGTTGCATGGCTGACTTGTCATGGACGGCAGGGTTGACCGTGAGATGCGACTATGCAAATGAGAATTAGTCGCAAATCAGGAGCCAGGGCAGATGCCGCAGAATAAACCGCCAGGCCATATCTCAAGCGTTTCCTCCCCGATTGAGGGCCAGGCGGGGCATTCCGGCATCGCATCCAGCCCTGGTTTCTGGCTCGACGGCCTGATCGCCGAAGGTGATCCGGATCATTTGATTTCCCTGCTGCACCGGCAGGCGGCCTGGCGGGGTCTCCTGTTGCGCAACTGTCCGGCCTCCCACGGATAATGTTGCGGACGAACGGGCTGGCTCTGCTTTCGTCGCTGAGTGCAGGGGCCTGTCGATGCTGCGCTCCCCTCGCGCGCAGCGGGCGTCTCGTGCAGCAGGGAATGATCCGTGAGCCTGCTCACGCCACAACAGATGGCAGCGCCAGGAAAGCAGGAACAACTACCGCGTAAGGAGAATTTTGAGTTTTACTTGAACTGTTCGAAAGTTGCTAAGTTGTTTTTTACGTCATTTTCTGTAAACCTTCCATTCAAGCGCGCGCTGACGCGTTTTGGGAGGGGACAAGGCAAATGGCTTTCGAGACCATCGGGTCATACGATTCCGTGGGCGGACATGCGCATTTTGATGCGATTGTCGTCGGATCAGGTGCCGCAGGCGGCGTTGCCGCCGCACAACTCTGCGAGGCGGGCCTGAAGGTCGCGGTGTTTGAAGCCGGATTTCCGGGTCGACGGCCGGCCCATCCTGTGACCAGCGGACTTGGCCAACTCGCCAGATTATTCGACGCGGTGGAGGCTGAACGCCGGCTGCCGCCCGCGCTGGCCCGCGCCGGGCAACGCGGGTTTCGCCTGCTGGGGCGCCTGCGCCAACCCGTTCAGTCCAAATGCTTTGCCTGGGCGATGGCCCCGGATGTGTTTGTCGATGATGTCGACTGCGCCTACCGCACGGAAGAAGGCAGCCAGTTCCTCTGGTATCGCTCCCGCCAACCGGGTGGCCGGATGATGGTCCCGGGCCATGGACGGCAATATTACCGGCTGGCCGGCCTCGCGCGCGCCGAGCGGGAGGATAATGAGACCGGCTGGCCGATCAGCCTTGAAGACCTCGCAGTCTGGTATGGCCAGGTTGAGGAAAAATTGAAACTGAAAGGCGGGGCGCGGGATCCCGAGAGTCTTGAGGCGAGCCGTCTCTCTCAAGTGCTCGAGCCCACGGCGGCCGAAAACACCGTAATGACCAAGATCCGGTCGAGATGGCCCGAGGCGAGACCAGCGATTGGAAGCTACGCCGCGCCGCTGCCATGGCTCGATCTGGCCGGCCAGACAGGCAACCTGACCCTCCAGACCGGCGCCGTGGTCCGGCGAGTCCTGAGGCGCGAGTCTGGCGAGGCGGTGGGCGTAGAGTGGTTCGATGCGGCGACAGGCGAGGTTCGCACCACCCTCGCCCCCATCGTTTTCCTGTGCGCCTCTACCATAGAAAGTACACGCATCCTGCTGACCTCCCGGTCATATGCCAGGGGGCCGGTCATCGGCACAAATTCCTCCGCGCTGGGCTGCTATCTGATGGACCATGCCGTGATGAGCGGGAATGGCTACAATCGCAAAGGTTTTGCGCCGGCAGCAGGTGAGGATGACGCGGATCACTCCGAGCCCGGACGATGCATCTTCATTCCGCCCGACCCCGCAATTCATGGCAGCATGGGCTTCCAGATCCATATTCATCCGCGTCCTGATGGGGGCGCCCGCGTCGATATCGTTTCGTTTGCCGAAATGATGCCTGACGCATGGAACCGTGTCAGGCTTGATCCGTCCAAGGTCGATCGCTATGGCATGCCATTACCCGTCATCCGGTTCCATTTCTCCGAGGGGCAGCAGCAGATGGCCCGGCGGCAGGCGGATATCATTCGTCAGATTGCAGAGGATCTTGAGCTGACCGACTTCCAGGTCAATTCTGACCTCTCTCCCGGCGGCGCCAGCATTCACGAATGCGGCACAGCCCGCATGGGGGCTGACCCCGAAACGTCTGTCGTCGATCCCAACAATGAATGCTGGGACATCAAGGGTCTCTACGTGACCGATGGCGCGTGTTTCCCGCGCCAGCATGTTCATAACCCGACCCTGACGATCATGGCACTGACGGCGCGCGCCGCGGCGCATGCCGCTGCGAACCGCAAGGTAAGGCCGGCTCAGGCGGCCTACGCCGCCAGCTGACGGGCAACCATCTGCATCAGCGGCGCCGGATATTTCAGGCCCAGATTGATGATGCAGGTCCGGTCAAGAATATCGAGCGTGCGGGCGCACATGTCCGGTGAGTAATTGATCTCGCGCTTGGCCCAGGCCCAGGGGTTCATCTTCGGATGAAACGTCCGTTTCGAGAGGATCGGTTCCCAGTTCGTATAGACGTGCTTTGAGCTGTCGCGCAGGCGGTTGTGGACACCGCGCCGCTGGGTCAACGCAACAGCGTCCTCCACCGTCGGCGCCAGGATCGACAGGCTGACGGCGTTTGCCGCATCATTGTGCGGCGTCACCTGGAAATGACTGCTCTGAGAGAGAACATCGGCGAGCATCGCGCGGCGCTTCTGCATCCGGCGCAGCATTGGAACGACTTTCTGCAGTTGTACGCGGAGCATCGCGCCGTCGAGCTCAGTGGCCTTCAGGTTCATGCCGACGAATTCGGGCTCGTTCAGCCGGTCGCCATGGCCCCGGACCATGGATCCGAGATCATGATAGCTTCGGGCCCGGATGAAATACCGGTGGTCATTGGTCAGCACTGCGCCGCCTTCGCCGATATTGACGTTCTTCATCTTGTTGAAGCTGAACGCGCCAAGGTCGCCGATGGCGCCGCAATAGCGGTCCTTGTAACGTACACCGACCGCCTGGCAGGCATCCTCGATCACGATCAGCCCATGCTCCTTCGCGATGGACAGGATGGCGTCCATGTCGCACGGCGCATTGACCATGTGGACCGGAATGATGGCCCGCGTATAGGGCGTGATCCGCCGGCGGATATCTTCCGGGTCGATGGTCAGGCTTTCATTGATGTCCACCAGGATCGGCACGGCGCCGACCTGGACCGGCGCGGCGGCCGTCGACATCCAGGTGTAGGCCGGCACGAGCACCTCGTCGCCCGGACCGATCCCCGCTGCGGCCAGTGCCGCCACCAGCGCGCTGGTGCCCGAATTGACGGTCAGCACATGATCTGCGCCCACGAGGGCGCCGAGTTCTTTTTCGAAACGGGCTGTGTAGTTGGCGCCGTCGCCATAGCGGACCATTTGTCCATCGGCGATTGCGCGGCCAACGGCCAACCATTCCCTCATACCAACTGCAGGCACGAAACTTCCCCTGTCCTCTGAACCGTGATGGGCCAGCCCCTCTAATCGAGACCTAATCTATGCCAATCTCGGGCCAGAGCGCCAAGTGAACCCTTCGGGCTAGGCTTTCACGAGGCCGATTTCCCGCAGCCGTTCCATCAGGAAATCCTGCGCGGTGATCGGATCCTGCGCCTTGCCGCCCTCAGCCAGGCAGCCTGGCAGAGCCTCGATGACGAAATCCTGGTTAAAATGCAGGAAGAACGGCGTCGAATAGCGCGGAAAACGTGACCGTTCCGGCGCGGGATTCACCACCCGGTGCGTCGTCGAGGGCAGTACCCCGCCGGTGTAGCGCTGCAGCATGTCCCCGCAATTGATCACCAGCGCGCCCGGCGGCGGGTTGACGGCCAGCCATTCGCCGGAGCGGTGCTTGACCTCCAGCCCGGCTTCCTCGGCGCCGAGCAGCAGCGTGATGACATTGATATCCTCATGCGCCCCGGCCCTAACCGAGCCCTCGGCAGGCGGGTCCATCTGCGGTGGGTAATGCAGGAGACGCAGGATCGAATTGCCGTCTTCGACCTTATTTTCGAACCAGTCTTCTGAAAGGCCGAGATGCAGAGCAACCCCTTTCAGAAGGTCACGTCCGAACAGGTCCAGCGCGGCATAGAGCGCGCGGGTCGCGCGGTCAAAATCTGCCACTTCGACTACGCTCGGCGTGTCCTTCATCGTCGCGCGGTAGGGCGAACCCGCCGGAAGGTCGCGGCCCGTGTGCCAGAATTCCTTAAGGTCGGCCTGCTGCTGGCCCTTGGCGTTTTCCGTGCCGAACGGCGTGTAGCCGCGTTGGCGCCCGCCCGGCGCGTCATGATAGCCTTCCTTGGCGCTGGCCGGCAGAGCGAAGAAGGCCTTGGTCGCGGCCAGATTGTCGTCAATCACGGCCTGAGGCACGGGATGGCCGGTG
>JBKBVT010000179.1:0-5153 GCA_046289305.1 Hyphomonas sp. | reverse complement strand
TTCTGTTTGCGGCGCGCCCTGCGGCGGCTACATCCGGGACATGACAATCGACGCCGACAAGACACAGCTGCGCCACCGGATGCGAACGATCCGCGCCGAAGCCGCTGCCCGCGATCCAGATGCCGCCGAACGCCTCGCCGATCTCTTCCCGATGAAACTCCTGGAACGCTATGGGCCGGTCGTTGCGGGTTATGTCGCGATCAATGAGGAGCTCGACCCGTCTTTCCTGATGGCGCGCCTTGTCCGCGCCGGCGCCGAAACCTGTCTGCCGCGTATGGAAGACACCGGCGAGATCAGCTGGCGGCTCTGGTCACCTGGCGAGCCGCTCGAGCGCCGCCCCTTTGGCCTGTCGGAACCGCCAGCCGATGCGCCGGAAGTCGCGCCAACCCTTGTGCTCACGCCGCTGCTGGCCTTCGACACGATGGGCAACCGCCTCGGCTATGGCCGCGGGCATTATGACAAGGCGCTCGCCCGCTTGAGAGCCACGGGCCGCGCCTTTGCCTGCGCTATCGCCTACGCCGCCCAGCAGATCGACCAGGTGCCGGTGGAGGCGCATGACCAGCCGCTGGACTGGGCGGTGACCCCAATCGGCTCAGTACCCCTGTTCATGATGCGCAACCGGGCCGCGCTGACCGGGCCTACGCCAGGAAATGACAGCACAGCCGGGTGAATCTTCTATCCTTAACAAAACCTTGGCGCGTATCTTGCTGCTTAACGGAGGATTAACCTCCGGAGTAAGCGTATGCGTTCGAACAGCCAATCTGGGTTTACCTTAGGGACTGAGGCTGCCCGCAGCATCGATACGCTGATCGTTACCTGCCTGTTCGCGGTTGCAGGCCTCGGAATTCTGGCCCTGAGCCCCTCTGCCGCGCCGGCCGAGCCATCCCAGATCCTTCCGGCAAGATATGCCGCCGCGGCGCCGGCAATCACCGCGCCCCGCCCGGATCCGGACTTCTATCCCTGGCAATCGCCGCAGCCGTTCCAGGCGCATGAGCCGGAACGACGCGCCCCCGCCGTACCGCTGAACAGCGCGGAAGCGTTCCTCACCCGCCTCGCCGATCCACAGAGCGACGCGCATTTCTACGCCTCGACCCACAACAACCACGGCAACCATTATGGCGGCCATTGGCGCGAGGAGAATGCCACACCGACCTCCAGCGGAACGTTGCTCAGCGTCCGCACAGCCAACGGCCAGGCTCAGCCCTTCACGGCGGCCGAAATGCAGACGGCCGGGCAATACAGCTATGGCCGCTATGAAGTGATCATGCGCCCGGCGCGGGGCTCAGGCCTCGTCTCGTCCTTCTTCACCTATACCGGCAGCTGGTTCGGCGACCCGCATGACGAGGTCGACATCGAATTCCTCGGTAAGGACACGACCAAGGTGTTCTTCAACTATTTCCGCCAGGGCCGCCGCGGCGCGCATGCCACCATCGACCTGCCCTTTGACGCGGCGGACGCCGACCGGCTTTACGCCTTCGAATGGACGCCGGAGGGCATCACCTGGTTCATCGAGGGTGTGCCGGTCTATGCCAGCCCGGAAGGGGCGGCGGGCCTGCCTGTCGCGCCGGGCAAGATTTACATGAATGTCTGGCCGGGTGCCCCGTCGATCCATGGCTGGACCGGCCGGCCGGCTCTCCGCCAGAGCGCCGGCGCGCATTACAGCTGCGTGTCCTTCGTGCCGCTGGGCGGCGCCGGAGCAAGCTGCGCCGACGTCTACACGCCGCCGGGCACCACCACCCTCAGCCGGTGATGTCCTTGGTGACCTGTTCGCGCGCAATCGGCAGCAGGCGGGCCATCTCCTCGCGGATCTGCGCCTCGCTGCGCTGGATTCCGGCCTTTTCGAGGTCACCGCGCACTTTCCGCACGACATCGCCGTCACCGGCTTCTTCGAGGTCTGCGATCACGACTTCCTTGGCATAGGCTTCCGCCTCCGGTCCGGAAATGCCCAGAAGTTCAGCCGTCCAGAGGCCCAGAAGGCGGTTGCGCCGGGCATTGATCTTGAACTGGGTTTCCTGGTCGAGGGCGTAACGGGCCTCTTCGCCGCGCTGGCGATCGTCGAATGTGCTCATGATGGGGGCCCTTTCACTGCGATGGTAACTTCCGGGCTGATATAGGGGCGGCAGGCAGGTGTTCGCAATAATTGTTTCTGAGCCGGGAGTGGAGTAACAGTCCGCGCTTCAGGGGAACGGGCAGTGATTCCGAAAGGGGCCGGAACTGTTTCCTGAGAACTGGCTGGAAGGACGGGACCGGATGAGCAAAAGGCGCATCATCTATGAGGGCAAGGCAAAGATCCTTTATGAGGGACCGGAACCCGGCACGCTCATCCAGTATTTCAAGGATGACACCACCGCCTTTGATGCCACGAAAAAAGCCGTCCTCGACGGCAAGGGCGTGCTGAACAACCGCATCAGCGAGTTCATCATGTGCCATCTCACGTCTGTGGGCGTGCCGAACCATTTCATCCGCCGCCTCAACATGCGCGAACAGCTGATCCGCAAGGTCGAGATCATCCCGCTCGAAGTCGTCGTGCGCAACATCGCCGCCGGCTCGCTGTCGAAGCGCCTGGGCCTGCCCGAGGGCCAGTCCCTGCCGCGCCCGCTGGTTGAGTTCTACTATAAGAGCGACGACCTGCATGACCCGATGGTCACGGAAGAACATATCGCCGCCTTCGGCTGGGCCAGCCCCCAGGAATATGACGACATCGTCGCCCTCGCCCTGCGCGTGAATGATTTCATGTCCGGCCTGTTCGCCGGCGCCGGCATCAAGCTGGTCGACTTCAAGGTCGAGTTCGGCCGCTGGTTCGAGAATGATCACGACATGGCGCGCATCCTGCTGGCCGACGAGATCAGCCCGGACAGCTGCCGCCTCTGGGATGCCAAGACGGGCGAAAAGATGGACAAGGATCGCTTCCGCCGCGACATGGGCGGTGTGACCGAGGCCTATGCCGAAGTCGCGCGCAGGCTCGGCATCATCCGGGAATCAGGCGAAGAGACGGACAACGTCATCCACTTCACCGGGGGCAGCAAATAATGAAGGCCGTCGTCCATATCTCGCTGAAAAACGGCGTGCTTGACCCCCAGGGCAAGGCCGTTGCCGACACGCTCGCCCGCATGGGCTACGGCGAAGTGGGCAGCGCCCGTGTCGGCAAGGTCATCGAGCTTGACCTGACGGGCAGCCCGGACAAGGCCGCCGCCGAAGCCCGCGTGAAGGAAATGTGCGAGAAGCTGCTCGCCAACACCGTCATCGAAAGCTACCGCTTCGAACTGGTCTGAGCCCCGGCTCGGCCTGTACTTTCACCTGCTGAATTTAAGTCACACAAACCGGTGGCCACTGGCTGTCACTAAGCGCGCCGATAAAACTTCGGAATTAGTGAGCGATTAATCACTTGCATATTCGCCTTACCCATGGTATCTGACCCTCAATAAATAAGGAACCCTGCCCCATGGCCAGCAAACCCAAGCCCGTCACCAAACCGAAGCCGGCCGCCCGCCGCCCTAAAGCCGCCGCGCCCAAGGGGTCTGCAGAGGCCGACACGGCCGCGCGCAAACCGCGTGTGCGCGACGCCCGGCCGAAGATTGAGCGGGCGGCCCTGAAGCTGTTCATCCATGAAGGCGTCGACGCCGCCACCACCCGCGGCATCGCCGAGAAGGCCGGCGTCTCCGAAGGCGCGCTCTACCGCCACTATAAGGGCAAGGACGAACTCGCCCTCGCCCTGTTCATGGAAACCCATAACCGGTTGTCGCAGATGCTCTCCGAGGCGCTGTCAGGCCCCGGCAACCTGGAAGAAAAAGTCCACGCCGCCGTCAGCGCCTATTGTCAGCTGGCGGATGAAGACTTTCTCCTCTTCTCTTTCCATCTCGTCTCGCTGAACCGCTACCTGCCTTATGACCGGCGCCGCGAGGATGACCCCGTCTCCGTCACGGAACGGATCATTTCCGGCCTGATGGATATGAACGCGATCCCGAAAGGCGATCCGGCACTGAAGGCCGCGATGGCGCTCGGCATTGTCATGCAGTCCGGCCTCAACAAGATCTACAACCGCCTGCCCGGCCCGCTGTCCAAGCATGCCCCGGCCCTGTCGCGCGGCGTCCTCGCCGTCCTCAAATCTGTCTGAGCAACCACCCTAACGGAGCCTGACGCCAATGCGCGCCAACCTCTTCCAGCTTGCCTACTGGGTCCTGTCCGTCCTCTACGTGCTCGTGTCGCTGCCATTCCTCGCCTGGCCGGGACATGCGCCCGTGCGCGCCATCATCCGCAGCTATACCCGTGCCATGAACCTCGCTTTGCGCCATATTGCCGGTATACGGAAGGAAGTGCGGGGGAAGGAGCGCCTGCCCGAAGGCGCCTTCGTCATCGGCGCGAAGCATCAGAGCTGGGGCGACGGCTTCCTGATCTATCCGGAACTGAAGGATCTTGCCTTCGTCACCGGCGACCATCTCGAGCGCTTCCCGCTCGTTGGCGGCATCCTGAAGAAGCTAGGCGCCATCGTCATCGACACCTGCGGCGGCGGCGAGAAGAAGGCCTCCTCCCTCGCCAATGGCATGGCCCGCGCCAAGGCCGATGGCCGCCGCGTGCTGATCTATCCGGAGGGCCACCTCGCACCTGTCGGCTATCATTTCCGCTACAAGGCCGGCATCTGGCACATGGCCGAGGCGATGGGCGTGCCCGTCGTTCCCGTCGCCACCAATATTGGCGTGTTCTGGCAGCAGCAGGAAAAGCCCCGCCGCAGCGGCACCGCGATCATCGAATTCCTGGACCCCATCCCGCCCGGCCTGCCGAAGGAGGAATTCCTCGCGCGCCTGACGGACGCCGTCGAAGCCCGCACGGCCGAGATCGTCGCCGAAGCCACCGGCGCACCGCCCGTTCGTGCCACCCTCATCCCCGAACCGCCCAACGGCATGGAAGCCAGCCCCACCGCCAGCGACCTCACCAGCTTCAAGAAGGCTTGAAGCCCCTCTCCCTTGGCAGGTGAGGGGCTAGCCCCGCAATGCCGCCCGCCACATCGCGCACTTCTCGTCCAGACTCCGCACCGCATGCGCCGGGCTCGTGGAGGGCAGGAGCACTGCCTCGGCCCGGGCCGGCATATGATCGGCGGCATACTTCCGGAAACTCGCCGCCGCCTTGCCCCCATTGAGGCCGATCCGTCGGATGCG
>JBKBVT010000178.1:0-5156 GCA_046289305.1 Hyphomonas sp. | reverse complement strand
TCGGAGCGGCGGGCGTGTCAGATTGCCGGGGCTGATCGGAAGACCATCCGTTACCAGTCGCGGCGTGCGCCTGATACGGCGCTGCGCGGCCGGTTGCGGGATCTGGCCAGTGAACGGCGCCGGTTCGGCTATCGGCGGCTCTTCGTGCTGCTCATGCGCGAGGGGGATCCGGGTCGTGTCCACCGTGATGCGCCGGGCCTCGACGAGGGCGGCGTCGTAATCCTCGTCGGCGCGGGCGATCTGCCATTTCAGCGCTTGCGGCAGTTCGGTCTCCTGTCCGCGCGTCAGTTCCAGCACGTCGCCCTCGCGGGCGGCCACGAGATCGTCGGGCGCGAGAGTGGCGACGGAGGCCCGGCCGCGCATGACGAACCGGATCACCCCCTCGGTCTCCACCGCGTCGAAGCCGAAATGCCGCGACAGCGTGGTGATCGACGCGCGCGGGCTTTCGAGCGCCGTGATGGCATAGCCCTCCACCGCGCCCCAGAGACCGGTGACGTCGGTGCGATCCTCGGGCAGCACCGCGCGCTGGCAGAGATGCCGGACCAGCGCCGCCAGCGACACCGCTCCCAGCCGCCCCGTCAGCCAGTGGCCGAGCCGCCAGTTCGCGCCGTCCGTCCAGACGTCGGTCAGCGCCGGAAAGAACGGATAGGGCCGCGCGTCCCAGGTCCATGCGGCGCATTCCGGCACATGCACCATCCGTCCGCCGTAGACCGAGGACAGCGGGTTGTTCGCGGCCTCGCCCCACCGCCAATGGCAGCGCCAGCGGCACCGAGAACGAGGGTGGCCATGCTTTATTTTCCGAAAGTGAGAGGTTGAGGCATGCGTTGACGTTCAGACGAGGGGCTGCGGCTTTCGCGTGCTCTCAGGGCCAGAAGAACAGGATTGGGCTTAGGCAGTTGCAAACTTCTTGATCAGAATCGCTCGCTCCTGCACCATTGACTCACGGCTGAAAGGGGCGCGCGTTTGATGGAAGCCAGAACTGTTTCATTTACAACGTTCAATCTTTACAACCTGAACGAACCCGGTCTGCCGATATATTCAAATGCGGCCGGACATTCAGAGGAGTTGGTGGCGCGGAAGGTCAGTTGGTCCGCGGCCATGCTGAGGCGAGCGCGGGCGGATGCCTTTGGGTTTCAAGAACTCTGGCACACAGGGCCGCTTGAGCGGATGTTCGCCGAAGCGGGGCTTGAAGACGAGTACGACCTCATTGTGCCGCAAGGACATTCGGGCCAGCGGATCACCTGTGCAGGAGCCGTGCGCAAGGGGATGCTGGAAGGAGAGCCAGAATGGATAACTGCCTTTCCACCGTCGTTTCGGCTTGAAAGTCGTGGTGGGGACCCACAGACACCATCAATATCAGTGGCGATCAGCAGCTTCTCGCGTCCGGTATTGCGCTTCACCATACGCCCGCATGCCCAGCGTCCGGCGATCGATATTCTGGTTTGCCATTTCAAATCCAAGGGTCCGACGAGGATCGACGCGGAGCCCTGGTATCGCGCCGAGCGGGCGCTCTACAGCGCGCATCGCAATGCGATCGGCGCCGCCATTTCTACAGTTCGCCGCACCGCTGAGGCGCTGGCAGTACGTCAGATCGTGACGGATCTTACAAAAGGAATCGATACACCAGTCGTTGTGCTGGGCGATCTGAACGACGGGCAGGAGTCCAACACCCTCGACATCCTGTCGGAGCAACCAAATTTTCTACAGCCTCTTTCAACTGGAGGCAGCGATACGGCGCTTTACTCCGGGCAGGCGCTACAACAGCTGCGGTCGCTCCGCGATGTCTACTACACCTACATTTTCAAGAAGCAGCACGGATCGCTCGACCACATTCTCGTTAGCCAGGAACTCTACGATCAAAGCCGCAAGCGCGTGTGGAAATTCGACGGGCTAGACGTGTTCAACGATCATCTTAACCGCGAGGAATTGCGCGAAATCGAAGGCGCCAGCGACCACGGCATCATCCGCGCTCGGTTCACGATTCGGCAGGCTGCCTGAACTCCTGTTGGCCGGGCCCGTAAAGGCGTGATCGCGACACGATCGTTGTCCAGAAATTCGAAAGGCGAAGGCGATGCGCCGCCGCCAGGATGGGGTGAGCGGTTCCTCGATCACGCCGAGCCGCTCGTAGGCGTGGAGGAAGGAGTCGGGGCTCGTCAGGATCGCGACATGTTTGGCGATCGCTCGGGGCTTCATGCGGAAGAGAACCAGCGCACCGGGACCTGCCTCGGCGGGCGACACCTCGATCATCATCCTCCGCGCGCCCTCGGCCAGAACTTCGCGCGGTCCGGTTTCGCCCCAGTCGCGGCTGTAGGGCGGGATCGGGAACGGCTCGGGGCCGACGACCTCGCGCCAGACGCCACGGGCGAGCCCGAGGCAGTCGCAGCCGACGCCCCGAAGGCTCGCCTGGTCATGATAGGGCGTGCCGAGCCAGGAGCGTGCGACGGTGACTACTCGGCTAGCGAGTTGGTCATGCGCCAACGATCGAGTATTCTCAAGTGTGTGCGGTGCTGGTAGCGTTCCTCCATCAGTTTTAAAGGAGAAAGCCGTGCGAACTACATCCATAGCTTTGCTGACCTTTTGGGGCGCGGTGGCGGGCGCCCAACCTGTTCTCGAGTGCCCACCCGGACCATTTGATTGCGTTCCGTGGAACCCGCCTGGCGGCGGTGGAAACCCCGCACCTCCACCTCCACCGTTCTTCGAGGTAGAGCCGAGATTTATCCAACCAGAAAGATTCAACGGATTTATTGGCAACGGACGAGGAACGCACCTCGAGATTCATGAAGGCACGCCTCCAGATGGCCTACGAGAACTAGTTGAGAGTTATGGAATAACCATGGATCCTGATAGGCTCTACGTACTTCCTAGCGGTTCACCAAGCGTCGATATTGAAGGCGACTATATCATTTTTAACGGCGTGCGTATTGAATGAACCATGTTGTCGACATCCTACTGATCTTTATCGCCTCCGTGGCTGTCGGCTCCATTGTACCTTTCATCCTGTCGCTCTTCGTGCAAAGAGATCGCAGCTTTGAGATCGCCGTAATCCTAGTCGTCTTGTCCATTGTCGGCGCATGCGCAGGACTTGCAGGGGGAATGAGTCGGGTTGGTGCTGTCGGCAGCATTATCCCTGCATTCTTGGGACTACTAGGCGGACTTTCGATATATCTTTTCGGCATTGACCGCACAAAGGGATTAATCGCCTCCTTTGGCGCGGCAGCACTTTCTCTCGCTCTGATAATTTCTTACACGGCAGGCTCTCAGTTTCGGAACATTGGAGATGATCACCGAGATATTCGTTCGATTTGCGCAAGTGCATATACGGATTGGGAGTTGCTCTCCAATCAAGTTGCGTTTGAAAAGTTTCGAGAACGTTTGGGCGCCCTATGTGACAGCTCAATGAGCTGGCATGTTGCGAGTCGCGGTTCATGGCTCGCGCGTTTTTGGTACATTGCTCGAGAAGATGCGTCACAAGACTGATCCGTCGTGGCCGCCATCCTTGTTGGCGTAGCGCAGCACGGCATCCTAGCCGGGGATATGCGGGAAGCCTCGGAAGTTGGCGGTGTTGGCGAACTTCGCCCCGCAGGTCTCCATGCGCTTGTCGCAGCCCGCGCGGATGGTGAAGGCGTCGCCCTCGGCGATCGCGCGCACTGGCGCTTCGAGCAGGGTCAGAACAGCGATACCGTCCGTGACGTCATGGCCCAGCACTTCGGTGCGCCGCCCGGCATTCGCGCCGCTCGTCCATTCGAGCGTACCGAAGGTGAACCAGCCGGAGGCGAAGCCGCTAAGCCCCGAGGCGGTGAAGGCGCGATCGCGAAGCAGATCGATCACCGCGCCCGTGCCCTTGAAGGCCGGGTCCTCCCGATTGACGCCGCGGGTGATGCGCCAGCACCAGGTGAGCGTCGTCGTGCCCTCGTCGAGATGGGCCTGCAGGGCGGGGTCAAAGGTCTTCATCGGCGCAGTTCCAGAAGCGGAATGGAGGTAATCGAGCCGAGCCGCTCGAGGTCGAGCGTCACATCGAGCGCGTCGGTGTCGAAACGGACGGGCACGTCGAACTCGAAGCCAGCGGTGATGGCGACGCCGGAGCCCGGCGCGGCGCTGAAGGTGACGAGGCCGGTCGTGGTGTCGACCGACCAGCCGGAGGGCTGCTCGACCCCGCCGAGCGCGATGCGCACGGTGCCCGCCACCGGTTTGGCGATGGCGCGTGTCCATGACTGCGCGCCGGATGCGTAGCGCTTCACCAGCTGGAAAGCGGTCGTCGCACCGTCGCCGGTGCCTATCGCCTGGTCGGTCGGCGATGGCGTGCCCGAATGCAGGCAGGACTTGTGGTCGCCCCAGTCCTTGAAACGGAACCCGTGCAGCCGCCCGTTCCGCGCCTCGAAGAAGGCGACGACGGCGGCGAGATCGTCCGCGCGGCGGATGCCGTAGGCGACGTCGTAGCGGCGGCGCGAGTTGGCCCAGCTGGCATTGCGTTCCTCGTCGCCCGAGCGAGACGGCACGGGCGATGTCGGCCGCGACTTGCGTGCCGGACTGCCGGAAGCTCTCGGCGTCGCGCGCCATGATGGTGACGTTGACCCCGCCGCCTGCGCCGTAACTCTGTGCCTCCCGCCGCGACAGCACCCGCTCGCCGCGCTGCAGGATCGGCGCGCGCGGCATCCGCACCCCGCGCGGGAACAGGATCGACAAGAAGTACGTCTATCGGATGCTCAGCAACCGCGCCTACATCGGCAACACGCGGTTGACTCAGCACAAAGCACGAACGGCCGCTGTGGCGCGATTGGTCTCCAGCTGCAGCCGAACCGCGGCGCAACGGGCGGCGTTCGATCTCTGTTCCGTCCGCCAACCAGAAGGATTTTCCAAATCGCATGCATCAGAGAGTTCGAAAGATCATTTGAAAGCAAAGACTTGAGGCTGTTCACCGGAAACGCGGCGGTTAACAGGTCCGGAGAATATCGGCCCGGAGAGAACGCGTGTGCGCCCTTCGGGGCGTGGGCCGGTTAACAGCCCCACCCGCATAACCCCCGAAAACAACGGAAAAATCCGGCCGCAGCCGGATCGGGAGAACGCTTTCTCAAGGGCAAGTGGCGGACAGTGAGGGATTCGAACCCTCGAGACGGTTCCCCGCCTACACACTTTCCAGGCGTGCGCCTTCGACCACT
>JBKBVT010000177.1:0-5159 GCA_046289305.1 Hyphomonas sp. | reverse complement strand
CGCGCCGATGAGGCGATCGCCCGCTATGCCAATCTCGAGCGCAAAGTCGACGAGATGGAAGCGTTTGCCGACACGATCCGCGGCGGCGAGCCAAGCCTTGCCCAGGAGTTCGCGGAGCTTGAGCAGAACGACGCGATCGAACAGGAACTGGCTGCCCTGAAAGCCCGCAAGGGCAAGGCCGCCAGCCGCAAATCGGAGGGCTGATCGATGTTGTTCTCCCTCGCCGTTCTGTTCGGCTTCCTCACCGTGGTCTGCACGCCGGGCCTTGTCGCCCAGGCGATCGAGGATCGCAAAACCGCCCCGTCTCAAGGAGAGGCATGACCGATGCCGGAAGCCTTTATTCCGCTGCTAGCCATCATCTGCCTCTTCGTGGTGCTGCCAGGCATGGTGTTTCACTACATCACGCTCTGGCGGCGCCAGAAGACACTGCAGCCGGACGACGAACGGATGCTCGAGGATCTCTGGCGCTCGGCCAAGGCGATGGAACGCCGGATCGAGACCCTCGAATCCCTGCTCGAAGCGCGTGAGGCCGAAACCCGCCGGCCTCCGCGCCCCGCCCGCCCCTCATTCGATGACTAAGGAGACACACATGTCCCGCTCCCAGGATTTCTACACTTCCCCGAACCCGAAGCGCTTTTTCCGCTCGCGCAATGACAAGGTGATCGCAGGCGTCTGCGGCGGCCTCGCCGAGCGGTTCGGATGGGAACCCGTTCTCGTCCGTATCCTGCTGGTTCTGGCGACGATCTTCATGATGGGGCCGATCGGACCGATCGTTTACATCGTGCTCTGGATGATCACGCCGCGTGCGCCTTTCGGGCACAGCTCGATGAGCGCCGAGGAAGACGCATTCTGGCGCGGCGTCTCGGATCGTCCGCGCGCCACCTTCGGCTCGCTGAAATACACCTTCATGGACCTCGACGAGCGCCTGAAGACGATGGAGCGCGCCGTGACATCTGACGAATGGCGCCTGCGCCAGGAATTCCGCGATCTCGAAAAAGGCAACTGAAGAGACCGCACCACCTTTATGCCAACACCATACCGTTCAAGGGACCGGGACAATGAAACAGGGGACTTTCCTTCACAATAACTGGCTCTTGGGCGGCATCGCCGCTGGCCTCCTGATCGCCGCGGCCGTGGCCTCCACATTCACCGGCGAATTGTCGGTCGAGGTTGCCGGTGTGGCCATGAGCTTTCAGTCGCATGAAGAGGGCGGCCTGCGTCTCTTCTTTGTTCTGGCGAGCTGATCAGCTTCGCCTCAACCGCCGAAGGATCTGCCGCACGGGGTCAACCGCGCCAAGCAGATCCTGGCCTGCCGGGGCCGGCGACCCGGCGAGGCCCGCCGCGATCACCCCCGCCGCCCACGGCGCCCAGGTGAACCCGCGGCTTCCATATCCCCCCGCCACATAAACCCTTTGAATTACGGGCCATGACGTTTGGGCCTTTTTCTCCGTATACTGTGCTTTTATTTCTTCGGCATCTGGCGCGCAGCCTACCAAGGGAAGCCGGTCCGGTGTCGTCGCTCTGACAGAGGCTCTGGACACAGGCGCGACGCGCCGTGCTTCGGAAACCCACCAGGGGGAGAGCGATTCCAGACCCGCCAGGTTCTCCGCTTGCGCCGCCATGCTGATGGCGGCTTCCCCGGTTTCATCGACAGGCTCGAACGTGGCGCCCCATAAGCGTTCCGTCTGTAGGCTGAGGGCATAGGTGCCGGAGGCATCCGCAGAGGCCGGGGCGTTGACGACGCTGATGAGATGTTCGACCTGTCCCTGCCGGCCCGCCAGGTCGATTGATGGAAGCAAAGCGCGCAGCGCCATGCCGCTCGCCAGCACGATGGCGTCGAATTTTTCCCCATTCACCATAAGCGCTTCAAGATCCGTTGTGACAGGCGCACCGAGTTTCAAGGGGACGTCTTCCAGAAGCGCCCCCACGATCTGCCGGGGACGGAGGATCATTGCCCGCTTGTGCAGCAGGCCTCCGCCCGGCAACGCCTCGAGATCCTCGAGCGGCAGCGGCGGATCGGCCAGCACCTTTTCGAAACGCCTGCGCTCCGTCTCATTGCGCGGCATCTGGCGGACGCTTGTTTCCTCGGCGCCGGGCAGGTCGCGATAGGTACTGCGCGCTTCGAGATAGGCGTCGATCAGGAGCCGGGCCTCGACGGTGTCACCGGCGTCGAGGCGCGGCATGAGGAGGGCGAGCGGGTTGCCGCTGGCCCCAGTCGCAAACTCAGCCGCCGGATCAAAGACGCAAGGCTTCTGTCCCGCCGCCATCAGCCGCGCAGCGATGGCCGCCCCGGCAATCCCGGCGCCGAGGATTGCGACGCGGCGAGGCGCAGGCTGCGGACTGGCAGCCTCATCCGCCTGGAATACGGCCTCCAAGCGTTCGCGCTTGCGTCCATGACCTTCGGCTTTCGCGACGCTGAACCCTGCGGCCGCCAAGGCGCGGCGAACGCCGCCGGCGACGGTGAATGTGGCGAGGCGCGCGCCCGGCGCCGAGCGGGCGGCGACTTCGGGGAACAGCGCCTCGGTCCACATCTCGCCATTGTTCGCCGGGCTGAACCCGTCGAGGAACCAGGCGTCGGCCAGGACCCGGCTGCGCGGCAGGGTCTCGCCAATGTCGCCGAGGTGGAGGATGATCTCGATCCCGTCCTCGGGAAAGCGCAGATGACGCACGCCGCGAACGGGTCCCGGCCATTGGTCCAGCAGACGTCCGGCGAGGTCTGCAAGCTCTGGCCAGGCCGCGAGCGCACGGCGGGCATCTTCCAGCCGGAGCGGGAAGGCTTCGAAGCTGACGAAGCTGAGCCGGGCATCTGGTGACGGCCGGTGCTGCCGCCAGAGCTGCCAGAGCGCCAGGAAATTGAGCCCTGTCCCGAAACCCGTTTCGGCGACAGTGAACCACTTCCGACCCGCCCAGGCCTCCGGCAGGCCGCATCCTTTCAGGAAAACCGTGCGGGTCTCGGCGAGGCCATCGCCGGTCGAGAAATAGACGTCGCCGAAAGCGCGCGCGACTGGGGTGCCGTCCTCACGCCAGTCAATCTCGGGATGGGTCAGCAGCCTTGCCATGCGCCCTGCCCTAGCTGTTTGCTATGATCTTGGGAACCAGACTGCCATTGCGGTTTTGTCGCGGCCGTCCCAAATCTGGAACGGCAAATCAAGGGAGCCAGCAATGAGCGAGTTGGAGATCAAACGGGAAGATGGGCCATCGGGCGGGCGGTATACCGTCACAATCGACGGGCATACAGCCGAGATGACCTATTCACGGGCGGGGGCCACGCGCCTGATCATAGACCATACCGGCGTGCCGGACGCTCTGCGCGGCAAGGGCGCCGGTCAGGCGCTGGTGAAACAGGCTGTGGAGGATGCGCGTGCTGACGGGCTCAAGATCATCCCGCTCTGCCCGTTTGCAAAGGCCCAGATTGAAAAGCATCCTGAATGGCAGGATGTGCTGGCCTGAAGCTGGCCGTTCGTGTTTCTGCCCCGGAGATTGAGACATGGGTGTGCTGTTGCGTATTCTGGGCGTGCTCTGGGGCCTGATTGGTCTCGGGATGACGGCCCTGGCTGTCTTCACGGCCATGTCTGAGGCGCATGGTTCCACCGGAACCGGTGTGGCGTATGGCGTCGGCGTCGTAATTGGGGCGAGCCTTATTCTGATGCCGGTCTGGCTGACGGGCATTGTGTTTTTTCTCCTGCCGGGCTGGATCCGCAAACAGCTGGCCCAATCCAGAACGGATGTTTTCTCATGAGCGTAACCGACATCACGCACGACGCTTCGCGTCAGCGCTACAGCCTGATCGTGGACAGTACCGAGGCTTACCTCACCTATGAGCGCCCGCACCCCGGACAGCGCAGGATCACCCACACCATCGTGCCGGACGCGGTCGGCGGGCGCGGCCTCGGTCAGCGGCTTGTGGCGCAGGCGATGGCAGACATCATCGCCGCGGGTGAAGCCGTGACTTCGTCCTGCTGGTTTGCCAGCGCGCTCATTGACAAGACGCCGGAGTGGGCGGCCCGCAAGGCATGACGCTGCCCTTCTGGAAAACCAAGACGCTGGACCAGATGAACCCGCAGGAGTGGGAAAGCCTCTGTGATGGCTGCGCCAAATGCTGCCTCTTGAAGCTGGAAGATGAGGATACCGGCGAGATCGCCTATACGCGGCTGCATTGCCGCCTGCTGGACGCCGACACCTGCAAGTGTTCGGACTATGCGAACCGCAAGACCCATGTGCCGGACTGCGTGAAGCTGACCCCCGCCGGCATCGAAGAGATACGGTGGATGCCGGGCAGCTGCGCCTACCGGCTCGTGCATGAAGGCAAGGATCTGCCGGACTGGCATCACCTGGTCTGCGGTGACCGTGAGCGCGTGCATACCGAAGGCCACTCCATCCTGGGGCGGACAGTCTCGGAAGACACCGTGTTCGAAGAAGACCAGGAAGACTGGATCGTGGACTGGGAAGGCTACGAGCCCTGAAGCCTGGGTCTGCCGTTGCTTTCAGCCATCCTTAACAGCGCCGTGGCAGTCTCGCCGCCATGGACATGCTGGCTGCCTTTCTCGACCATCTCACCCGCGAGCGCCGGATGGCGACCAAGACGGTCGAGGCCTATGGCAGCGACCTGCGCTTCTTCCTCGCTTTCCTGCGTCTGCATATGTGGGGCGAGCCGTCTCCGAAGATGCTGGCGGAGGTGCGTGCCCGCGATATCCGCGCCTATCTCGCCGAACGCCGCCGCGAGGGGCTGTCGGACGCGTCGGTCGCGCGGATCCTTTCCTCCATCAAGGCGCTGTATCGCTGGCTGGACCGCGCCCATCAGATCAATAATGCCGAGGTCGGCTATCTGCAGGGGCCGCGCCGGCCGCAGCGCCTGCCGCGTCCGGTTTCCATCGATGCGGCCAGTGACCTGATCGCGGAAGCCGAGAACGAGCCGGATCAGGAACCCTGGATCGGCGCCCGCGACGCGGCTGTTCTGTCACTGCTCTATGGCGGGGGCCTGCGGATTTCAGAGGCGCTGAGCCTGACCGGCGCGCACCTGCCCGCCCCGGAACGGCTGCGCGTCAATGGCAAAGGCGGGAAGGTCCGCATCGTGCCGCTTATCCCGGCTGTGCGGGAGGCGATTCATGCGTATGCTGACATCTGCCCTTATGCGCTGACTCGGGAGGGCCCCCTCTTCC
>JBKBVT010000176.1:0-5183 GCA_046289305.1 Hyphomonas sp. | reverse complement strand
GCCCACACAGGCGCATTTGATCTCCCGCCGGTCGATATAGACTGCCTTGTAGACAGAGACCGCACCCACCGTTCCGATGAACAACGCCACCGGAACAGACAGCCATGTCAGGGCGCCGGCGATCATCAGGATACCGGCGAGCCCTTCGGCAAAGGGATAGATGTAGGAATACCGCACCCAGCGCTTGGCCAGCAGATCGTAGTTCAGGAACATCGTCGCAAAGCGCTCGACATTCTGCAGCTTGAGCAGAGCCAGTATGACCATGCTGAACGCA
This sequence comes from Hyphomonas sp., assembly GCA_046289305.1. Lineage (GTDB taxonomy): Bacteria > Pseudomonadota > Alphaproteobacteria > Caulobacterales > Hyphomonadaceae > Hyphomonas. The sequence continues at coordinate 4,909 of JBKBVT010000176.1, read as the reverse complement.
ATGAACCATTCGCCGGCCCGAACTGTCAGAGGTGTTCCGTAGACGGCATAGCTGGCGGCAAGCGCCATCAGAAACGTCAGGCTGAACAGGGCGATGACAGGCCGGTAACTTGGCGCATCCGGGTCAGCCACCGGTTTGCCGAGAAACCGGCGCAGGTCATCATGGCCGCCGATGCGGTCGCCGCCGATGAAGATCTGCGGCGTGGTTGCAACATCGTGTTTGGCCTTGAAGGCGTCCACCGCGTCTCGGGATGTGAGCGGGTGATCCTCAACCGCGTAGCCCGACCGCTTCAGCAGGTCCCTTGCCTTCAGGCCATAGGGACAGGTGTGACCGGGCATGATCATCCGGTACAGATGCGCCGTCCTGTCATTGGCCGTTTTTTCAGAGCGTTCCGGCATTCATGTGTCTCACTTCCATTCTTGTCACGGAGCAGGTCGGCTTACATATAGGTTCCGTACCATAGTACGGAATCAAGGGGTAAAGATGCTGACCATCGGAAAACTTGCCCAGGCCGGCGGCGTAGGCGTCGAGACCGTCCGCTTCTACCAGCGCAGAAACCTGATTGGCACGCCTCCGCGCGACAGCGGTATCCGTCGCTACGGCCCTGAAGATATTCGCCGCCTTCGCTTTATCCGAAAGGCGCAGCTGGCCGGGTTCACGCTGGAGGAAATCAGGGAACTGATCGCCCTGGATTCAGGCCACGATCATCGCCGCGCAAGAGAAATGGCAGACATACGGCTGGCGAAACTCGACGAACAGATCGCCGACCTTCAGCGTGCCCGGCAAAGCCTGCAAAGGCTAGCAACGGAATGTACCGAAGGGAAAACCCAATCCTGCCCGATCCTGGCCGCCTTCGACGTCTGACCCAACGCCCCCGCCAAACGCCGCCTTGCTCCCCCCCAAACACCACCCCCACCCACTTCGTCACTCCCGGCCGCCGTCAGCCGGTCTGTGAGCCCCATGCGCCAGCAGCCATGTCACGAGATAGGCACCCAGATGGCCTTCCGGCCATCGGGCGTGACGAAGAACGGTGAAACCATAAGCGCCCCCCCTGTCATCACCCCACACGTTCGTCACTCCCGACCGGCAAAGCCGGTCTGGGAGCCTATCTCCCGCCCTCACCCAGCGCACAGCGGCCGAGAACACGAGTTAGGCACCCAAATGCGCATCCGCGCATCGGGTATGACGAAGGATTTGCAGGTAAGGGAGGGGTCGGCCTCAGCCGGGCCGCTTGATCTCATTCCCAGCGCCCAGCAGCACCACAGTCGGCGCATGCTGGCGGGCTTTCTCGGCCTCGAGGCCACAGAAGGCTGCGATGATGACATTGTCGCCCACCGCAAAATGCCGGGCCGCCGCGCCATTGACGCCAATCGTGCGCGAGCCGCGCGGCGCTTCCAGCGCATAGGTCTGGATCCGCGCGCCATTGGTCACGTTCCAGATATCCACCTGCTCATGCGGCAGGATACCGGACGCATCCAGCAGGTCCTGATCAATCGAAACCGAGCCCTCATAATAGAGGTCGCATTGGGTGACGGTCGCGCCGTGCAGCTTTGCTTTGAGCAGGGTCAGCATCAAGTCCAGGGCCCTCCGGGCAGCCATGAGCAGTTTTGCTCACCGTGAGTAAATGGGGTCGTTTCGCGGTGTTGCAACGCCTATTGCACTGCAAAACGCGGGCCGTAAAGGCGCGGTATGTAAACATCAGCGTTACTTTTCAGGCTACCGCGCCCCGCCCGCCACCTTTGCATTTCCCCTGCCGCGAGGGCAGAACCGGGCGGGCCATGACCCTGATCCTGTTCAACAAGCCCTACGGCATCCTCTGCCAGTTCACCCCGGACGGCTCCGGCCGCCCCACCCTGGCCGATTTCATCTCCCAGCCAGACGTCTACCCCGCCGGCCGGCTCGACCATGACAGTGAGGGCCTGCTCATCCTCACCGATGATGGCCGCCAGCAGGCCCGCATCACCGAGCCCCGCCACAAGCTCCCCAAAACCTACTGGGCGCAGGTCGAGGGCGAGCCGGACGCCGCCGCCCTGCAGGCGCTGCAACAGGGCGTGGAGCTCAAGGACGGTCTCACCCGCCCCGCCCGCGCCCGGCTGATCCCCGAACCCGACGCCCTCTGGCCCCGCGACCCGCCGATCCGCGTCCGCAAATCCGTGCCCGATAGCTGGCTCGAACTTACCCTCACCGAAGGCCGCAACCGCCAGGTCCGCCGCATGACCGCCGCCATCGGTCACCCGACCCTCCGCCTGATCCGCGCCCGCATCGGCGACTGGACCCTCGACGGCCTCGCGCCCGGCGCCTGGCGCACCGCCTGAAACCAGCCTCAGACTCCCACTGTCATGGTAAAAATACATTTCTCCGGTTAACAAGCCGGTCCGGGGCCTCTAGGTGCCTGACCATGAAACCCATCATGGATGAAGAGGGACACCGTCATGACGCCTGCGCCCGCGGTTGAGGAACTGACCAGCTGGTGGCGCGCCAACGCGCCCACCTGGGCGGTGGAAGGGACAGACTATCTCGGCGCCATCTGGAACGAGGGCGCGTATGGTCTGACATTCGGGCAGATCATCACCGTCACCCTGATCATGTCCTTTGCGATACTGCTTCGCGGCGTCGTCGCGCGCACGCTTGTGCTGTGGATCACGCGGTGGGCCGCGGGTTCGGAGACGCGCACCGACGATACTCTGATCCGCGCCATCGCAACCCCGTTGAAGATCATCCCGGTGGTCATCGGCATCTACGCCTCCATCCGTGTCCTGAATGTTGACCCCGCCGTCGAGATGTTCGCAGGCCGCCTGATCCAGTCGATCATAACTCTGACGGTCTTCTGGGCGCTCTCGCGCGCTGTCCAGATACTGCAATACGTGCTGGCTGATCTGAAGCGCTCACTCTCCGGCCCGGCCGTCGACTGGATGATCAAGGCGCTGCAGTTTATCCTCATCGCCCTCGGCCTCGGCGCCGTCGCCCAGCAATGGGGCATCGCCGTCGCGCCCCTGCTCGCCGGTCTCGGCGTCTTCGGCATCGCGGTCGGCCTCGGCGCGCAGGACCTGTTCCGCAACCTCATCTCCGGCCTGCTCATCATCGGTGAAAAACGCTTCGTACCCGGAGAATGGATCCTGGTGGACGGCGTGGTCGAGGGCACGGTCGAGCGGATCAATTTCCGCTCCACCCTCATCCGCCGCTTCGACCGCAGCCCGGTCTTCGTGCCGAACTCCCTGCTCGCCGACGCGGCCGTCACAAACTTCACCCGCATGACCCACCGGCGCATCATGTGGGCGGTCGGGGTCGAATACTCGACGAGCGTTCAGCAGCTGAAACAGATCCGCGACGATATCGAAGCCTGGCTCATGAATGACGACCGGATCGCCAAACCACCAAACGTCGCGCTGTTCGTCCGGGTCGACAAGTTCAATGCCAGTTCGATCGATTTCCTGATCTACACCTTCACACACAGCACCAATTGGGGCGTGTGGCTGGAGATCAAGGAAGCCTTCGCCTATGCAGTGATGGATATCATTGAACGCAATGGCGCCGCCTTCGCCTTCCCCAGCCAGACGATCTATCTCAACCAGTCCGACCCGCCGGAGATCATGTCGCCGCCAGACGGGCGCAGCCCGCCCAAAAAGCTCCCCGGCCCGAAAGCCCAGGCCGGCGCGCAGGGATCAGACAGCGCCGAATCCAGCGCAGGCTCTGAACTCGGCGACGCCAGCGGCGATTGATCCGGGTATTTGGTCTGCGCCAATCTCCCGAACGGCTCATCCAGAGCGAAGCCGAAGGACGAGCCGGGGCTTGGGACAGTTCTGCTTGGCCCATCCTTCGACTTCGCTCTGGATGAGTGTGGGTTTACGGGGCAAGGTATTTGCTAACGACGCCAGGGCGAGCAACCCCACTCCCTCAACCTCAAATCTTCTCCGTCACCACAGGCTGCTCCGCCACATCCTTGCCCGCATCCGGCCCTTCGACATGCGATGTCAGCCTGCGGAGCAACGGGCTGAGCAGCAAGAGCACAACGCCCAGCGCCACCGCCGCCCCCCCAAGCTGCAGATACACCGCATTATACGCCGCGAGGCTCTCCGCCGGCGGCGCGCCTTCGGGCACCTGCGTCGCCTGCGCCACCTGCGCCGCGATCACATTTGCGAACGACGCGGCAAGGAACCAGTAGCCCATCATGAAGCTGACGATCTGTTTGGCCGACATCTTCGTCACCGCCGACAGGCCTACGGGTGACAGGAAAATCTCGCCTGTCGTATGCAGAAGATACATCAGCAGCACAAAGACGACCGATATCCGCAGCATGCCAGACGCGTCCGGCGTCGCCGACTGGATGCCGATATTCAGCACGAAGAATCCCGCCCCGATCTGCAGCATCGCAAAGCCGAACTTCACATAGGAATTGGGCTCCCAGCGCCGCTTGCCCAGCCAGGTCCAGACCAGCGCAATGACCGGCGCGAAATAGATGATGAAGAACGGGTTGGCAGACTGCAGCGCCGGCGCCGGGAATTCATAATCCCCGATCTGGTTGGTCACATGGCTCGCCGCAAACAGGTTCAACGAAGTCGGCCCCTGGTCGAACAGCGTCCAGAACAGGACCGACGAAACCGACAGGATCATCAGCCCGATCATCGCATTGCGCGCCTCGGCGTCGAGCCGCGCCAGCATGTAGATGATGATCCCCAGGCTGACGACCCCGAACACCGGATACATCGCCGCCGAGGTGAAGGCGGAGAATTGCAGGAGGATGAAACAAACGCCCGCAAAGCCGATGCCGGCAATATAGACCAGCCATTCGCGGTTCAGCCCCGCAAATACCGGCGTCTTGAGGTCCACCCCCGCCGGCGGATCGGCCCGGCCCTCGAGCCAGCCCTGCCCCAGAACGAATACGACAAGCCCCGCCAGCATGCCGATCGCC
>JBKBVT010000175.1:0-5193 GCA_046289305.1 Hyphomonas sp. | reverse complement strand
GTGGACCTCGACAATCCGCGGGTCGGCGCCGCAAATGGCCTGCCCCTGTTCCTCCAACATGGCGGCAATTCTCCCTACCTCCAGCATGTCAGCCACGTCCTCAAGGTGATCAATCGCGGCACCGAAATCGCCGGTCCGATGTTCGCGGCGTTTCAGGAGGCGGATCTGCTGGAACCGGCCTTGCTGGACATCCGGCTGGACGAACACACGGGCTACAAAGTGCCCGAGGTGTATTCCATCAATGCGGACAAGCTCGCCGCCCTGGAAGGCGCCCTGCTGGAGCGGCTGCACAAAGCCGGCTATCTTCGCGCAGCCTATCTGGCGCTGGCCTCGCTCTCGAATGTCAGCCGGCTGATTGAACTCAAGAATGCAAAACGCGCAGAAGTCGCTTAACGCCTCCACAAGAGATCGGCAGGCCGACATGGTCCAGGTGAGCAGAAAAACACGCGAAATCGCCGGCCTCACGCCGGACTCGATTCCATATGCCGACCTGATCCGGGAAGAAACGCCCACGATCCTCAAGGGTGTTGCCAGGGACTGGCCCATGGTCCAGGCGGGCCGCGACTCCCCCGGCGCAGCCATGGCCAGCATGCTGTCCTTCTATGGCGGACGCCCGGTGGTCGGCTACACCTGCGCGCCGGAACTGAAAGGGCGATATTTCTACAATGAGCAGGGCACCGGCCTGAATTTCGAGCGCGGCCGGGTGCAGCTGGAAGACTATCTCGAAAACATCCGTACACATCTCGGCAATCCCGGCGCGCCCTCCTATTATATCGGCTCGACCGACGCGGATCTCTATTTCCCCGGACTGCGCTCAGCCAACGATCTTGTCCTCAATGATCCGATGTTCGAGCAGAACCCGCCCATCGTCAGCGTCTGGATCGGCAACCGCACGACCGCCACCGCGCATTACGACATGTCGAACAACCTCGCCTGCTGCGTCGTGGGAACGCGGCGCTTCACGCTGTTTCCGCCAGAGCAGATCGCCAATCTCTATCCGGGTCCGCTTGAGCCGACACCGGGCGGCCAGGTCGTCAGCATGGTGAATTTCGAGACCCCCGATCCCGCGCGTCATCCGAAGTTCAGCGACGCCCTGCAAGCCGCCGAAATTGCCGAACTCGAGCCCGGCGACGTGCTCTTCTATCCCGCGCTCTGGTGGCATCATGTCGAAGCGCTGAGCGACTTCAACATCCTGATGAACTACTGGTGGAACACATCGCCCGCCTATATCGACACGCCGCAGACCACCTTGCTGCATGGACTGCTCAGCCTGCGCGACCGTCCGGAGCAGGAAAAGCGCGCCTGGAAGGCGTTGTTCGACTATTACGTCTTCGGACCTGCTGATCAGCCGGCGGAGCATTTGCCCGAACATATGCGCGGCGAGCTTGCGCCGATGGACGAAACCCAGGCGCGCCGCCTGCGCGCGAAACTGCTGCAGAAATTGAACCGGTAAAGGGGTCAGACATGGAGTCCCAGTCTCACGGACAAACCGTCAAGCGGGTCGTCATCGCTGGCGGCGGAACAGCCGGCTGGATCGTCGCTGCGGCACTCTCGCGCCAGCTCGGCCCGCTGCTTGAGATCACCCTGGTCGAGTCCGACGAAATCGGCACCGTCGGTGTCGGCGAGGCGACGATCCCGACGCACCGGATTTTCCACCATGTGCTCGGCATCGATGAGCGCGCCTTCATGCGGGCCACCAAGGCCACCTTCAAACTCGGGATCCAGTTCGAGAACTGGGGCGGTATCGGCGACCGCTACATCCACTCTTTCGGCGTCGTCGGCCGGTCCACCTGGATGGCCGATTTCCATCACATCTGGTTGCAGGCCCGCGAACAGGGCATCGCGGGCGATCTCGGCGATTATTGTTTCGAACTCAAGGCCGCCGAAGCGGGGCGCTTTGCAACGTCGGACACATCGCGCATCAACTACGCCTATCACCTCGATGCCAGCCTCTATGCCGGATTCCTTCGTCAGTTTGCGGAAGGTTATGGCACAAAACGCATCGAAGGCCTGATACAGTCCGTCGACCAGGACAGCGAAACGGGATTCATCACTGCGCTGGTCCTCGATTCGGGCCAGCGGATCGAAGGCGACCTGTTCATCGACTGCACCGGCTTCCGCGCCCTGCTGATCGACAAGACGCTCAAGGCGGGCTTCGAGGACTGGACGCATTGGCTGCCGACGGACCGGGCGCTCGCCGTCCAGACTGAGGCCACCGAACCGGCGCCCCCCTATACCAAGGCGATTGCGCATGATGCGGGCTGGCGCTGGAAAATTCCGCTGCAGCACCGCGTCGGAAACGGCCTGGTCTATTCCAGCCAGCACCTGTCTGACGAGGCGGCCCATGCCCGCCTGATAGGCGAGATCGACGGGGCGGCGCTCACAGAGCCGCGAGTCATCCGCTACCGGACCGGCCGGCGCGACAAGGTCTGGGTCAAGAACTGCGTCTCCATCGGCCTCTCGAGCGGGTTCGTCGAGCCTCTGGAATCGACCTCGATCCACCTGATCCAGATTTACGCCTCCAGGCTGGTCCAGATGTTCCCGTTTCACGGGTTCAGCCCGGCGCTCTCGGCGCGCTACAACGACATGGCCCGCACCGAACTGGAGCGCATCCGCGACTTCATCGTGCTCCACTATAATCTGACGGAACGCACCGACAGCGAGTTCTGGCGGACCATGGCGTCGATGGACATTCCCGATACGCTCCGTAACCGGATCGATCTCTTCCGGGAAACAGGCCTCGCCTATCAGGAAAAGGTGGAGCTGTTCCAGGTCGATTCCTGGCTCCAGGTCATGATGGGCCAGCGCCTCTATCCTCAAGGCCGCCACCACCTTGGACGGCTGATGAAACCCGAGGAAATGACCCTGGCGCTGAACGGCCTGAAATCCCGGGTCCTAAACGCAGTCGCGCAATTGCCATCCCACCAGGCATTCCTGGAAGACTACCTCGGCGCTTCCATGACCGCTTAAGGCGTTTCTAAACCTGATCTGATTTGCCATCGGGGTCTGGTCGCATCTGGCCAGGCCCCTTACGCCGTCGCGCGGGCCTCGCCCGTCTTGCCAGCCTTGAGGAAGTCCAGCGCCGCGTCCAGCGCCATCGGACGGGCGATATGGTAACCTTGCGCGCTGTCTGCGCCCATGGCCCTCAGTAAGCTGACGATGGCTTCCGTCTCCACCCCCTCGGCCACGACCGACATGCCCAGCGCATGCGCCAGGTCGATGGTCGACTGGATCAGCAGCTGGTCTGAGCGCCCATCCTCCAGCGGCAGAATGAAGGATTTGTCGATCTTCAGCTCCTGCGCCGGGATCTGTTTGAGATAGGACAGCGATGACAGCCCCGCGCCATAATCATCAATCGAGATGCGAATGCCCGCCTGCCGGAACAGGTTGATCAGGCGCAGCGCCTTTTCGGAATCGCCGATCACGGCCGTCTCGGTAATTTCGAAACACAGCCGCGCCTTGGCCCCGTGCACCTTGCCGATGGCCAAGAGCGCAAAGCTCTCATCATTCATCTGCCGCCCGGAAATATTCACCGATACCGGAAGATCGAACCCCGCCGCCTGCATCTGTCGCTGATCGTCAATCGCGCGTGTGATGACCCATTCTGTCAGCTGATGGATATGACCCGTTTCTTCCGCCAGCGGAATGAACATGTCCGGAAAAATCTGCCCGCGCTCCGTATGCTGCCAGCGGATCAACGCCTCAAACCCGCTGATCGCGCCCGTCTTGAGGCAAAGCTTCGGCTGGTAGGCCAGCCACAGGCCGCCGCCCTCACGCATAGCCGCCAGCATCTCGCTCATCAGGGAAAGGGCGCTCGCCGGATTGCCATAAGCCGCAAGGTCGAACAAAGCGGCGGCTGCCTGGCTCTGTTCGGCCATGTCGGCCGCCACCACCGCCTGATCGATCAGGCCAATCGGCGCAGACGCGCCCGAATTGGCCAGGGACAAGCCGCAGCAGAGGAGCAGGTCGACCGAGGCATCGCCAATTGTCACGGGTCCGGAACATTCGCCCACGAACTGATCCAGCGCCGCCAGCCCCGCGAGGCGGTCTCCCGCAGGGATCAGGAGTGCAAGGTCGGACGTGTTGATGCGGTAGACATCCGCGCCGGTGAAAGCAGCAATCTGCTGCGACAGCAACTGCATCGCCTCGGCCGAAGCGGCATGGCCAATCGCGCTGCGAACACTGGCGAAGCGCCGTACACGCACAACCACGATGGCCGCCGCCTCCGGGCCGCTCGTGGCCTCCATTGCGCGAAGATCATCATTCATCGCCCGGCGGTTGCCGAGGCCCGTCTCGATATCCTCGCGCGACAAACGCACAATCGCGCGCTCGCGCGCGTCCAGATCGCCCAGCATCGTGTTGAAACTCTGCGCCAGGCGGCCAAACTCGTCCTTCGCCCGAACCTGTACCGGCGCACGCTTGCCCGCCGCCAACGCCTGAACCGCCGCGTCCAGCGCACCGATCGGCCGTGTCAGCCCGCGCGCCACCAGCCCGCCGCTCACCACCAGCAGCACCGCGCCGAACAGGCTGAACACAAGGATCGCCAGCATCATTGGCCGGTAAGGCGCCATCGCCGCGTCCATCGGATAGGTAATGACAAGGCTGAGCGGCTCGCCATCGCCAAAACTCTGTATACGGGACGAAGCGCCAAGCGATCCCTCGCGCAGATAGGCCTGGCCGGCCTCGCCCTGCCAGCCACCGGACGGCAGAATGGTGGCGTTGACCGGAATCGGCGAGAGCTGCTCCAGCGCGTCCATGCGCGCCTCATCCAGCTCGGACCAGAAGATCGCCCAGCCCACCAGCATCGGCGCATAGATTGGTACGCCGACGGACTGGAAATACTCATTCTCAAGCGTGACGACCCCGCTCGCCCGGTCAAAGTCATATAGCGCGTCCAGCATCTCGTCCGGCAGCTGCGTCTCCGTGCCGTCTGCGTGAAGCACACGCCCATCGGGAAATGCCACCACGGCGTTGAGGCCCGCTGACCGCGCCGCCACATTCGCCACCGCCGACGCAATCGTCGGATAGTCCTCCGTCGCCACGGCTTCGCGAAAGCCGAAATCCGCTGCGAGCACATCGGCGCGCGCCATCATGTTCTCGCTTTCCATCATCCACAGCCGCTCGAACACGGCGAGGCTGGCGATCAGCTCGCGCTCAACGGTCCGCTCGGCAATCATCCGTATACTGAAATAA
>JBKBVT010000015.1:0-26534 GCA_046289305.1 Hyphomonas sp. | reverse complement strand
CGCCAGCTTCTGCGGCGGCTGTCACCGTGCCGGGATGTCCTCAGACACCCGAGCCGGGACCGGATCCGTGCCCCGCCGGGATGGGAGCCAGGGGCACGGACAAGCTCTGAAACTGCTGCTGCAAATCGCGCCGTAAGGCCTTCATCGCGCAGCAAGGCAGCACTCCTCCTGCTTACGCCTGCGCGCGGATTCCGTTCCGTTTTTTCTGAAGAGAAGAATGAACTCCTGCCGCCAGCAGGTTAACCGGCGCGCCCGCATCCCGCTTGGATTGCAACAGATTCGCCGACACAGCCGTTACACGAAGTGTAAACAAAGTGTCGTATGACTGACAAAAGATTTTGATTCGGCCCGAGGGCACGCCCATGCCAGACACACCTGAAGAAAGCGAGCGCGCCCACCGGCGCCAGCGTGTGCTCAAGGCGGCCCGGGTGATCTTCAACAAGGGCCTGAGCAGCTATGACGCCACGCTGCGCGACCTGTCAGAGGGCGGCGTCAAGTTTCGTCTCCAGGCCGCCTTCCCGGTGCCGCGCATCTTTCAGCTGCTGATCCTCAATCCCAACACCGGGAAACCCGAAAGCCATGCCTGCGAAAAGCGCTGGCAGCGAGGCGATCTCGTCGGCGCCCGGTTCATCGACAATGAGCCGGCCATGGATGAAAAACCTGAAGACCGGTGCCCGCTGTTTGTCCCCGGTGTCATATCCGGCATGGGCGAGGCTTCAGGCCGCCAGAGCCGCTGAAACGGCTGCAGAACGCGTAAACCACGCCTGACTGCCGAATTATGGCGAAAATATGGAACGGATATCGGTCTGAGGCGTACTCCGTAAGGATATCCGGAGTTCCACCAATGAGCCTCATGGCCCATATACCCAGGAATTTCAGGCGCCAACGCGTCCTGAAAACGGCCAAGCTCGTCTTCAATGACGGGCTGAGCACCTTCAACGTCACCCTGCGCGACCTGTCGGACGCCGGTGCGCGCATGCAGCTGATCTTCCCGTTTCCGGTGCCGAAACATTTCGACCTGCTCATCGAGAACCCGAACACCGGCAAGCCGATCAATCATCATTGCGAGCTCAGCTGGCAGCGAGGCGACCGGATCGGCGCCAAATTCATCGAGGCGCTGCCGACAGGGGAGTCGCCGCCGCATGTCGTGGTTCGCCGCGCCGACAATGACGATACCGAAGAGACAGATCACCAATGAACACCGCGCCCGACTCCCTCTCCGTTGATCAGGAAGAGACGCTGCGTCTCGCCTGCCTGCACAGGCTGGGCATCCATCAGAACGGTCCCGACGAGCGGCTCGACGCGCTGACCAGCGCCGCCGCCCGCTATTTCGGCGTGCCGATGGCGCTGATCACCCTGATCGATTCAGACCGGCAATGGATCAAATCCAATTGCGGTATCGATGTTCAGGAGACCCCACGCAACATCGCCTTCTGCCATTACACGATCCAGCACCAGCGCCTGCTGGTGGTTGAGAATGCCCTTGAGGATGTACGGTTCTCAAAGAACCCTCTCGTCACCGGTCCGCCGCACATCCGCTTCTATGCCGGCGCGCCGCTGCTGATCGGCGGCCAGTTTCGCATCGGCAGCTTCTGCCTCCTGCATGACATTCCCCGGACCTTCGACGCCGAGGCCCGCCAGAAACTCTGGCAATTCTCCAAGATCGCCACGGAGCTGATCGAGCTTCAGCACGCCTATGCCGGCGCTTCGTCGGGCCAGACCAGCACAAGGCATCATCCGGGCCCTCCGAGATGAGCGAGGCGGCCTTGCTCGAAGCGTTCTCCAACGCTTCGCCTTACCCGATCTATGCGAGGGATGCCCAGCACCGCTGGGTGTACACCAACACGGCCTTCCGGGCCCTGACCGAAGGCATCGAAGTGCCGCCGGACGCGCCGGACAGCCTGCTGCATCCAGAGTGCCTGGAGCGGATCCTGCGCGCTGAGCGCCGCGTTCTGGAAGGCGGGGACAGCCTGGATGAAGAAGTCCTGCTCAACGGCATCGAACTCCTCACCCTCAGGCATCCGCTCACCCTGGCCTCCGGGGAGATGGTCATCGTCGGCTGTGTGATCAGCGTCCTCAAAGCGACCGAGCAGCTCAGCTTCACCGCTCAGGAGGCCATCGAGCGGCTTGAGACCACCCTCGCCCCCATCCGGCAGATGGAAATGGACCGGACGCGGATGCTGGAGCACAAACTTGAGATGGCCGAACTGGCGGGCTCTGCTGCCGCCCAGGCCGCGCGGACCGACCCCGCCACCGGCCTGCGCAACCGTATCGGCTTTGATGATGATCTCACCTTCTACACGTCCGGGACAATATCGCCCGACAGCTTCATCTGCCTCGCCTATCTCGACCTCGACCGGTTCAAGTTCATCAATGACAGCTTCGGCCACAAGGCCGGTGACGCCATCCTGCGCACGGTCGCGCGCCGGCTGCTTGCCTGGCCGGAAGTGCGCAGCCTCGCCCGCATGGGCGGTGACGAATTCGCGATCCTGTTCGAGCATCCGCGCGTTGCGCCGCATGTGCTGAGCGGCTCCATTGGCCAACTCCGCAAGCGCCTGTTCCGCCCGGCCCGTTTCGGCGACAAGCTGATCTCGGTTTCAGGCTCGATCGGACTGTCCGTATTCGGCCTCGACGCCGACAGCCCAGAACAGATGAAACTGCACGCCGATACGGCCCTGATCGAAGCCAAGCGCCTCGGCCGGGAACAGGTCATGCTGTTTGATGCCGGCCTCGCCATCCGCACCCACCGCCGCAACACGCTGGAAGGCGACCTGCACCGCGCCGTCCAGAAAGGCCTCATCACCCCGGTTTTCCAGCCCATCGTGGACGCCTGCACGCGGCGGATCGTCGGAGCGGAAGTGCTGGCGCGCTGGAACCACCCTGCGCTTGGCCCCATTCCGCCCGAAGAATTCATTTCGATTGCCACCGATTGCGGCCTGATCTCCACACTGGATTTGAGCCTGATGCGACGCGCCTGCGCACTGGCCCGCGCATGGCTCGCCGACGGGCTCCTCAGCTTCGTCTCGTTCAACTCCTCGGGCCTGGAAATCGTCCGCCCCGGCTATGCCGAGGAAGTCCTGAAACTGCTGAAGCGCGCCGGCATCCGGCCGGACAAGGTCTGCATCGAGATCGTCGAATCCGCGATCATCCATGATCTCGACCGCGCGCTCGTGAACATCCGGACGCTGAAGGAGCAGGGCGTGATGATCGCACTCGACGATTATGGCACCGGCTATTCCAACCTGCGCGCCCTGCTCGACCTGCCCGTCGACCGCATCAAGATCGACCGCTCCCTGATCAGCGCGATTGGCAGCGATGACCGGGCAATGAAGCTGATCGTGTCGCTCAGCCAGCTCGCCGGGGTCGTCGGGGCGGCCCTGATTGCCGAAGGCGTCGAAGACGATACCCAGGCGGCATTCCTGGAAGGCATGGGATGCCGGTATCTCCAGGGCTACCGGTTTGGCGTGCCTGCCGAGGCGCCGGAACTCGAGATCCTCCTGAACGCCCGGCGCACCCAGGTCGCCTGAACAACGCCGCGCAGAGCTGCCTTGCACTGGTAATTATTGGGTTGCCTTTAGGCCGAAAGCCCCCTAACCCGCCCATGCTGCGCCGCAACAATAAGGGGAAACCCTGGTTTGGCGCATTATTTTTCAGCGCCGGCTTGGAGTCGCCTGCTCGGTCCGGACCCTGCAGTTGAAGCCCGCCGCTCATATCCGGAAGTCGACTCCCATGGCAGTCCTCAGTTTCCAGTCTTTCAAACAGACTTGGCTCTTTAACGTCCGCGGTGATCTGCTCGCCGGCATCGTCGTCGCCCTGGCGCTGATCCCCGAAGCCATCGCCTTCTCGATCATCGCGGGGCTGGATCCAAGGGTCGGACTCTACGCCTCTTTCTGTATTGCCGTCGTCACATCAATCGTCGGCGGACGGCCGGGGATGATCTCTGCGGCGACCGCGGCCACAGCCATCCTGATGATCACCCTCGTCAAGGATTACGGCCTAGAATACCTGCTCGCAACGACCATTCTGGCCGGCCTCCTCCAGATCCTCGCCGGCGTGTTCAAGCTGGGCCAGCTGATGCGGTTCGTGTCGCGCTCGGTCATCACCGGCTTCGTCAATGCGCTCGCCATCCTGATCTTCCTCGCACAAATTCCCGAACTCGTCGGTGTACCGATCCTGACCTATCCAATGGTCGCGCTCGGCCTCGCCATCATCTACCTGTTCCCCCGCATCACCAAGGTGATCCCCTCCCCGCTCGTCTGCATTGTCGCGCTCACCGCGCTGGCCTTCGGCTTCGGTTTCGATGTCCGCACGGTCGGCGATATGGGCGAGCTGCCGTCCACCCTGCCGGTGTTCCTGCTCCCGGACATCCCCCTGACCTTCGAGACGCTGCAGATCATCTTCCCCTATGCGCTGGCCGTGGCCGTCGTGGGCCTCCTTGAGTCCCTGATGACTGCCACCATCGTTGACGAACTCACCGACACGCCGAGCGACCGCAACCGCGAATGCGTCGGCCAGGGCGTTGCCAACGGCGTTGCCGGCTTCTTCGGCGGCATGGCGGGCTGCGCCATGATTGGCCAGTCGATCATCAACATCAAATCCGGCGGGCGCGGGCGCCTTTCGACGATGGCCTCGGGCGTCTTCCTCTTGGCGATGATCCTGCTGATCGGCGACTGGGTCAGCCGCATCCCAATGGCCGCACTCGTCGCCATCATGATCATGGTGTCCATCGGCACGTTCAGCTGGTCATCGCTGAAAAACCTGCGCGTGCACCCGCGTTCCTCCTCCATCGTCATGCTCGCGACCGTCGCGGGCGTCATCATCAGCCACAACCTCGCCATTGGCGTGCTGATCGGCGTGCTGCTGTCGGGCCTCTTCTTCGCCGGCAAGATCTCGCAGATCTTCAAGGTCTCCTCGACCCTGTCCGAGGACGGCCGCCGCCGCCATTACAAGGTCGAAGGCCAGCTCTTCTTCGCCTCGGTTGAGGCCTTCAACGCCTCCTTCGACCTCAAGGAAGCGCTCGACGAAGTCGTTATCGATGTCACCGGCGCGCACATCTGGGACGTTTCCAGTGTTGCGGCCCTCGACATGATCGTGCTCAAGTTCCGCCGTGAAGGCGCAAAGGTCGAACTGATCGGCATGAACGAGGCCAGTGAAACCATGGTCGACAAGCTGGCGATCCATGACAAGCCCGGCGCGCTCGACAAGCTGATGTCGCACTAGGAAGGCTACAGACCCATGACCCATATCCTCGCCCTCATTGACGGCTCCGTCTACACGCACAGCGTCTGCGACCATGCTGCCTGGGCCTCGCGCCAGTATGGCGGCGACATTGAGCTCCTCCACGTCCTGACAGACCGGCAGGGAACCTCAGTGCCAACCGACCTGTCCGGCGCCATCGGGCTTGGCGCCCGCTCGACCCTGCTCGACAAGCTCGCCGAGCATGACGCCCAGTCCGCACATCTCGCCAAGGAGCGTGGCCGCGCCATACTAGATGCCGCCCAGTTCCGCCTCGAAAGCCAGGGCGTGACCAATGTCAGCCTCGCGCTTCGTCATGGCGAGATCGCCGACTCCCTCGTCAAGCGCGCGGGCGACCTGATCGTCATGGGCAAGCGCGGTGAAGGCGCCGATTTCGAGAAGCTGCATCTCGGCACCAATCTCGAGCGCGTCGTGCGCGCCGTGCACCGCCCCGTGCTGATCTCCAGCCGCGCCTTCAAGCCGATCACCCATGCGGTCTTCGCCTTCGATGACGGCGTCAGCGCCCGCAAGGCCCTCGATAGTCTCGTGAACAGCCCGATGGCGGAGCGTCCGCGCATCACCGTGCTCAGCGTCGCCGATCCCGGCTCAGACCTTGCCCGCGCCGGCATCGCCGCCGCCGCACGCCTGACCGAAGCCGGCTACGAGGCCGTTGCCAAGGCCGTCCCCGGCCAGGCAGAAAAGGTCATCGCCGAGACGACGGAGCAGGACGATGCCGGCCTCCTGATCATGGGCGCCTATGGTCATTCGCGCATCCGCAACCTGATCATCGGCTCGACAACGACGTCGCTGATCCGCTCCTGCCTTATACCCCTGCTCCTGTTCCGCTAGGCGGACATTATCAGGGAGCAGACGGCTTCCGCAGGATCGCAACATCCTTGCACGGAAAAGTGCAGGTCCAGCCTTCGGCGTCTGCCAGCCAGCGCAGCGTGGCCTCACGGTAGAACACGACATGCGTCGGGTCCTTCGGATAATGCCAGGCGGCAAAGCGCGCATCATCCGTCTGGAAACAGGTCATGACACCGAGCCATCCGCCGGGCCGCACGAGGCCCCGCAGCCGCCGGAACTCACCCGCCGGATTATGGAAATGCTCGGCCACCTCGCTGCAGAAAACGAAATCATAGTCGCGCGCCAGAGCCTCCGTACCCGGCGCAAAGAACGGATCATAATAGGCGATCTCATGCCCGGCCTCCGCCAGCATGGCGCCCAGCGCCGGCCCCGGCCCGCAGCCATAATCGAGCCCCTCCGCGCCCGGCGGCAGGACAGCTAGCAAAGGCTCCGCGAGCTTCGACAGGAACCGCCGATAGGCCGGATCATGAATATCATTCTCGTGCAGCTGGTAATGCGCATTCTCGGCGCTCGCCTCAAGCCGCGCCGCCGGTTCCATGAACCGCGCCGCGCACACTGCGCAGCGCCAGTATTCCCGTGCCCCGATCCGCACGAAGGCCTCCGTCTCCAGCCCCTCGCACACCGGACACCGGATCGCCGCCGTCATCCCTGCGCCGCCACGCCTGTCCGCGCCAGATACACCGTCTGCACAATTTCGGACTGGTCATAGGGGTTCTCGAACACGACCCGCTCCGCCCAGGCGTCCGCAAACACGCCGCGCAGAACCTCCGTGAACGCATCACTCGGCCGCTCGTTCGACCACAGAGCGAACACGCCGCCCGCCCGCAGATGCGCCGCCAGCGCCCTCAAACCCTCCGGCTCATAAAAACTGCGGCTGCGCCCGTCGAGCAGCATCTCCGGCGAATGGTCGATGTCCAGCAGCACCGCGTCAAACAGCGCGCCCGGCGCGTCCGGATCAAACCCCTCCCCGCCCGCAGCCAGCGCAAAGAAATCTCCCTGCACCAGCCGTACGCGGTCATCCGTCGCCAGAGCATCACCGACCGGCAAGATGCCCCGCCGATGCCATTCAATCACCGGCGCCAGGAATTCGACCACGAGCAGCTCCGAGACCCGCGCATCCTTCAGCGCCGCCAGCGCCGTATAGCCCATGCCGAGCCCGCCCACGACGACCCGCAGGCCGCCGCCCTCCACGGCGCCAAGCCCCAGATCCGCCAGCGCTACTTCCGACACGGTAAACAGGTCCGACATCAGATGCTCATCGCCAAGCTTGATCTCGAAGATATCCTTGCCGAGCCGCATCTCCCGCCGCCGCCGCAGCGTCAGCACCCCGATCTCCGTCGGACAATAATCCAGCTCTTCAAACAGACGGCTCATGAGAATATCCTCCAGGGAGTCGGGCATGCCCTACACCGAGAAACACGGTCTGTTACATCAAAACCGGAAAAATGGCGCACCCGGAACGATTCGAACGTCCGACCCCCAGATTCGTAGTCTGGTGCTCTATCCAGCTGAGCTACGGGTGCCTGGCCACTTGGAAGCGGGACACATACAGGCGGCCTTGCCGGCTTGCAAGCCTCAATTACCGGCAGGTTCTGCATCGATTTCAGCCGCCGGGACCGGCGCTTCCCCCGCCTCGGCGCCCGCTTCTGCCTCCGCAGGAACCTCCACCACCGGCAGCGCCATCCCCGTTACCCCGGCGATCCATCCGGCATAGGCCGCCACGCGCACATACACGCCCGGGCTCTCCATCCGCGCGCAGCCGAGCCCCCAGCTGACGACGCCCGCCTGCACCGCCGAGCCCGGCCCCCGGTGCAGCGCCAGAGGCCCGCCGCTGTCGCCCTGGCAGGAATCCGTGCCGCCCTGCCCCGCGCAGATCATCGTCACCGGATCGATCCTCATGCTCGCCAGCGCGGCGCTCATGCCCGCCTCCTGCATCCGCGCGCGGATCTGCTGCTCACACACGCCCGGATCCACCGGCGGCACATAGCCTTCCTGCAGGATCAGCGACGGCGCCTCGACATGCCGCCCGCCCGGCATCAGCCCGGCCTCGCCCTGCGCGCTCTCGCCCTTGCGGCCATAGCCCGCGACCCGCACATCTGCATAGGCGGTCTCGAGACCTGCCGCCGAGCCGGTCAGCCCGTCCAGCGGCATCAGCGGCCCCTGCCAGTCACCCGCCAGGCGCAGCAGCGCAAGGTCCGCCCCCTGTTCCGGCGCAGAGGGCCGGTAGTCCGGATGGACATGCACCTCAGAGACGGCAAACACCGCCTCGCGCGGAAGCCTGAGCAGGTCGCCCAGCCCTGCCGCCACCGCCAGCGTGCCGAGCCGCACCGCGCCGCCATCCGCGCCCCGTCCATATTGCGCCGCGCGCCCGGACGTCTCAACCCGCACATTCTCGACACAGTGCGCCGCCGTCAGCGCCCATTCCGGCGCAATCACCGTCGCGCCGCATTCATGGTACACCGTCCGGCCGGACACGGTCTGCACCGAGGCCATGCCCGGCCAGTTGGCAATGTCGGCGTCCCGCCCGGCGACCACACAGCCCGTGACCAGCGCAAGCAGCGCGCCCGCCAGGGAAATCCTCACCCACACCTTCATGCCCGACGCTCCTGCTGCTCTGCCTCGTAAACACCGCGCGCAATCGCCCGCGCCAGCGTACCGGCTGCGAGTTCGCCCAGCCGCGCGATGAGCAGCGGGCGCGGCACATCGCTCTCCCGCCGCGCGGTCGAGAGCAGGAAGATGACATCGCCGTCAGTCGGCGCAAAGACGGGCCGGATCGCGCGCGCCATGCCCGCCAGCGCCATTTGCGCGATCCGCTGCGCCTCATCATGGCTGAGCGCAACATCCGTGGCGATGCAGGCGAGTGTCGTGTTCTCGCGCGGCGAGGGGTTCGCCTTGGCGGCGCCCCAGTCCTCGGGGTCGAAGCTATGGCCAGGCGCGGGCCGCGCGCCGCCAAACTCGCTGCCAATCTCATACGGCCAGGCCCAGAAGGCGCCCGATCCCGGCACGCGCACCGATCCGAAACTGTTGACCGCCGCCACCGCGCCGACCGTCAGCCCATCCCGCATCACATAGCTGGCAGAGCCGACGCCGCCGGGCGCTAGCCCAGCGCGCGCGCCAAGTCCGGCCCCGGCACGGCCGAGCGCAAAGTCCCGGCCCGCCGCCTCATACGCCGTCCGGCCAAGCGCCGCATAAGGCGCCGTCTCGCCCCAATCCTTGTCGCCGCCATTGGCGAGGTCATAGAGGATCGCCGCCGGCACGATCGGCGTCGCTGGCACGCCGGGCCGGGCCATCAGCGAAAAACCCCTGCCCTTCGCCTTCAGGCCCGCCATGACGCCGTCTGCCGCCGCGAGGCCAAAGGCGGAGCCGCCCGAAAGACAGATCGCATCCACATGGCCGGAAACCAGCCGCGCCGGGCCCAGTAGATCCGTCTCCCGCGTCCCCGGCCCGCCGCCGGCAACGACCACCGCCCCCAGGCACGGCGTCTCCGGCACAATGACCGTCACGCCCGTGCGAACGCTCATATCCTCGGCTTGGCCAACGAAAAGCCCGTCAATGTCGGTGATGAGGTTGCGTGCCCCCGGCCCTGCCATGCTATGTGCCCTGCAAACGTGTCGCTCTGTCTGCATGAGTCCATACGGCCAACAGGGCGCCGCGCCAATCGAAGGGTTACTGAAATGCGCACGCTGACGGTTCTGATCGCCGCTTTCTTCATGGCAGGCGCCTGTGCGCCGCCCCCAGCCGCCGTCTCCAAGACAGAAGCCGAGCGCAAGGCGCCGGAGGCCGAATCCCTCGGCGATCTCTCCTGGACCAAGGGCGCCATGGTCGCCGCCGCTGACCCGCGCGCCGTCGAAGCCGGCCTGCGCATCCTGCGCCAGGGCGGCAGTGCCATCGACGCTGCCATCGCCGTGCATGCCGTGCTCGGCCTGGTCGAGCCGCAAAGCTCGGGCATCGGCGGCGGCGCCTTCCTTGTGTATTACGACCGCGCCCGCGACGAGATGACCGTGTTTGACGGCCGCGAAACCGCGCCCGCCGCCACCACGCCGGACCTGTTCCTGCGCGAAGACGGCGAGACCATGGGCTTCATCGAAGCCTGGCAGTCCGGCCGCTCGGTCGGTGTGCCGGGTCAGGTCGCACTCTACAAGGCGGCGCATGAGGCGGGCGGCAAGGCCAGCTGGGCGAGCCTGTTCCAGCCGGCGATCGAGCTGGCTGAAACCGGCTTCGAAGTCTCCCCCCGGCTCGCGGAACTGCTCTCGAGCCCCCGCCTGCGCGCCGTCATCCGGCTGGACGACAATCCCGTCACCGCCGCCTATTTCTATCCCGATGGCGAGCCGCTGCCCGAAGGCTACCGGCGTACAAACCCCGCCTATGCCGCCACCCTCGCCGCCATCGCCCAGGAAGGCCCCTCCGCTTTCTATCGCGGCAGCATCGCCGCCGAGATCGTCGCCGCGACCAATGAAGGCCCGGATGGCGGCGCCCTGACGCTGGAAGACCTCGCGAACTACAAAGTTGCGGTCCGCGAGCCGCTCTGCGGCCGCATCCAGTCCGGTTACAGGATCTGCTCAGCCCCGCCGCCCAGCTCCGGCGGCATCGTGCAGACGATGATCATGGGCCTCTATGATCAGCTGAAGCCCTCCGCGCGCATCAATGCAGACCCTGCGATGCGCCTGAAAGCCTTCGTCGATGCCCAGCGCCTCGCCTATGCCGACCGCGACCATTATGTCGCCGATGGCGACTTCGTCACCGTCCCGGCCGCCGAACTGATGCACCCGGATTACCTCATCGCCCGCGCCGCCGAAGCCTTTGCGCCGGACGAAAAAGTCTTCCCCGGCGATCCCGGCCTCGTCCTCGGCGGCGAGGCGATGCGCCCGATGTGGGGCGAAGACCCCACCACCCCCGGCGCCGGCACGACGCATATCTCGATCATCGACCTGGAAGGCAACGCCGTCACGATGACCGCCACCGTCGAGTCCGCCTTCGGCTCCTCGCGCATGGCCGGCGGCTTCCTGCTCAACAATGAGCTGACCGACTTTGCCCTCACCCCGGAGGTCGGCGGCAAGCCGGTCGCCAACGCCCCCGCCGCCGGCAAGCGCCCGCGCTCGTCCATGTCGCCGACGCTGGTGTTCGACGAGGCGGGCGACCTGTTCATGGTCACCGGCTCGCCCGGCGGCAATTCGATCGTCGCCTATGTCGCCAAGACGCTGGTCGGTGTCCTCGAATGGAACCAGTCCGCCCAGGAGGCCGTCGCGATGCCGAACATCATCGCCCGCGGCAACCGGATCGGCGTCGAGATCGATGTCGAGGGCGGCCCGGAAGCGGCCGAAGCCCTGCGGGGCATGGGCTATGACGTCGAAGAACGCACCGGTGAGAATTCCGGCCTGCATGTCATCGTGGTGCGCGATATCGGCCTGGAAGGCGCCGCCGACCCGCGCCGCGAAGGCGTCGCCCTGTCGCTGCGCTGATCCTCAACGCCGGAACGCCCCATGGCCAAGCTCTATTTCTCGTACGCCGCCATGAACGCCGGCAAATCCACGAACCTGCTGCAGGCCGCCTACAACTACCGCGAACGGGGCATGGAAGTCCTCCTGCTGACCTCCGCCCTGTACCGTGACGCCGCCGATGGGCACATCGTCTCGCGCATCGGCATCTCAGCCGAGGCCACGCTGTATACGGAAGAAACCGACCTCTTCGCCCTCATCCGTGCACAGAAGGATGCAGGACGCCTCGACGCGGTCTTCGTCGACGAGGCCCAGTTCCTGAAGCGCGAACAGGTCTGGCAACTCGCCCGTGTCGCCGACCGGATCGGCATTCCCGTGCTCACCTATGGTCTGCGTACGGACTTCCGCGGCGAGCTGTTCGAGGGCTCCGCCGCCCTGCTCGCCATCGCCGATGCGTTACGCGAAGTGCGCACGATCTGCGAGTGCGGGCGCAAGGCCACGATGGTCATCCGCCTCGGCCCGGACGGCCAGGCCGCCACCGAAGGCGCCCAGATCGAGATCGCCAAGGCGACCTATCTCTCCCTCTGCCGCCGCCACTGGGAAGAGCGCATGGGGCGGCAGGACTGACGCCTCAGCTGAACACAGGGCAACCAATCCGCCTCGGTTTCGGCACAAAATTCGCAGGGAAACCTCATCGTCTGCATATTTCGGCCGTAGCGGGGGCTCAACCTCGCATGGCCTGCAGCGACAGGAGGAGTAACCCATGCGCACGACTGAAGCCCGCACCCATCTGCCCATCGCCGCCGGCGTGGCCTTCCTTGGCCTCGGCTTTATCTTGATCGGCTCCCTCGCCGTGCCCCGCGCGGACGCCCAGCCGGCCGCTGCCCAGGCCGAATATGCCAGCCTTCAGATCCTGAACGATGACGGGCTCACGACCGCTTTCGCCTGTGAGAAATTCTAAACCGTCCATCTGACGCATTGCTTTTGCCTGCCTCCCGCGTCAACTGACCGCCATCAACGCTTCTGGAGGTTTAGGGGCATGAGCGCCGATGCATCTGCGGGCCAGGCTGCGCCTGTGAAAGCCAATCCGAATGGCCCGACCGAGGAAACCGTCCTGTCGGTCGAACATTACACCGACCGGCTGTTTCGTTTCCGCACGACCCGTCCGCTCAGCTTCCGCTTCCGCTCCGGCGAATTCGTGATGATCGGCCTGCCCAAGGAAGACGGCAAACCCCTGCTGCGCGCCTATTCCGTCGCCTCCCCTGCCTGGGATGAGGAGCTGGAATTCTATTCCATCAAGGTGCCCGACGGTCCGCTGACCTCACGCCTGCAGAAAATCCAGCCCGGCGACAAGGTCCTCCTCGGCCGCAAGCCCACCGGCACACTGGTGCTCGATGCGCTGACCCCCGGCAAGCGCCTCTACATGTTCTCCACCGGCACCGGCTTTGCCCCCTTCGCCAGCCTCGTGCGCGATCCGGACACCTATGAGCGCTATGACGAGGTCATCGTCACCCAGACCTGCCGCGATGTCGCCGAACTCAGCTATGCACGCACCCTGATCGACAGCCTGGTCACCGATCCCCTCGTCGGCGAAATGGTTGAAGGCAAGCTGAAACTCTACACCACCACCACCCGCGAACATTACGAGCAAATGGGCCGGATCACCACGCTGATCGAGAACGGAAAGCTGTTCGAGGATCTCGGCGTGCCCCCGCTCGACCCCGCCACCGACCGCGCCATGATCTGCGGCTCGATGGAAATGATCCAGGATGTGAAGGCCCTGATGATCCAGGCCGGCCTGACCGAAGGCTCGAATTCCGCCCCTGCCGAATTCGTCATCGAAAAAGCCTTTGCAGGCTAGAACGGCTCCGAGACTTGCCAAAGCGTGCTGCAGCGCAGCATAGAGGGGCGGGGATTTGAGGCTGGCGGGAGTCTGGCATGGATTTACCCATCACGGACCCGGTTCTGATCTTTGCCATCGTGGCCGGGCTCATCCTGCTTGCGCCGATCATTCTCGGCCGCTGGCGCCTGCCCGGCATGATCGGCCTCCTGATCGCCGGCGCCCTGCTCGGCCCTAACGGCATCGGCCTGCTCGCCCGCGACACCGCCTTCGTCCTGTTCGGCACAGTGGGCCTCCTCTACATCATGTTCACGGCCGCGCTCGAGGTCGATCTCGCCGTCCTCAACAAGTCCAAGGGCCACACCCTCGTCTTTGGCCTGTTAACTTTCGCCGTGCCCATGACCCTTGGGCTGGTGGCTGCGCGCTACATCCTCGGCTTCGACTGGATGCCCTCGGCCCTGCTCGCCAGTACGTTCGCCTCCCACACCCTCCTGACCTATCCGATCGCCAGCCGCCTCGGCATCACGCGAAATCCGGCGGTCACGACCGCGGTCGGCGGCACGATCATCACCGACACGCTCGCTTTGCTCGTCCTCGCCGTGGTCGCGGCCATGGCGCGCGGCCAGGTCGGCGATAATTTCTGGACGCAGCTTTTCCTCGGCCTGACCGCCTATGTCGCCGGCGTCCTGATCCTGCTGCCGATCATCGCGCGCTGGTTCTTCCGCAATATTGCCCGCGACGGGGTTTCGGAATTCGTCTTCGTCCTCGCCGTCGTCTTCGCGATCTCGGCCGCCGCCAGCTATGCCGGGTCGGAGCCGATCATCGGCGCCTTTCTCGCCGGCCTCGCCCTCAACCGGCTAATCCCGCACAACGGGATCCTGATGAACCGCATCAACTTCACCGGCGAGGCGCTGTTCATCCCCTTCTTCCTCCTCTCGGTCGGCATGCTGCTCGACCTGCGGATCTTCATCGGCGGCCTCCAGGCCTGGCTGGTCGCGCTGACCATGGTGACCACCGTCATCGCGTCCAAATGGCTCGCCGCCCATGCCGCCAGCCGGCTGCTCGGCTACAACACCAATCAGGCACAGGTGATCTTCGGCCTCTCGGTGCCGCAGGCCGCTGCGACGCTGGCCGCGACCATGGTCGGCTTCCAACTCGGCCTGTTTGACGAAACCGTCGTCAATGGCGCGATCATGATGATCTTTGTCACCTGCATCCTCGCCCCGGTCGTCGTGCAGCGCTTCGGCCGGGCCATGGCCTTCGCCGAGGAGGCCGTGCAGGAGAAAGTCGATGTCTACACGCCGCAGCGCATTCTCGTCGCCGCCGCCAATGATGCACCGGGTCACCGCCTCGTCGATCTCGCGATCATGCTGAAACAGCCGGGCAGCCCCCAGCCGGTCCGGCCCGTGCGCGTCCTCTCGAACGTAAATCTCGACCCGGCCATCGAAGCGGCGGCGCGGCGGGATCTTGAAGCTGTCACCTCCCACTTCTCCGGCGCCGAGATCGCCGCCGAGCCGCGCATCGTGCGCGCCGTCAATGTCGGCTCCGGCCTGATGAAGGCTGTCCAGGACACGGCCGCCACCGACCTGATCATCGGCTGGCCCGAAAGCGGCACGACGCATGAACTGCTGCGCGGGTCACTGATCAACCAGCTGCTCGGCCAGGCGCATGTCAATCTGTTCGTCTCGCGCCTCCGCGATTCGATGGAAACGTTCAGCCGCCTTCTTATCGTCCTACCCCAGCATGCCGAGCATGAGGAGGGTTTCCATGATGCCATGCTCACCCTGAAACATCTCGCCACGCAGATCGGCGCGCAGGTCCATGTCGTGACCACGAAAGAGGCCATTCCCGCCCTGACCACCTATTTCGAGGACGGCACGATTTTCGAGGATGTGAAATTCCACCCGCTCGCCAAATGGGCCAAGCTCGTTCTATCGCTTCCGAAGCTCGTCAATGACGGCGATCTGGTGCTGCTCTACAGTGTGCGCCGGGGCGGGCTTGCCTGGTCGCCGGGCGACAGCGCGGTCCCCTCCCGCCTCGTCCAGGCGATGCCGAAGGCGAACCTCCTGATCTGCTATCCGGCCGAGCCCGAACGTCTTGGGGAGGAAGGCCCGAGCCTTGTGCCGGGCACCCTGGTGCCAAGCCAGCCGGCCCGCTGACGGACCGGCTTCAGCGCTCGCCCTTCAGCGCTTTCAGCTCCTGCACTTCAGTCCGGAGCTCCGTGATCAACGCCATCAGCTCCCGGTGACGCACGGCCTCATGCTCTTCCTGCGCGTGAAGCTCGGCTTCGATCTTCTCCTCCTGCTCGATGAGCGTCTCCCGCGCGCCGTCCTGCAGCGCATCGACGATGACGGCGGTGAACAGGTTCAGGATCGCCCAGACGGTGAAAAGGATGAACGGCACGAAGAACGCCCAGGCCCAAGGGTATTCGTCGAGCAGGTCGCGCATGATGTCGTTCCAGCCCTCCATGGTGAGGACTTCGAACATCGCCAGCGCCGAGGCGCCGAGGTCAGCGAAATAATCCGAATTCTGCGACCCGCTGAACAGATACGTCGCCATCACCGTCGAGACATAGAAGACGAGGCCGAGGATCGCGAGGATGGCCCCCATGCCGGGCAGCGCCGAAAGGAGCGCTTCGGTAATCCGCCGCATGGTCGGGATGACATGCAACAGCCGCAGCACCCGCAGCACCCGCAGCGCCCGCAGCACCGAGAAGGCATTGCCGCCGGGGATCAGCGAGATGCCCACGACAATGAAATCGAACCAGTTCCAGCCGAGCTTGAAGAATTGCAGCCTGTAGACGATCAGCTTCAACCCAATCTCGGCCGCAAAAGCGAACGTCACCAGCATGTCGAACCAGACAAGCACCGTCACCAGCCCGGGCGGAAGCGTGTCCGAATAGGTCAGCACACCCAGAACGATGGCATTGGCAATGATCAGCCCGGTGACGGTATTGCCGAAGGCCCTTGTCTCGATGAAGCCTTCCAGCGCCGAATTATGCGTCGTCTCATCGAGTGTCGCGCGCTTCATGATGTGTCCCTCTCCACCGGATCAGGCGCAACCTATCGGGAGTTGCCGAAGGATCAAGCACGCGCTGCCGTGCCGGGCAGATGAACCCCGTCCCTACTCCACCGTGCGGTGCGGGTCGGAATGGTCCCACTCGGCGAGCAGCATCCGCAGCGTCGAGATGAAGGCGATCGGCTGGTCCAGCATCACATGATGGCGCGCATGCGGTACCGACACGAACGGCACCTGATGCCCTAACAGGCTGCGCATATAATCGCCGACATCATCCGGCATCAGAGCGCTTTCCTCTCCGCGTATTATCGCGATGCGGCACTGGGCCGAGCGCAGCATCGCGGACGAATCCATGTCCGCCTGAAACCGCGTCCAGATCGAGGGATCAAACTTCCAGGTCCAGCCACCCTCGGCGCGTTTCAGGCTCCAGCGCGCGATATAGTCCATGGCGAAATGGTTCTCGCACAGCTGCGGCGGGGCGAGCCGGAACCGGCTCAGCGCTGATGTCAGGTCCGGATACACCCGGTGCGGTCGCCCGCTCCGCGACGGCCCGTCGCGCGGGCGTTCCGGCGGGTTCACCGGGCTGTCGACAATGACCATCCCCTCAAACCGCTCGCCGCGCTTGGCGCCCGTCACCAGCGTCACGAAGCCGCCAAAGGAATGCGCGACAATTACGGGCTTGCGCGGGCCCTCGAACAGACCGGCATGTTCGGCCACCGCCACCTGCTCCTGCGAGAAGGTGTCCATATCATAGCTCTCGCGCCAGCCGCTCTCCCCCATACCGGAGAAGGACAGCGCCGCGACATTGTAATGCTCGGCAAAATACGGCGCGATGAAATCCCACCAGTGCGCATGCGCGCCGTTGCCATGCACGAAGAGCAGCCCTGGCGCCCCGCGCCTGCCCCAGCGCTGATAGGTGACGATAGCCCCCTGCACTTCCACCTGCGCCGCTTCATAGGGCACAGCCACCGCCGCACGGAACCAGGCCGGCGCCGGCGGCAGCGATCCGTTATACTCCGCCAGCGGCCCGCCTTCCGACGGCATTTCCGGCGGCTGGTCCCTTACGATCGGGTTCTTGTCTTCGGCCATGCCTGCCCCTCCGCCAACAGGTTTGGCGTCATCGCGCGGGCGCAGCAAGCCCCTCCCGCCGGGTCAAGACATGCGAAAGCCGGCAGGTCGCCCCACCGGCTTCACATCGTTCAAGGCGGCGTCAGCCAGCCCGGATCAGTATTTCACCGAGCAGCCATAAGGCTGTGTCACCGGCGTGGAAACCGGCTCACCGGCAGCCAGTTCGGCCAGCGCGATGGCGACATAATTGTCAGCGCCTTCAATGTCCGCAACGCGCGAGGAGCGCACCGAGTCAATCGCGCCGTCATAGACCAGCTCGCCCTCTGGCGTGACGATGAACATGTGCGGCGTGGTCTTTGCCGCATACAGCCGGCCGATATCGCCGCTCTCGTCGAGGATCACATGCGCCGGGGCCGCGCCGCGTGTCTCCGTCAGTTCATTGGCGCGCGCAGGCGTGGCGTGACCCTGCTCACCTGAGCGGGAGGAGATGATCGTCAGCCAGACAATGTCGTTCTCGGCAGCGGACTTCTGCAGGGTCTGCATGTTGTTGACCGGATCGGCGTAATGTTTGACCACGAACGGGCAGCCATCATTCGTCCATTCCAGCACGACTGTCTTGCCGGCATAGTCCGACAGCGACACAGTCTCGCCATGCGAGGTGACACCGGTGAAGTCCGGCGCAGCCTGGCCGATCATCGCGGCAGGGGTCGAGGCTTCAGCCGTAAAGGCAATCAGCCCCCCGGCGGTGAGGGCAACCGCAGCCGCCATGCCGGCTGCGAGGCTGAGGTGGCGGCGTGTGATCATCGTCGTCTCCTGATTTTTTGAAGTGCCAAGCGTAGTTTATTGCCTTATCGGCCTCCGACAAGTCCAATGACAAGGTCTTGACTTAGGATCTCCGGCAGGATCTGCGGCTCGCTGACCCCGGCCGGATACCAGAGATACATCGGCACCCCGGCCCGGCTGCGGCGCTGCAGCTCAGCTGCGATCAGCGGATCCTTCTGGGTGAAGTCCGCCACCAGAAACGCCACATTCGCCGCCTCGAACGCCTCGCGCACGCGGCGGGTGTTCAGCGTCGTCATCTTGTTGACCTGGCAACTGGCGCACCAGCTGGCCGTGAAATCGACAAACACCGGACGCCCCTCGGCGATCAGGCTCTCCACCCGCTCCGTGCTCCAGGCCGCCTCGCCGTACTTGCCAGTGAACGCTGCCTCGCTGCTGCCGGAGACGGCCTGCGGCGGCACATTCGCCTGCATCGCGGGATAGATGAACCCGGCCGCCAGCGCGATCGCGGCAACGGCCCGGCGCACGGC
The DNA here is from genome assembly GCA_046289305.1 of Hyphomonas sp. Lineage (GTDB taxonomy): Bacteria > Pseudomonadota > Alphaproteobacteria > Caulobacterales > Hyphomonadaceae > Hyphomonas. The sequence goes on along the minus strand of JBKBVT010000015.1, from coordinate 7,761 downwards.
CCCGCCCTGCCGGAACAGCCAGACCGCAAACACCAGCGCCGTCGCCCCGGCCAGCGTCCAGCCGACCGTACCGGCGCCCGACAGGCTCGCCAACACCGACAGGAGCCAGGCCGCCGTCAGGAACATCGGAAAGGCGAACGCCTGTTTCAGCGTCTCCATCCATTTGCCGGGCTTCGGCAGCAGCCGGTGCAGGCCCGGCACGAAACTCAGGACCAGGAAAGGCAGCGCCATACCAAAGCCCATCGCGAAGAACACCGCAATCACCGCCGGCGCCGGCTGGGTCATCACTGCGCCCAGCGCCGCCGCCAGGAACGGCCCGACGCACGGCGCGCCGACCACCGCCGCCAGGACGCCGGTGAAGAAAGCGCCCATCGCCCCGCCCCGGTTCGCCAGGCCAGAGCCCGTATTCTGGATCGACATGCCAAGCTCAAAGTATCCCATCAGCCACAGGCCGATGGCGAACATGATCAGCGTCAGCACCGCCACGGTCGGCGCATGCTGCATCTGGAAGCCAAGCGTCAGCGTCTCGGTCGGCGAGCGCAGCGCGAGGATCACCACCGCCAGCGCCAGGAAGGAGACAATCACCCCCGCCGTATACCAGAGCCCGTGAATGCGTAGTTCTGAAGCATGGCCGCTCGAAGCCGCCTGCACCATGCCGATGGCCTTCATCGACAGCACCGGCAGCACGCAGGGCATCAGGTTCAGGATCATGCCGCCCAGAAGCGCGAGCCCCGCCAGCACCAAGAGGCCCGACCAGTCAATGCCCGCAGCGATCCCCTCGCCAGCGGCCGCAAACACAGCCGCCTCATCCGCCGTCCCGGCAAACACTTCACCCCGCGTCGCGGAAATCTCGAAACCAATCGGCACCGCCCCCGGCGCATCAATGCGGATGATCCCGTCCAGGCTGTCGCCAATCCGCCCTGCCCGGTCCGGCGTCAGGGTGAGGCTCGCGCCCTCCGGCCCGACACGTTGCGGCTGCTGCGCGGAATGGCGTATCTCGTGCTGGTTGGGAAAGAAGCGGATCCGCGCGCCCTCGTCAAAGCCGCCGCTCTGGCGCAGGCTCAGCGTCCAGGGCGCCTCGCTGTCATCGATATGCGCCTCGCCGGCAAAGCTCACCGGCACACGCGCGATCCATTCGCCGATCAGGCTGCCGCCGCTCGTATCTTCCCGCGGCGCGCCAACCGGCAGCACAAGGCTCACATCTGCCGTCTCGGGAATGCAGATCGACTCGCAGATCAGGTAATCCGCCTCGGCCACCAGGCGAAACTCGCCCGACGCATCCGCCGGCACCGTCATCGGAAAAGCCAGCACCACCCGGTTGCTATAGCCATAGTCCATGATCTGGTCTTCGGCGATCGGCAGCAATTCCGGCAGCGGCCAGAGGAACTCCCCCAGCGCGTCCTCCGGTAGCGTCGAGCGGTCTTCATAAAGGATCAGCCGGGGCGGCAGGCCTGCATCCCCGGCATTCTTCCAATAGACGTGCCAGCCCGGATCCATGTCCAGCTGCAGGCCGGCATAGAAAGTCATGCCCGGAGCGACCTGCGCCTGGTCCGCGATCAGCCTGACCTCAGCCCGGCGCTCGCTCGTCTCAGCCTGGGCCATCAGGCCAAGCGACACGCCAAGCATCAATAGGCCGGCCACCAGCCAGCGCACAGTTGCGGTCATCCGGGTTCGCTCCCTCGGAACACAAAATCGCCCGCACATATGCGACGCGCGCCCGCCGGGGGAAAGCCCTGCTCGCCTCTTCGTGAAGCCGGGGCTGCACAAAACCTTGATCCTGAAACGAAAACGGCCCTCCGCGAAGGAGGGCCGCTTGTCAGTCCGATGGACCCGCTGAGATCAGGCGACCGCCTGCTCCGGCGGCGGCGTCTTGACTGCGCGCTGGACCACTTTCGGCCAGTTCAGCAGCGAGACGAGGTGGGCATAGCAGGCGCCGAGTGCGCCATTGTTGCGCAGCTCGAGATATTTGTCGTCCGGCAGCGTGTTCAGGCGCTCTTCCGAAATCGCCCAGTATTCCGCCACTTTCTGGGCCGGACCGGCCTCGTTGCCGGCTTCGTCGCGCGGCTGGAAGGTCACGGATTTCTGCTCGAACAGGTCCATCCCGCGGATCATGTTGACGAAATCGACCGTCGCGCGGCGCTGACGCTCGAATTCCTTGCAGAATTCGATGGCATCCGTGGTGAACTGCGTGGCCTGGCCGTTTTCGAAGAAGGCCACGTCCGGCTGGTTCGACACCATCGGGGCCGACCGGTCGACGCAGAGCAGCAGCCGGTCGGACGTGTCATCGGCAGCGAACACGAACGGATAACGGCGCACGAAGGCCGGCACATAATGATCTTCAAGAACGAAGCCATTGCCATCGACATACAGGTTCTGGCCCTGGCGGATGCCCATGACGGCCACCGGTGTGCGCTCGTCGCCGACGAAGATCACCGGATAGGACGCCGCGCTGACGCCAAACTCGGTCACCGTGACCGGAACGGCATGTGCTTCGCGCAGGAAACCGAAGGGTTGCTGGATCTGCTTGACGCCTAGGCCGCCATGCTCTTCTGCCGACAGCGGTTGCGGATCTTTGTAAAACAGGACCTGGCCGGTCAATGCAGGCTGTCCGCCGGGCTGGATGGGCGTATTCACGATGCAGGGCTCCCTCGCAAGTTTGGCGGAGCACTAACGGAAATAACCTATGGCCACAACTCCCGAAACCGGCTCAATTGCAGTGGGAAGCGAGTGAAAAAAGCGTCATGGACACAGCCAGAGCAAACCGGCCATTCCGGCGCGTCCGGATGGGGCTTTGCGCGGCGCTGATCGCGCTGCTGCCACTGGCATCCTGCGGCGGCGGCGCGGACCCCGAAGGCACACCGCGCCGCATCGCCCGCGAGATCGACCGCACCCTCATCACCGTGGCCCAGAACGAGCTGGCGCGCGACCCTGAAATCGCGACCCGCCTCGGCTTGCCTGAGGAGACCGCCGGCTTCCCCTTCAACCGCTACCTGACCGACCGGTCCCAAGCCGCCTATGAGCGCGCGCGCCTGTCCCGGATGGAGACCCGCGACCTCCTCGTCCGGGTGCCCCGGCCAGCCCCCGGCAGCGCCCTCGCCCGGCATCTGGATACGCTGATCGCCGCGCACGAAACGGCCGAGACCCTGTTCATGGCCGGTCACGGCACCGCCAAGCTCGGCCAGTCCTATCCCTATGTGGCTGATCATCTGCGCGGCGCCTGGACGGATGTGCCAGTCCTTCTCACCCAGCATCACCCGATGCGGCGGCCGCAGGATGCCCGCGCCTATGTCGAACGGCTGTCCCAGATGGCGGACGCCATCGAAGACGAGCGCCGCCGCATAGAGGCCGATGCCGCCGCCGGCGTTGTACCGCCCGCACCGATCCTGCGGCGCATGTCAGCCGCGCTGGCCGCCTCCGCCGCGCTGCCTGCCGAGGCGAGCCCGGTCGTCGAGAGTTTCGAGAACCTTTCCGCCGGCATCCCCGGCCTGGACGCCGCCGAACGCGAAGCGCTCACCGCCGACATCCGCCGGATCGCAGCCGAGGCGGTTCAGCCGGCTTATGCGAGTTTTGCCGAAAGCCTTGACCAGCTGGCAAACACCGCGCCCGAACTTCCCGGCATCTGGCAGATCCCGGACGGCGAAGCCTACTATGCCGCCGCCCTGCGCGCGCATACCGGCGATGCGGCCTCTCCCGGCGGGCTGCATGAGCGCGGCCGCCGCGAAGTCGATGCCCTTCTGACCGATCTCGACCGCGCCCTCGCCGGCCTCGGCCTCACCGAAGGCACTCCGGCCGAACGCCTCGCCTTTCTCGCGGCCCAGCCGGAGCAACTTTATGCGGATACGGAAGAAGGCCGGCTCGAACTGCTCGGCCGCATCTCCGAACATGCCGCGCGCGCCCTGCCCCGGCTTTCCGGCCTGTTCGAAACGGCGCCGTCCGGCCTGCCCAGCCTCAGGCTGGCCGCACCCGGCGCCGCGCCGAACCCTGCCCGCGCGCGCTACATGCCCCCGGCGGCCGATGGCAGCGCGCCCGCCCAGCTGGAAGTCCATCTCGGCCGCATGGAAGACTGGCCCACCTACAGCCTCGCTGCCCTCGTCTATGAAACGACCGTCCCCGGACGCCATCTCGAAGCGGTCGTCACCGCCCGCGAGGCCCGGCTGCCGCTCATCCGCCAGCTGATTCCCGATAGTGCCTATACGGAGGGCTGGGCCGCCTATGCCGCGACGCTGGCCGACGAACTTGGTCTGTATTCGGATGATCCGCTCAGCCGGATCGGCTATCTCCAGTCCCGGCTGCTGCATGCCGCCCGGATGGTCGCCGACACCGGCATCCATCAGGAGCGCTGGGGCCGCGACCAGGCCATCGCCTGGCTCAGCGACACCACGGGTCTCAGCCCGCTGGCCGCTGCCGAAGAAGTTGACCGTTTCACCGTCTGGCCCGGCCAGGCCGCCTCCGGCTGGCTCGGGCGCAGCCGCATCCTCGACCTGCGCGAACGCGCCATCCGCGTGCTCGGCCCCCGCTTCGACGCAAAGGCTTTCCATCAGATCATTCTGGCCGGCGGGCCGCGCCCGCTCGGGATGGTCGAGGACGACGTGACCCGCTGGTTCAGCGCGCAGATCAACTGACCCGCGCGCCGGACCTGAACCCGTGCAGCCTCAGGCCGCCAGGCGAACCGGGTCGCGCACTTGCCGGCAGACCGGCGTGAAACCGGCCTCAAGATCGTTCACCATCGCGCTGCGCGCGGCCGCGTCGAATTCCAGCGCCACGAACACCGCATTGGCGCCGTAGCGTTCGGCTTCGGCCAGCGCCCAGATCGGCTGGATGTCATGCGGGCGACCGCTCAGTTCCATGACCCGGAACACCCGCCAGCCACAGGCGTCCTGCGCCGCAAAAATCACCACCCCTGCACTGCGCGCCCAGGGCGCATCCGCCGCCGCGCGCTGGAACTTCCAGGCCTTGCCCGATTGTCCGCGAAAGCTCACTTGACCACTCATGTTCATGCTCCGTTCCTGGTGGCATGTTCTTATGATGTTCCAGATCGGTTCGCAAGAAGTTTTTGGTAAACAGAGGGTTAACGCGAGGCGGCGTCCGTTAACGGACGATGCTGAACCGGCGCGTTTCGAACACGCGCAGCACCTGTTTCAGCTCGCGGCCCCGGCGCAGCACCTGCCCGGCTGATCCGTAGACGGCATACTGGCCCTGACGGTTCGCCAGCGCCGGTTCCTTCTCGATCCGCCAGGTCGGGCTTTCGGCATGCCGGCGGAAGATCGCGAACGTCGCCACCTCCCGGTCCATGCCGATCGCATAGTCGCGCGCCTCGCCCGAAATCACCAGCCGGCCATAGACATCCAGAATCGGCTGCATCTCCGCCTTCTGGAAGGCGACAACAGGCTCGGGATGAGATTTTCTGTGGATTGATTCCGTCATTTCAGTTACAGTTTCGTCATAGGTTTTCCTCCGCGTCCAGCCCTCTCTTGAGCTAACGCAGAATTAATCCCGCCATCACCTTTTCACCGCAATTCGGCCTTGCCCCGGCCCCATCCGAGGGTCATCTTGAATGTGTCGGACGGAGGACAACGGCAAGCGCCCTGGACCCATCAGCCCCCCCAGCCCCCTGGGGTGCTTGAAGCGCCACCGTCCGACAACCTCACCTCTCTTGAACAGAATAAAGATGACGCACCCGTCAGGCTACGGATGATAGCGCTCAACTTTTCTGCGGCAGCCGGTCCAGCAGCGGGCGCAGCACCTGCCCGGCCGACCGGCCAAGGCCGGAAGCCTGCGCCAGGCGCCGGTCGATGAACGCCTCCAGCTCTTCCGGGTCCGGACGGTCCACCCAATAGAGCACGATCGCCGGCAGCACGCCCGCCAGCAGGCCGCGCTTGGAATAGCGGTTGTAATCCGTCGCCGTATCCCCCGCCGCGGTCCAGATCATATCGGCCACATTCCAGGTCCGCTGCATCGCCGGCCCCGCGCCCCAGGGCAGGAAGCCCCGGCTCGCCGCCCGGCGCACAGCCTCCTGATGCGGCTCCAGCGCCGAAAGCCAGGCCAGCACCCCGCGCTTCACCTTGTCCGGCACCCGCAGGCCCGTCATGTCGTCCGCCGCCAGCGCCGCCACGGCGCGCGCGCCCGCCGCATCAAAGAACGCCTCGATCAGGTCGATCACGCCCTGCGGCGCGGCCAGTGCCTGCTCGCCCTCGCTCAGCCCGGCCCGCGACGCCGCCTCGCGCGCCGCCGTCTCGGTCCAGCCATCCATGGCGACCTCGGGCAGGAGCGCGTCGAGCCAGCGCTGGCGCAGCAGGGCGGAAGGCGGTGCAGTCATCTGTCGATTCCCGTCAAAGAGGGCTTGGCCAATGGCCTTTGCCCGTGATATAGGCCCGCTTCTTAGGCTGTCAGGCCCTCAATGAATCATATCCCGGGTGCCTGGCGCCCGAAAGAACCCGATGGAGAAGTCCCATAGTACAGATCGTTGTCCGCGATAACAATGTCGAGCAAGCCCTGCGCGCGCTGAAGAAGAAGATGCAGCGCGAAGGCCTGTTCCGGGAAATGAAAGCCCGTCAGCATTTCGAGAAGCCGTCCGAGAAGAAAGCCCGCCAGCGCGCCGAAGCCGTGCGCCGGGCCCGTAAACTCGCCCGCAAACGCGCCCAGCGCGAAGGCATCGTCTAGCCTGACACCTCAGGCGGTCCATCGCCGCCAGAACACCAAAACCCCGCCAGGCTCGCCCGGCGGGGTTTTTGTTTGGGGGCAAATGCCCCTGGGACCGCCCCCCCATGCCTCAACCGGCAGGGACCCGCGCGAGGCCGATCAATTCATATTACACGTGCGTCCCTTTATTTCACGGAACCGGCAGGCATCCCGTTTGTTTTCCCAATGACGCAACTCTTTCTGGAAGCCATAATCACATGCTGCGGGACAACATCTCATACGAATATCGCGCCTGGCCCTCCACACGCATGCCTCACTATGAAGCCCTGCATAACATGTTCGGGCTGGGCGTCGCAGAAATCAGGATCGACACGTACATCCTGTCGCCCAGCCACCCTGACTGGCTGATCATCTTTCGCGGCGGAACCCAGATCGATATCAAAGTGAGAGCAGGCCTGGAAGACCCTCTGTCGGCCTGGAAAACACCGGTAAAGTCTGTTCTGCCTCTGCGGCGCAGCGTTGTCCGGACTCTTCAGGACGCCTTTCCGACTTCGGAGTTACCTCACCGTGTCTCCGCCCCGGTCGATCTCATCTCCTGGCTGGGCGAACATGCGGAGATCTTCACTGTCAGCAAACGCATGGTGAAGTTTCAACGCAATCGCTGCACGGCGGAACTGTCGCAGGTGGAGTCCGGGGGGCGCCGCGCGGAAACCTTCTGCCTGAGAGCCAATCGGTCCGAACATGTGATGGCGACGCTGAAAACGATTCCCGGACCGCGCCTGCCGAACCTGGATTACGGCGCCTGGCTTCAGGGCCGGGCTGTGAGCCCGGCGCCGCTACCCATCGAGCAGAAGCCGCAGAAAACCGGGCGTCTGTCGTCATCGCACGCGGCTCTGCTCACCTGATCTGAACCCTCACCCCGCCTTCGGCTTCATCCCCACCGCGCGCTTCATCATGCCGCCCAGTTCGCCGATCCCGGCCCCGTGCACGGCGCCCGCGCGGTAGACCTTGGTCGCGCCCCAGACCGCCAGCAGCGTCACGCCCAGCATCATCGCCATCTGCGCCAGCACTTCCCAGAGCGGCGGATCATGCGGAATCCGCAGGATCAAGAGGAACGGCGTG
>JBKBVT010000174.1:0-5221 GCA_046289305.1 Hyphomonas sp. | reverse complement strand
GTGACGGGGGGAGGTGGGCTCCTTCAGGGATAATCAGTTCAGCGCGGTGGTGGCGCTTCCCGGAACCCTTTCGCCCAGACTTACTTGCAGGAGATGGGCCCCCAGATGACCTCCGGTCATCGGGGGTGACGGGGGGAGGTTAGCCGGTAATCTCGAACCATAGGTCTTTCCAGTCCGGGTTGCGCGCGGTGATCAGATTGATCTTGTTGGCTCGCCGGTAGGATTTCAGCGATTTCTCGCGAGTGATAGCACGGCTGATCTCGTCATGGGTTTCGTACCAAACCAGGTGCGTGCAGCCCCACTTTTTGGCAAACCCTTCGAACTGGCCTTCCCGGTGCTGCCAGGTGCGCTGAACGAGATTGGACGTGATCCCGATATAGAGTGTGCCGTTGCGCCGGTTCGTCATGATGTAGACAGCGATGATCCTGTCCTCATTCGCCATTGCCTGCGCCCCACCCAAGATTGAGTTAGGATACATCCTTCCATTGCCTTCGTCACCCCCGATGACCGGAGGTCATCTGGGGGCCTATCTCCGGATCGTTAGGTGGTCGTATGGGGTGAGGGCGGGAGATGGGCGCCCAGATGGCCGTTGGCCATCGGGCGTGACGAAGTGGGGTGGAGTGCTCCGAACAAACCGATCAGCGCGGGGTGAGAGTTATGGCGCTGGGGTCTACGAAGACGGCCTGGTAGTTGCCGTCGGTGGTTTCGCCGGCGATGACGACGACGCCGCCGGGATAGCCGCCGGCGGGCAGGGTGCCCTGGGCGGTCATGGCGGTGGGCTGGTCCGGCGCGGTGACGGTGATGCCGTCGCGGACGCTGATATCGGTGCGGGTCATACCGTAATCTGTGGAAATCTGGATCGGGCCGGTCGCTTCGATGGAGAGCAGCGCCGAGACGCCGCCGCGGGTCAGCGCGGCGGAGGCAATCGCGCGGGGCGAGGCGACCAGCGTGTCATGCGCGAAGACGCAGGACATGACCGGGAAGGCGGTCTCCGTCATGGCTTCCTCGGTCCAGGTGAGGTCTGTGCCATTGGTGCCGATGAGGCCGGTGCGCAGCACGCGGTTGTTGGCGACCGTCCAGTAGGCGAGGCGCATCAGGCCCTGGGGACCCGATTCGCCGGTGCACAGGCCCTCGACAAGGCGGTCCTCGCCGATCGGCAGGTCGATCTGGGCCGGGGCAACCAGGCCGGGGCTGAAAACATAGGCTTTCAGCTCGCCCGCCTCGGTGACGCCCGGGAACAGGGTCAGGTCCGTATCGGCGACATTGGCGTAGCGGCCATCGGCCAGGGCGCGGATGCGGAAATTGGCCGGTTCGCCCAGCCGGTCACCCTCCATGTCGAAAAATTCGAGGCCGCCGCGCTCATACGCCACCGCCAGCAGGGCGCCTGAGCCGCTCGAGAGGGCAATATCGCGCACTTCGCCGGTCAGGGGCCGGGTCGACCAGACCGCCGGAAGCTCAAGATCGCCTGTCACCACGGCGGGTTCGGCCGGGGTGTCCAGGTCTGCATCCTGGCGTCCGCAGGCCGTTACCGCAAAAAGCAGGCTAAGCCCGGCGGCTGCGTTGACAAAGGGAAATGCGGCGCTTAAACGCCAGCCCTTAATTTGCATTCCTGGAACTCCGAAAGTAGAGGCTCTGAGCAGAGCGATGAAAACCTATAACGCACCCGTTGGGGTAGAGCATAAGTGGGTCGTGATCGACGCGAGCGGTGTCGTCGTCGGACGCCTTGCTTCTTACGTCGCCAAGCGGCTTCGCGGCAAGCACCGGCCTGACTTTACTCCGCATGTCGATACCGGCGATCACGTCGTCATCATCAATGCCGAGAAGGCCGTGTTCACCGGCAACAAGCTGACCGACAAGGTCTATTACCGGCACACCGGCTATCCGGGCGGCATCAAGTCGACCACGGCCGGCAAGATCCTCGATGGCCGCTTTCCGGAGCGGGCCCTCGAGATGGCCGTGAAGCGCATGATGCCGCGTGAAAGCTCGCTGTCGCGCAAACAGTTCGGCAAGCTGCGCATCTATGCCGGCGCCGAGCATCCGCATGTCGCGCAAGCGCCTGAAGTCGTCGACTTCAAGGTGATGAACCGCAAGAACTCGAAAACGGCCTGATAAACATGACCGACACTTCAAACACCCTGCAAGATCTTGGCACCATGACCGGTGCGCCGTCGGCCCAGCCGGTCCAGTCGATCGAACCGAAGATCGACGCTCAGGGCCGCGCCTATGGCACCGGCCGCCGCAAGGAAGCCACCGCCCGCGTCTGGATCAAACGCGGCACCGGCAAGATCACGATCAATGGCCGCGATCAGGAAACCTACTTTGCGCGCCCTGTGCTGCGCATGGTGATCGCCCAGCCGCTGATCGAAGCAGGCCGCGAGAGCGAGTTTGACGTGATCGCCACGGTCAAAGGCTCGGGCCTGATGGGCCAGGCCGGCGCCGTGCGCCACGGGATCTCCCGCGCGCTGGTGGCGTATGAGCCGACCCTGCGCGCCGTGCTGAAGCCGCATGGCTTCATGACCCGCGACCCGCGCGTGGTCGAGCGCAAGAAATACGGCAAGGCGAAAGCCCGCCGCAGCTTCCAGTTCTCGAAGCGCTGATCGAAGCCGCATATCAATGTCTGGCGGGCGCTTCGGAAACGGAGCGCCCGTTTGCTTTTGGGGGTTGTAGACAGGAATGATGCCATGAATCCCAAGGTCTATATCGATGGTGAGGCGGGCACGACGGGTCTGCAGATTGCGGAGCGTCTCAAGGGGCGCAGCGATATCGAGCTGATCTCGATCGCGCCGGACAAGCGCAAGGATGTCGAGGCGCGCGCCGTGATGATCAACAAGGCGGATGCGGTGATCCTGTGCCTGCCGGATGATGCCTCGCGGCTGGCGGCGAGCCTTGTGACCAATCCGAACACGGTGATCATCGATGCCTCGACGGCGCACAGGACCGCGCCGGGCTGGGTGTATGGCTTTGCCGAGATGGCGCCGGGCCAGCGCGCGGCGATTGCGGCGTCGAAGCGGATTTCCAATCCGGGCTGCTATCCGACCGGCTTCATCGCGCTGGTGCGCCCGCTGGTGAAGGCGGGGTTGGTGCCGGCGAGCTGGCCGGTTTCGGTGAATGCCGTATCCGGATATTCCGGCGGCGGAAAGCCGATGATTGCGGAGTTCGAGGAAGGTCAGACGGCGGATAATTACCGCATCTATGCCCTCGGCCAGACGCACAAGCATCCGCCGGAGATGAAGAAATATTCGGCGCTCACGCACCTGCCGATGTTCACGCCGGCGGTCGGGCGGTATGCGCAGGGGATGATCGTGGAAGTGCCGCTGGCGCTCTGGGCGCTGCCGGGCCAGCCGAAGCGGCGCGCGGTGCATGCGGCGCTGGCGGCGGCTTATCAGGGTGAGCGGTTCATCAGCGTGGCCACGCTGGCGGAGGCCGACGCGCTGAAATCGCTGGAGCCGGAAGCCTGCAACGGTACCAACCGGCTGGAGCTGTTCGTGTTCGGAACGGACGATCAGGCGCGGCTGGTGGCGCGGCTTGATAATCTCGGCAAGGGCGCTTCGGGCGCGGCTGTGCAGAACCTCAACATTGCGCTGGGGCTGGACGAGGCGGCGGGGCTGGAGGGGTAGGCCTCCTGTTCCTGTTTCCGAACTGAAAGGTTCGTCACCCCCGATGACCGCAGGTCATCTGGGGGCCCATCTTCTGATGTTTCCGCTGGAAGCTGCGGCGAGGGCGGGAGATAGCCTCCCAGACCGGCTGCGCCGGTCGGGAGTGACGACCAACTGGGTTACGGGTCGTTCCGCTTACTTCGCCGGGAGGGGGATGTCCGAGAGGCGGACTTTGACGTAGGAACCGGGCGCGGGGCCGAGGCCCATGTCTTTGGGCTTGACGGCGGGGACCTTGCGGCCGGATTTGGGCTTCAGCCAGGCCCACCAGGTCGGCCACCAGCTGCCGGGGGTTTCGGCGGCGTCCTGCATCCATTCCTTGGCGGATCCGGGCAGCGGGCCGGAATTGGACCAGTGCTGGTATTTGTTCGCATCCGGATGGTTGACCACGCCGGCGATATGACCCGAGCCTGAGAGGATGAAGGTCGCTTCGCTGCCATAGCGCTTGGCGCCGCGGAACACGCTTTCATACGGGACGATATGGTCGTCCTTCGAGGCCTGGAGCAGGACGGGGATCGTGATGTTGTCCATGCTGACTTTTTCACCGAGTACGGAATATTCGCCGCGCGAGAGGCGGTTCTCGGCATAGCATTCCTGGATGTAGCGCTTGTGCACCTGGCCGGGGATGTTGGTCTGGTCGGCGTTCCAGTAGAGCAGGTCGAACGGGCGGGGCGTCTTGCCGAGCATGTACTGGTCGACGACATAGCGCCAGACGAGATCGATCGGGCGTAGCCAGTTGAAGGTCTCGTACATGTCCTTGCCGGGCATGATGCCGCCATGATCATCGATGATGCTGAAGACATAGTCCCGGCCCGGACCATCGGTGAAGACTTTCAGGTCGCCGGCGATTTCGAAATCCGACTGTGAGGCAAAGAAGGTGGCGGCGCTGATCTTGTTGTAATCATTCGCAGCCATGTGGGCGAGCGCGGAGGTAAGCAGTGTGCCGCCGATGCAATAGCCGACGGCGTTGAGGCTCTTGGCGCCAGACGCCTGCAGGGCGGCTTCTGTGGCGGCGTAGATGCCCTTCTGGACATAGTCGTCCCAGGTATAGTCCTGCGTGACATGGTCAGCCGAGCGCCAGGAGACGATGAACACGGTCAGGCCCTGATCGACCAGCCAGCGGATCATCGAATTCTTTTCCTGCATGTCCAGGACGTAGAATTTGTTGATCCAGGGCGGGAAGATCAGCAGCGGCTTGGCGTGAACGGTCGCCTGGGTGGGGGCGTATTGAATGAGCTCGATCAGGTCATTGCGGAACACGACCTGGCCGGGGGCGGTGGCGATATTCTCGCCGAGGCGGAAGGGCGTCTCGTCGGTCTGGGTGATGTAGAGCTTGCCGTGACCCTTGCGGATATCCGCGCGCGCGAGGCGCAGGCCGGCGAGCACGCTTTCGCCGCCGCTTTCGATGAAGGCTTTCAGGGCCTGCGGATTGGTGCCAAGGAAATTGGTCGGCGAGAGGCTGTCGGTGAGGAGCTGTGTGAAGAATTTGGCGCGCAGATGGATCGGCTCGTCGAGGCCGGGCGCCTTGTCAGCGAGGCTGGTCAGCCATTTGGCGTTGACGTCATAGG
>JBKBVT010000173.1:336-5246 GCA_046289305.1 Hyphomonas sp. | reverse complement strand
AGGCCGAGATTGGCACAGAGGCGTTTGGGTTGCGTGCCGACTTCCAGCGCCAGGCCCTCAAATTACAGCACATTGAGGCCGGCCAACACCGCGAGGGGACCGTTGCCGCCAATCGTCCAGCCGGAGGGGGTATGGGTCAGCGCTGTCATTTCGGGATTACTCCGGCTGCTGGAACTCGCAGCGTCAATTAGCGGAATTCGGCCTTCAGGCGAACCGGAATTCTCAGCCTGCAGACACAAAGAAGCCGCCCTGTTCAGGGGCGGCTTCCGTGAGCCCCGTGGGGCCCGTCAGGTCCGGACGCGTTTCAGCGTCCTGATCATATCTCTAGGCGCTGACCGGAGGCTGCTCCAGCCGGACACCATAGGACACAGACCTAACGGCCTCACCTGGTTTCTCACTCGACATGGATCACCTCCTTTCAGCGTGCAACCGGCACGTACTTTTACCCGGACCATCCGGATCACTTTCCAATAAAGCACGATTTTCGCGAATGTGAAGTTAACATCGCGGTGATCACGGACGGAATTTGCCGGAGGCGCAAAAAAAGGCACCCGGAACAGGGCAGTGCCCTTCTCCGGGTGCTAAAATCCTCAAACAGGGGTGTCAGAGGCAGTTCGATTTTGGACGTTCAATTCGTCAGTAAGCGAGCGCGCCGACGACGAGGCCAATAATGGCGCCGGTGGCCACAGAGGCGAGGATGGCATCGCCGCGGTCACGGTCGCGGACCCAGTGATAGCCGCTCGGCGGGGCATAGAGGCCGTAGCGGTTGTATTCCGAGATATAGACCGTGCGCGCCGGCGCGGGTGTGTAATAATGGCCGACCGAATAGCGCGGGGCGTAGCCGCGCACATAGTGGGGCCCGTAGGTGTAGCCGCGGCTCACCGTGACGGTCGTGCGCGGCGGCGCGTAATAGACCGGGGGCGGGCGGTGAACGACGACCCGGCGGGGCGGGGCGTAGCTGTAGTTCGGACGGCTGGAGCGGTGGTAGTGGCGGTCGTTTCTGTGACCGCGGCTGTACTGGCGGTCATGGCCCCGGCCGCGTTCATAACCGCGCCCACGGTCGTGGTGCCGGTCATAGCCCTGATGGCGTTCGTAACCGCCGCCTCTGCCCCGGTCCGCCATCGCAGCAGGGGCGAGCAGGAAGCTGGCAGCTGTTGCAGCCGCCAGGAAGCGTGTGAAGGATTTCATGATGCGCATGACGCAGACTCCCGAAACCTGTTATACGGCATGCATAGGCATCGGCCGCATCGCGCCGGACATATCCGGCCTCATGGGTTGAACTTTGCGGCGGATTGCCTGAACTCCCGCTGAACATAAGCTTCAGGAAAGTCCGATGGCCGGATTTGGCGATCTCAAGATATCAGAAGCCCTGACGGTTCCCGCCTGGGAGCTTGAGGAAAGCTTTGTCCGGGCCTCCGGGCCGGGCGGACAGAATGTCAACAAGGTCTCAAGCGCGGTGCAGCTCACCTGGCATGTGCGGGCGTCCTCCCTCCCTGCAGGCGTGAAGGCGCGGTTCGAGCGGCTGTATGGCAACCGGATCACCGCCGATGGCCGGCTGATGCTGGAGGCGAGCGAGCATCGCGGACAGTCGCTCAACCGCGTGGCCGCGCGGGAGCGCCTGGCGGAGATGATCCTGAAGGCGGCCGTGCCGCCAAAGAAGCGGGTGGCGACTAAGCCGACCGCCGGCAGCGTACGCCGGCGGATCGCTGCCAAGAAGCGGCGCGGCGACGTCAAATCCCTGCGCGGCCAGGTGACCGGCGAGGATTGAGCGAAGCTGTCAGGCATTGCGGGCATTCCGGCGGGCATGCTACCGGTAGTTCTCTGGTGAGCAGACACGCTCCGGGGGACGACGCCCATGCATCTTGAACGGCGGATACTGATCACGGGCGGGGCGGGATTCATCGGCTCGTTCCTGTGCGAGCGCCTGCTGGAGACGGGCGCGACCGTCCTGTGCGTCGACAATTTCTTCACCGGCACACGGATGAACGTCGCCCATCTGCTCGGCCATCCGCGCTTCGAGCTGATGCGCCATGACGTGACCTTCCCGCTGTTTGTCGAGGTCGACGAGATCTACAACATGGCCTGTCCGGCGAGCCCGGTTCACTACCAGTATGACCCGGTGCAGACGACCAAGACCAGCGTACACGGCGCGATCAACATGCTCGGGCTCGCCAAGCGCGTGAGAGCGCGAATCCTGCAGGCCTCGACCTCGGAAGTGTATGGCGATCCGGTCGTTCATCCGCAGTCGGAGGAATATTGGGGCAATGTCAATCCGATCGGCCCGCGCTCCTGCTATGACGAAGGCAAGCGCTGCGCCGAGACCCTGTTCTTCGACTATCACCGCCAGCACAAGCTGCGCATCAAGGTCGCGCGGATCTTCAACACCTATGGCCCGCGGATGCATCCGAATGACGGCCGGGTTGTCTCGAACTTCATCGTCCAGGCGCTGCGGGGTGAGGACATCACCCTCTATGGCGATGGCAGCCAGACGCGCAGCTTCTGCTATGTCGATGACCTCGTGGACGGTCTTGTCGGCCTGATGGGAACGGGAGATGAGGTGACCGGGCCGGTCAACCTTGGCAACCCGGGCGAATTCACGATCCGTCAGCTGGCGGAGCAGGTGATCGACCTCACAGGGGCGAAGTCACAGCTCGTTTTTCGTCCGCTGCCACAGGATGATCCAAAACAGCGCAAGCCGGATATCACGAAAGCCCGCGAACTTCTCGGCTGGGAACCAACCATTGTCCTGCGTGACGGACTGACGAAAACCATCGCCTATTTCGATGCGCTTCTGGCGAGCCGCGCGCCCGAAGAGCGCTAGGCGGTTCAGCCGCCAAGCTGGGCGGTGATGACCTGCTGGATGCGCGGGGTGTTGGCGCCCTCGACCACCTCGTCACCGATGATGAAGCCCGGTGTGCCGTTGACGTTCAGCGTCCGGCCAAGCTCGATCATGTCAGCCAGCTGCGCCTGAATTTCGGATGATTCCATGTCGCGGCGCATCCGGGCGACATCGAGGCCGAGCCCGGCGGCGATCTCGTCGATGGCCGTCTCGGTGAGATCTTCGTTCGAGCGGATATCCATCAGCTCAAGGTGCATCTCGAGATATTTGTCCTGGCGGCCGGCAGCGAGAGCGGCGCGGGCGGCGGTCGCGCTGATACCGCCGAAGATCGGCAGTTCCTTGAACACGACGCGCACCTGGCCGTCATACATTTCCGGCAGGTCTGCAACCCAGGCGGCGGAGCGTTTGCAATAGCCGCAGCGATAATCGAAGAATTCGACAACCGTGACCGGCGCGTCAGCGGGGCCGACGCTGTAATCGGTGGAGAGGTTGAAGAGCCGCTCGCTGTTCTCGGCAATCTTCGCCTTGGTGGCGAGGCGGGTGTTCTCCGCTTCCTGCTGGGTGAGGGCAACCAGCGCTTCCTCGATCAGGCCAGGATTGGCGAGGATGTATTCGCGCACGACCTTTTCCATCTCGGCGCGGTTAGACGGGCTGCCGCCTCCCTGACCGCAGGCCGGAAGGATGGCGAAGGCAGCGAGGCCGAGGGCCAGGCAGGATTTCGGGATGCGGCGGATCATCGGGGCTCCTGTATCTGCGGGCCGGACATACGCGCATTCACCTGTCTGCGTCCAGTCCGGCGGGCGGGGTCAGCGCCTCTGGGCGGAGAAATCACCGAACGGCATGTCCCGCTCGCCGACCGCGATGGACAGGCGCTGGGTACGGTTGTGACGCTCATAGAACTGGCGATTGTCCGGATTGCTCGGATCGGTGATCAGGAGGATGTCATCAGCGCGGCGATGGTTCGTCGTGCCACGTTCCATCTGATCGACGGCGCGTTTGGCGAAGATGTGCGCGCGCACGATGTCGCCGACCCAATAGGCGGACTCGGCTGTTGCCAGCTGGGCTTCGGCGCGGCGGCCTTGATTCTCGAGGGTGATCGCGAGCTGTGCCCAGGCGAAGGCGTTGTCGCTTTCGGCGATGATGGCATCGCGCAGGGCGGCCTCGGCGCGGACGACGTCGCCCTCTTCATTGCGGGCGTTCAGCGAGCGGGCATAGTTGATCAGCAGCAGCGGCTGGCCAGGCAGCAGTTCGAGCGAACGGCGATGCGGCTCGACCGATTCGGCGATGCGGCCGCTCTCGAACAGCATCTGGCCTTTGAGTTCGTGGAAATAGGGGTTCTCCGGCTCGTCCGCGAGCAGGGAGTCGATCTCACGCAGGCCGGCCTGGATGTCGGCCGCGCGGTAGGAGGCAATGGCGCGGGCATAGCGGGCCGGGGCGCTGACATTGCTGGCGGGATATTCGCGGCGCACCTTGGCGGGCGTATCGAGGAAGCCGATCAGCTTGGCGCGCATCATGTCATACTGGCGCATTTCGCGCTCAGTCGGCGGCACGTCCATCAGGCCGGTTGCTTCGGCGAGCATGCGGGTTGTCCGGATCCGGTCAGAGGCGAGCGGGTGAGCGCGGAAATACGGGTAGCGGCGCGCTTCCGACATCACTTCCTGATAGCGGAAATTCTCGAAGAATTCGACGATACCGGAGGGCGACTGGCCGAGTGCGGCGAGATATTTCACGGCATGCGCGTCGGCGGAGGCTTCCTCGGCGCGGGTATGGGTGAAGAAGTTGAGCGCCGCAAATTGCTGCGACGAGCCGATCAGCGCCGCGCCCGCGCCGCCTTCACCGGCGGCCATGGCGAGGATGCCGAGGCCGATTGAGATGAGCGCGGGGCGCATCGCGACCGCGGCGGCGCGCCCGCGCTGGACGGTGTGGCCGCAGGCGATGTGGCAGGTTTCGTGCGCGATCACGCCCTTGATCTGGCCCGGTGTTTCCGCCGCGATCAGGAGGCCGGTGAACATGTGGATCCGCTGGCCGTTCGCCACGAAAGCGTTCAGGGAGGAGTCGTTGATGATGTAGA
>JBKBVT010000173.1:0-326 GCA_046289305.1 Hyphomonas sp. | reverse complement strand
AGGCCGACATCTTCCGGCACCAGGCCGGAGACTTCGAGGATCGGATCGGTCCACTCGCGCAAGGTTTCCTCAATCTCCGCGTCGCGGATCATGCCCTGGGCGCCGGCGCTGAGGGCCAGCACCGCGGTTGCCGCGAGGGCCGCGACCGTCCTGAAGATCTTATGCGCCATGCCAGCGCCTCCCATACTCAACGAGCAATCTCATTACAGACTAGGCCTTTCGCGCCGGCAAGGCGAGGCGGTCTTGTCCGTGTAACTGATTTGTCAGGTTGAACCTGACGCGAATGTGAATGTGAGGCGGGGGTCTAGGCGGATGCCAACCATGGC
>JBKBVT010000172.1:0-5295 GCA_046289305.1 Hyphomonas sp. | reverse complement strand
TGCTCGCCACCGTCCTCATTCTCCTCACCGCCGCCCTCGGCCTCGCCCTGCAACTGAGACGGCGGCGGAGTGTCCAATGAGAGCTTTCAGCGAGTGATCAGTATACCAGCCCGCTGGCATGCACTTCGGACATCTGCGAGCAGCGATTTGTCCGAGGCGCCATCCCGGCTTGACACGATTGAGAAATCCGTAGCGCAGACCCGGTCACCAAAGAACAGATAGGCCTTCGCCGGATCGCACCGGTTGGAGGTCCAGGTCAGCCCATGGGCATCTGGGAATTGATTGTGGATCGCCTTCGCCCATGCCGCCGTCTCGGCATAAAACGCGGCTGAGGTCGTTATCAAATTTCCGAGCGTAAGCCCCCAGCGAAGCAAGTCCGGCGCATTCAGCCTTGCGAGGATAATGTCCCGCTGAGCGATCAGCTCCGAGTGCGACCGCATTAAGATCTCTTGTTCCCTCACGGACTTTCGTCCCGGCGTCACCGGAACATCATGAAAGATCGTCTCGAAGATGGCGCATTCCACGCTGCCGCCAGCATAAAGCGACGGAATGCAATCGCCTTGAAGGTCCGTGATCGGAGCAAAGCGCGACGGCTGCCCCTGGCAGGGATTGAAACTGCTTCCAGCAAATGCCGAGCTGTGGATCCGGTGCAGGATTGATCCGCCCTGCAACGTCTCGAAATTTGGTTTATCAAGACTGCCCGCGTCCGGCCCCCGCATCCCGCTCAGCCGATCGCCAGTTCACGCAGTCGCCCAGCCGCAGATACGACCGCAGCGACGTTGTCGAGGCTGTCCTGAGGCGAGCGGCCGTCCAGCCAGCCATTCACCGAGGCGAACCAAAAGGCCCGCTGCCAGTCCGTCATGTCTTCCGGCAAGGCTTTGAGGATCGCGCGGATTTCGGGCCGCGGCGCGCCATCTGCGAACTGGAAGGCCGGGAAAAGATCGAGCCGTCCTTCTGGAATGGCGAAGATCCGGCTCTCCCGTTTCCAACGGGCGGCGGGATCGCTTGGGTTCACCGGCAGGTCGCCCGTCTGGAATTCTCTTACTTGCGCTGCGGTGTAGGCGGGCACCGTTTTCAGATAATCCGCCCGCATCCGCGCATTGTCCTGGTCGATGTCCAGATCGACCGGCGCGCGTTCGCCTTGCACCAGGAGCGCCGTCATCCGGTTGATCCAGTCTTCAGAAATGGCCCGGCGTGCGTCGGGGGCAGCTTCGAGCGCGAGTTTCGCGATACGCAGGATCAAGGCGCGGTCTTCTGCCATCTTAACTTCCAGCAAAAGCCAGTTGCCCGGCAACTGTGGGTCCGTGCTGGTCTCTTCCTCGACCTTTCTCAATGTTTTGGAACCCAGTCGCTTCAGGTCATCATTTGCCAGAACGAAAGCGGCCAGATCGTCTGAGGGGGTGGGCATGGAAACGGCTCTCGATATAAAGACGATAATCATTCTATATCTTGAAAATAGTGAATTGTCGATACCCTCATCGCGCGGCCTCCGCCTGCCGCTCATACCCCCTTGCTTGCCTCGGCGGCAGCTAGGGTCCTTTGCGTATTCCGGCGCCTTCCTCCCAGGGCGAAACTTGCAGCCAGACAGGAACGGCCCGCCCCATGAGGCGCGGCCCAGGGAGAACGTGCATGGCCGATACCGCATCACTGAACGCACCCAAGGCAAAGGCGAAGACCGAGCATTTCGATGTGCTGGTGGTCGGCGCGGGCATCTCCGGCGTCGGCGCCGCGTATCATCTGAAGACCCAGTCCCCGAAGAAATCCTTCGTCGTGCTGGAAGCTTATGAGACCTTCGGCGGTACCTGGCACATGCACCGCTATCCCGGCGCGCGCTCGGACTCGGATCTCTACACCTTCGGCTACCGGTTCAAGCCCTGGATCGGCCCGCCCATCGCCAGCCGTGAGGAAATCCTCCGCTACATGGAGGAGGTGATCGAGGAAAACGCCCTCGCCCCCCACATCCGCTACCGCCACCGCATCCTCTCGGCCAGCTGGTCGACGCCGAAAAAGCGCTGGACCGTCAAGGCCGAACGGCCGGACACCGGCGACATCCTCACTTTCACCGCCAAGTTCCTCTGGATGTGCCAGGGCTATTACAATCACGCCGAAGGCTACACGCCCGAATGGCCCGGCATGGGCGATTTCAAGGGACAGATAGTCCATCCCCAGACCTGGCCGGAGGACATCGACCTCACCGGCAAGAAGGTGATCTGCATCGGCTCCGGCGCCACCGCCGCCACAGTCGTCCCGGCCATCGCGGGCCAGTGCGCGCATGTCACCCTGCTGCAGCGCTCGCCCACCTATTTCATCCCGGCGCGCAACGAGAATCTGCTCGCCGATGAACTGCGCACCCTCGGCGTCGACGAAGCCTGGATTCACGAGATCGTCCGCCGCAAATACAATTATGAAGGTGCCGAATTCGCCCGCCGCTCGCTCGAGGAAGCCGAGACGGTGCGCACGGAGCTGCTGGAGGGGGTCAAGGCCTGCCTGCCGGAAGGCTATGACATGTCGCATTTCGCGCCTGCCTACCGCCCCTGGCAGCAGCGCATCGCCTTCGTCCCGGAAGCCGACCTTTTCGAGGGCATCAAGGCCGGCCAGGCCAGCGTCGTCACCGGCCATATCGACCGGTTCACCGAGAAAGGCATCCTGCTGAAATCCGGCGAGGAGCTCGAAGCCGACATCATCATCACCGCCACCGGCTTCAATCTCTCCGTCCTCGGCAACATCCCGTTCCAGGTCGATGGCCAGCCCGTGAACTGGTCAGACACCGTCACATATCGCGGCATGATGTTCACCGGCGTGCCCAATCTCGTCTGGGTCTTCGGCTATTTCCGGGCCAGCTGGACCCTCCGGGTCGACATCCTCGGCGATCTCGTCTGCCGCCTGCTGAAGCATATGGACGAGAAAAAAGTGAAACAGGTCGAGGTCGCTCTGCGCCCGCAGGACCATAATATGGAAATTCTGCCCTGGATCGATGAGGACAATTTCAATCCCGGCTATCTTGCCCGCTCCATGCACCTGATGCCGAAGCGCGGCGAAAAGCGGGAATGGTCCCACACCCAGGATTACTGGGCCGAAAAGGACGAATTCCCCCTGATCGACCTCGAAGGGGAAGAGTTCCGCTACAGCTGAGTCTCGCCTGCTGGCCCCTTGCTCCGCTCACGCTTGCCGGGCATGACAGGCACCCATGAGCGATACCAGTACCCAGAACCCGAATGAATCCCACAAGGCCGATGCCGCGCTGGTGCGCGACATTGCCGATGCGGTGGCTGAGCGCGACATCCGCTGGCTGGTGCGCACACTGCGGCGGATGCACCCGGCGGACGCTGCCGATGCGCTGGAAACGCTGCCCTATGACGAGTTCGAGGAGGCGGTCGAGCTGCTCGGCGGCGAGCTTCCGTCTGAAATCCTGATCGAGCTGCGCGATTCCTACCGCGAAGGCGCCGTCGACATGCTCCCCGACGGGGCCGTCGCCCAGGCGCTGGACGAACTCGATTCCGATGACGCGACGACCATCCTTGAAGACCTCGAGGACGACCGGCGTGAGCGCATCCTCGAAGATCTCGCCCCGGTCGACCGGGCGGAACTCGAACGCAGCCTTGCCTATGAAGAGGAAACCGCCGGCCGTCTGATGCAGACGGAATTCGTGGCGGTGCCGGAATTCTGGAGTGTCGGCGAGACGATCGACCATGCCCGCGGCCGCGGCGAGGACCTGCCGGAGACCTTCTACGAGATCTACGTCATCGACCCGGCCCACCGCCTGCTCGGCATTGTCACCCTGTCGGCGCTCCTGCGCGAGCCGCGCGAGGTGCTGCTGGAAGACATCATGCAGGATCCGGTTGCGACCCTGACCACGGATCTCGACCAGGAAGACGTTGCGTTCCAGTTCCAGAAATACTCGCTCGCCTCGGCGCCCGTGACGGACTCTGCCGGCCGGCTCGTCGGCATGCTCACGGTCGACGACATGGTCGACGTCATCCAAGAAGAGCACAGCGAAGACCTGCTGGCCCTGTCGAACGTATCCACGGCTTATGCCTCTGACACCGTATTCGATACGGTCCGCGCGCGGTTGCCCTGGCTGGGCGTGAACCTCGCCACTGCCTTTGTCTCGGCCTCGGTGATTTCGGCCTTCGAGGCGACCATCGAGCAGATCGTCGCCCTCGCCATCCTGATGCCGGTGGTCGCATCCACGGCAGGCAATGCCGGCAGCCAGGGCCTGGCCGTGGCGGTGCGGGCCATCGCCTCGCGCCAGCTTGAGGGCAATGCCTCGCGCCGGGCGGTGATCCGCGAAGTGCTGACCGCCCTGTTCAATGGCGTAACGATCGGCAGCTGTGTCGGCCTTGTTGCGTTTCTCTGGTTCCAGGACATCCGACTCGGCGCGGTCATTGCCATCGCCATGCTTGGCACATTCCTCTGGTCCGGCCTTGCCGGCATCCTCGTCCCCCTGACCCTCAAACGTTTCGGGGCTGACCCGGCCGTTGCCTCATCGGTTTTCGTGCTGACGTCGACCGATGTGATGGCCTTTTTCACATTCCTCGGCCTTGCGAGCCTCGTCCTGCTGTAAACCTGCCTTTTTTCCGCCGAATCTCGCGCTCCAGGCGAATAGGCGCGCCGATTGCACAGGGGCGCGGTAGGCATAATGCCGTTTGTACCAGAATGGAGCAGCACTTTGGGTGGCCCGCTGCGAACATCTCCAGAGGGACTCGAACTCATCATGGGCTTCGAGGGCTTTCGCGCACGCGCCAGCCGTCTGCCGGATGGCCGCTGGCTGATCGGCTATGGCCATACCCGCACCGCCCGCCGGGGCCTTACCGTCACCCGCGCCGATGCCGAACTCGTCCTGCGCCATGTCGATCTGCCCCCAATCGAGACCGCGATCCGCGACCATGTGCTCACCCCGCTGACCCAGCCGGAATTTGACGCGCTCGTCTCCTTTGCCTGGAATATCGGGGCAGGGGCATTCCGAAATTCCGATGTGCTTGCCTGCCTGAATGAAGGCGACCGGCTCGGCGCTTCCGCCGCGATGTGGCTCTGGCGCAAGGGCCGCACCGGCGGTGAAGTGAAGATCGTGGACGCGCTGGTGCGCCGCCGCGCCGCCGAGATTGCCCTGTTCCTGACCCATCCCTCCGGCCCGGCCCCCGTGCCCGGCGCGCTCCTGCGCCCGATGCAGGATCATGACACAGACCTGCCGCCCACACCTGCCGAGCCCGAACGCACCGTCATCATCGAAGCGCGCCAGCCCCTGACACCGGGCAGCACGCTCCGCGCAAGTACGGCGCCCACACCGCCGCCCTT
>JBKBVT010000171.1:0-5379 GCA_046289305.1 Hyphomonas sp. | reverse complement strand
GACCGGGCGAAAGAACGCGCCTGGGCCGAAGACACCATCCTGCCGGTCTATTCGACCAGCAAGGGCATCTCCGCCCTCATCCTCGCCATGGCGGTGGACACCCTGCCCGCCGGTTACGAAACCCCCGTCGCCGATGTCTGGCCGGAGTTTGCGGCGGAGGGCAAAGCCGGCATCACCATCGCCCAGATGGCGAGCCATCAGGCGGGCCTGCCGGGCTTCGCCGAGGCGATCGACCCGGCCCTCTGGCTCGACCCGCCGGCCTGCGCCGCCGCGCTCGCCGCCCTGCCCCCGATGTGGCCGCCCGGCACGGCCCATGGCTACCACCCCCTCACCTGGGGCTATCTCGTCGGCGAGGTTGTCCGCCGCATCACCGGGCGCAGCGTCGGCACGATCCTGCGCGACGACATCTGCGCGCCGTTCACCATCGATTTCCGCATCGGCACACCGGAGTCCGAGGTGCCGCGCATCGCCGACATGCTGCGCCCCAAGGGCATGGCCAAGTTCGGCAATGTGACCCCGGAGCGCCGCGCCGCCTTCATTTCCAAATGGGCCGCGCCCGACCGGGGCGGCGCCGCCTGGCGCGAAATCGAGATCCCCTCCGCCAACGGCCACGGCACCGCGCTCGGCGTCGCCCAGCTGTATGAAGCCTATGCGCGGGGCGGCCAGATCGGAGACAAGACCCTGTTCCGGAGCGCGACGCTCGAGGCCCTCCTCGCCCCCCGCGTCGACGGGCCGGACCTCGTCCTGCCCATGCACACCCGCTTCGGCGCCGGCATCATGCTGAATGAGCACGGCTTCTTCGGCCCCAATCCGGACACCGCCGGCCATTGCGGCTGGGGCGGCTCGATGGCCATCGCCGATCCCGCGCGTGAACTGGCCGCCGCCTATGTGATGAACCAGCAGACCCCGTCCCTCGTCGGGGATCCGCGCGCCGTCAGCCTGGTCGAGGCCGTCTACGGCTGTCTCTGACTTCTGTATAAGCCGCTACAGATTCCGGCACGCTGCTTGCAACGTTACAGTCGGACGGAATTCCCGCTCCATCATGCCTAGACCTTCACAGCGGCCCCTGACCCGGTGGCCGCTGTTTTTTTTCTGGAGGTCAGGCCGGCCTTGCCGTGCGCGCCAGCCGCCGCGCTTTCGCATCGCCCATCAGGCTGTCCGCCGTGAACACAACCAGCGCCGCCCAGATGAAGGCGAATGCCGCCGCATGCGCCATCCCGAACGGTTCGCGGAACACCAGCACCGCGATGAGAAACTGAATCGTCGGCCCGATATATTGCATCATCCCAATCGTCGAGAAGCGCAGCCGCTTGGCCGCCAGCGCAAACAGAATGAGCGGGATCGCCGTGATCGGCCCCGCCGCCATCAGGAGCAGAATGTCCCAGCCCCCGCCGCCGAGCCAGCGCCCCTCCGGCGTGTTCGCAAACCAGGTCAGCCAGATCAGCGCCGCGGGTGCCAGCAGCGCGACCTCCACCAGAAACCCCGCCCGGCTGTCGATGGCGACCTTCTTCCGGATCACCGAATAGCAGGCAAACGTCATGCACAGCGCCAGCGCCACCCAGGGCACCCGCCCGAACGCAAAGGCGAGGATGCCCACGCCAACGGCGGCAATCACCACCGCCGCCCATTGCGCCGGGCGCAGGCGTTCGGAAAAGATCAGCATGCCGAACAGCACATTCACCAGTGGATTAATGTAATAGCCGAGCGAGGCTTCCATCGCCCGCTCCGCGTTCACCGCCCAGATGTAAATCGCCCAGTTGATACCGATCAGCAGACCGGACAGCGCAAGCCATTTGAGATGCGCGCCCGAGAACGCCGCCCGCACATCCTTCCAGTTTGCCGCGACAGCTATCAGGAGGATCGCCGTCGGCACCGACCAGATCACGCGGTGCGCCAGAAGTTCCAGCGCGCCGACATGCTGCATCGCGCGGATATACAGCGGCAGGCTTCCCCAGATCAGGTAAGCCAGCAGGGCGGCGGGGAAACCAAGTCTGAGCGCGGGGGTCATCGGAGCGGTGCTATACGCCGCGCCGCGGCGCCGCGCCACCCGTTTCCTGCGGGGGCGCCGCCTGCCCCATCGGCAGGCATCTGCCGCAGCGGAACGCGCGCTTTTCCGGGCTGAGGCTGGCCCTTATGGCCGCGCGCGTTACAGTACGGTTAGAAAAGCCTGACCGCCTCTGAGGAGTCCCCCTGCCCATGTTCAAAGCCCTGCTGACCGCCGGCGTCTTCGCCGGCCTTGCCGCAACCGCCTCCGCCGAATCCCTCCTCCTCACCGGCGGCAAGGTGTTCGATACCGATCGCGGCACCTTCCTCGAGGGCCAGGACATCCTCGTCACCGATGGCCGCATCGCCGCCATCGGCCAGACCGGCACGCTCGGCAGCACGGACATTCCCCGCCGCGACATGGAGGGCGCTTTCCTCCTGCCCGGCCTCACCGACAGCCATGTCCATCTCGCCAGCCGCGCCGACCTTCACGGCTATCGCCGCCTCGCCATCTCCACGCCCCGCTCCGCCATCTCCGGCGTCGCCAATGCCGAGCGTACCTTACGCGCCGGTTTCACCACCGTGCGCAATCTCGGCGGGCCGGGCTATACCGATGTCGACCTGAAGGACGCCATCGAGATGGGCGAGATCGTCGGCCCAAGGATCATCCCGGCCGGCTTTTCCATCGGCATCACCGGCGGACATTGCGACAACAACCTCCTGCCCTATGAGCGCGCCGAGACCGCGGGCGGCGTCGCCGACGGGCCCTGGGCCGTACGCGCCAAGGTGCGCGAGAACAAGAAATTCGGCGCCGAAGTCATCAAATTCTGCGGCACCGGCGGCGTCCTCTCCAAGGGCACGACCATCGGCGCGCAGCAATTCACGCTCGAGGAAATGTCCGCCATCGTCGACGAGGCGCACCAGCTCGGCCTCAAGGTGGCCGTCCACGCCCACGGCGCCGCCGGCATCGCCACCGCGCTCCAGGCCGGCGTCGACTCGATCGAGCATTCCAGTCTGATCACGGATGAAAGCCTCGCGGTCGCTGTGCGCCAGGGCACCTTCCTGTCGATGGACATCTATGTCTCCGACTTCATCCTCTCCGAGGGCGAAGCCGCCGGCATCCTGCCGGAATCGCTGGAGAAGGAGCGCGAGGTTGGCCAGGCCCAGCGCGAGCGTTTCCAGGCCGCCGTCCGCGCCGGCGCGCGCATCGCCTATGGCACAGATGCCGGCGTCTACACCCACGGCCTCAACGCCCGCCAGTTCGCCTATATGGTCCAGTGGGGCATGACCCCCGCCGACGCCATCCGCGCCGCCACCATCGGCAATGCCGAACTCTTCGGCCTCAAGGACGAAATCGGCAGCCTCACCCCCGGCAAGCGCGCCGACATCATCGCCGTCACCGCCGACCCGCTGGCAAACATCCGTGTGCTGGAGGAAGTCGCCTTCGTCATGAAAGACGGCGAGGTTTTCTTTGACGAGATCACTGAAGACTGAGGCGCCGCGTCAGGTCGGGCCCAGATAGCGCTCGAACCGTTTCAGCACATCCGGCCCCAGGGCGGCCTTCAGACCCTCAAGGTGCGATTCCACATTGCGCCAGGCACCGATGCTGTCGGCGTACATGGGACGGCGGACCTGCTCGCTGCTCGCCGTGCGGACCGGCCGCCGTGTTTTGTGAAACTCGGCGCAGCCCTCCTCATAGGCTACACCGACATGTTCCAATAGCCGCCGGATCTGTTGCTCCGGCGCTCTGACAAGCTCTTCATACTGAACGTGCAGCACCTTGCCGGGCAGGACCGTGTCCCAATGGTCCATGAGCCTCAGATATCCCCGATAGTAATCCCCAATCGCCTCAAGGCTGTAGCTGAAGCTGGATCCGGCAGAGAAATACTGCTTGTACAGACTGAATCCGCAATCGAGCGGATTGCGCCCCGCATCCACAATGACCGCCTTCGGCAGGACCTTGTGGATGAGGCCCACATGTTCAAAGTTGAAGGGCATCTTGTCGGTAAAGAACCGGGAATTACCGGACCGGAACAATCCGCCCTCGGAAATGTAGGCCTGTCCCAGACTGGAGAGATCCGCCGCCGGCAGCCTGCCCACATTGCTCAGATAGTCGCCGCCGAAACGGGTGACACAGAGGCTGTGCGCCTTCCGCTTGATGCCCGGCAGCGCAGGCAACTCATGCGTGCCTTCAATCTGCGTATGGCTCGCCAGGATCTGCTCGATCAGCGTCGAGCCCGATCGGGGCAGCCCGACAATGAAGATAGGCACCGGGCCGTCTATCTGGTCGCCGGCCTGCAGCGCGAGCGTGACCGGCGTGAAGGCGCTGATGATCCGGTCAATTGCCCCTGAGAAACGCTGCAGATCATGCCGCGGGCCGGGCTTCAATTCATTCGCGGTGCGGTACAAAGACATGGCCGCGTCCCAGTCGCCTTCGCTCTCGCTCGCCTTTGCCAGCGCAAACGCCGCCATGCTCTTCTGATCCGGACTGGCCTGGGGGCTGTTCACAAGATCGCGCATCGCCCTTCGGTCGCCATCCGAGAAGCGGTAGGTCTTGAAGTCCGCGAGCGCCCACCAGGCCGCGGCATTCTGAGCGTCGCCTGCGAGCGAAGACCGGAGAGACGCTTCACTCTTCCCGCGCTCTCCGAGGATCCGGTAGATTTGCCCCCGGACTATATCCAGCTGACTGCGCTTCGCGGGTTCATCCCCGCAGAAACGATCTGCCCGGTCACAGGCTTCAAGCGCTTCGCCGTGCTGACCGAATCGGAACAAGATATCTGCAAGCGCCCGAAGGCTTTCAAAAGACTCTTCGATCTCCGCGATATGCCGCGCGGTCTCGATGGCCGCCCGGTAAGCACCGGTTTCTTCATAGGCGGTAAGCAGCTGTGTCCGCAGAAACAGGTTTGCCGGCGACTGGCTTAGCCCGGACTGCAAGGCGGCAATCCGGCCCTCATCATCCCCCCTCGCCTGCGCCAGATGCGCCAGTGTGAAGACGGCGCGCGGATGGCCGGGCGCCTTGTCGAGCATATGCTTGGCCGTCCGCTCCGCCTGGGCAAAGTCTCGTCTCTGCATGCTGGCCTGGATGGACCGGAACTCCGCCTGAAGCGGGTCGCACTGCTCGGCTTCCTGCACGGCGCTGATCGCGTCCGCATAGGATTCCTCCGAATAAAGAAGGTTTCCCAGGCGGATCCATCCCGCGAAGAAGCGAGGGTCCGCCGCCAGGGCTGTCTTCAGATGCGCTATCGCCGAGACAGTATCGCCTGCGGCGACAAGCGCGTCCACGCGCGCGAGCGTTGGGTGCGGTTGGGTGTTCATCGGGGCTGTCTAACAAAAAATGCGGAGGCTTTCGCCTCCGCATTTCAGGCTATGCCGGGCCGAAGGCCTTAGCGTCTGTAA
>JBKBVT010000170.1:0-5396 GCA_046289305.1 Hyphomonas sp. | reverse complement strand
GGGTTCTTCATCAGGAAGACCGAGCCGAAGATCAGCGCCAGCGGCCCGAACTGGAAGACGTAGAAAAGCGGCGTGCCGACGAGAACGCCGAACAGGGCCGGCGTGGAGCCGACCAGGAAGGCAATACCGCCAGACAGCGCAATACCGAGGGCCAGTTTCTGATAGACCCCCAACATGAAGGTGCGAAGCCCGGCGTTGACGGACGTGTCCATCGTACGGGCATCGACCGCACCGAAGCTCCGGTTGAAGTCGTTCATGTGTTCCAAGTCCTTTCATTGAACGGGTCGCCTGGGAGGGCGCCGTTTGACCGGGAATATGGTGACATTGGTCCCGTTTCGCAAGCAAAACCGGGGCATTTCTGCCGCAACGCGCGGCTGGACCGCAGCCGCCGGGCCTCACGCAGAAAACGAGAGCTGGCACAGGCCCAAGCACACGCGCTGATTATTGCGCTATGTAAAGTATACGACACTATCATCCCAATATTGCCGCATTCTTTGAAATAGCCCCCGAACTGCCGCAAATGATGCAGCCTTGGCCATTTGCATTACATTGACAGCGCCTTGGCCTCGGTTAAACCTTTAAGTGTGGCGGGGCTCCATCAGGAGGCATGCCTCATGATAGAAGGGGACACTCATGGCCGATGCTTCAGCTTACGCCGACAACATCAGGAAATACTCCAAGGGATATAATCAGGCCGCTGCGGAGCGGATCGTCGGGCATCTGGGGATTGCCCTGCGAAACCGCGACAGCTCGCTCGTCGCCTGCAGCGATAATGGCGAGCTTGACCGGGTGCGGGAGAAATGGTGCCGCGGCAAGCTGGGCCTCGCCCAGAAGCAGGCCGAACTCGACGCCGCGATCCAGGCGATCTGCGAGCGGATGAAGGATGAGGGCGGGCAGAAATCCCGCGTCACCTTCTATTACCTGCTGGCCGAGCATTTCGAAAAACTTGACCATCTCGCACGTTAGAGGCTCGCGCCGGACAGGCGCGAACTTTGCGGTTTTCACGTCCGCTGGTCTGTGGTGAAGAGGCGGCCATGCTCCGCCTGTTTGCCGCTCTGCCCGTTCCAGGCCCCGTCGCCTTGGCGCTGCGCCCGCTGCAGAAGAATCTGAGCGGCGCCAGCTGGCGGCCGGTTGAGAATTTCCACATCACGCTCTGCTTCTATGGCGATGTGGAAACGGCCCGCGCCCATGATCTCGACGACCTGCTCGGCGAGATCGACCGGCCCGTGTTCGACCTAAGTATCGAGGGCATGGGCTGGTTCGGCCGGCGCGAGCCGCGCGCCGTCTGGGCCCGCATTCGCGAGAGCGACGAACTGCGCGCGCTGGCCAGCCAGTGCGAGAAGGCGGCGCGGCGCCTTGCCATTCCGCTCGAGCGGCGTCCCTACACGCCGCACATCACCCTCGCCTATCTCCACGGCACGCCGCTGGAAGACGCCCGCGCCTGGACCGAAACCCACCAGACCTTCCGCGCCGGCCCCTTCCCCGCCACCCATTTCCACCTCTTTTCCAGCCGCCCCGGCCGCCCCGGCGGCCCCACCCGCTACGAAGCGGAGGCAGACTATCCGCTGACGGATTATGGCGGGGAACTGTTCTAGCGCCGGGCCGCATGCCCTGAGGGCCGACCGTCCCCGTCAAAAGAGTTGCAATGGCCGTTGTTCTCCTGCACATTTCAACCCATTGGAGACGATCTAAAGCTTTGGGTGGGAAAGGTAGCGGTGATGGTCAATCGCACAGTCCTTTATATCTCCTGTCTGCTCGCTGGCCTTCTTCCGGCATGTGCCACAGCGGAAGCGTTCGGCCCGGCCGCCCTGACCCGCGAGCGCTCCGCCGCGGCGCTGGAGGTGCAACTGGCGGCCCTCCAGGCAGGCCCCTCCGACGTCGGGGCATATGAGTGTAGCTATCCGGGTGGACAGATACATTATGTCGGCGGCACAACCTTGCAGCTCGTCAACTGCCTCATCGAAGCGCCGGCCGGCGCGCAGCGACTGGTGATTTCGTCGACTGGCGGCGAGGTCAATCAGGCGATCTTTGCAGCCTATGTTCTCAAGAGCATGGCGCTGGATGTGGAAGTGGTCGGATGGTGTGTCTCATCCTGCGCGAACTACATCGCGCCCGCCGCAAGGCGGCTTTATTTGGACCAGCATTCGATCATGTATGTACACGGCGCGCCGCAGCCGCCCGACCGCGACAGGCTGATCGAAGCGCTCGGCAGGAACGGCCTGACGCCCGACCAGCCGCGTTTCGAATCCGTCGTTTCCGACAACCTGATGCGCAGTGAGCTGACATATCGGCTGCACAATAATTTCCGGCGGGAATTCTCGGTCGGCGAAGGGTATTACGATATCGCTGACATCTGGTCCGCCCGCGCTGTCATTGACAAAGGGCCCGGAAAGGACCTGATTTTCGTCGATCCGGACTGGCTGAAAAGCTGCCTGGGTTCCATCGAGGTGATTACTGAGCCAACCAACCGCGAAGCCCTTGAGACCCTACTGCCGCAATACAATCTCGTCGCCTTCTCGGACATCCGCGGCCCAGACGCCAATTGCGGCCCCTGAGCCGGCGTCAGGGCGTACACTCAGTGTGCTGCCCGGGCCCAACAGCGCTTGCCGCGATCGATTTCAGCGAAGATCCCCCGAAAGCCAGGCCACATAGTCCAGCGCCGGCGCGCTGGAGGGGAGGCGCGACACGCGGTCCGGCGCGGGGGCTTCGGAGTTGAAAAGCTGCCGCGCCAGAGCCGCTTCATCGATGGGCGCTTCAAACGGCTCGACATCATCCCGGCTCACCGCGATCAGAACGACCGTCTCCTGACGTGTTTCCCCGCTGGTGCGGGTGCCGGAAAGATAACCCAGGCCCGGCACGTCCTTCAGATACGGCACGCCCTTGTTTCCCTCATATTTGAAGCTCGAAGAGCCAAGGCCGATCGCCAGCGCCCGGCCAAACGGCACGCGCGCATTGGACTGCGTCGTCGTCTTGTCGGTCTGGATGGTCTGGATGCCGACCGCCGTGAAGGAATTGCCCGAAAGCTCCGACACATCCAGCGTGGCCGACAGATCGACATAATCCGCACTCACCGTAACCGGCGTCACCTGAAGGTCCACCCCGATATCCTTGTCGAGCTGGGTCGAGGACACGAGGGCATTCCCGGCAATCAGGATGGTCAGGCTCTGGCCTTCGAAGAAGCGCGACAGCTGGCCTTCGGTCGCGACCACGCTGGGGGACGATTCCAGGTTGTAGGCAGTTTCATTGGTCTGCGCGATCTGCAGCGCGTAGGTGACGGTGGGAATGCTCACGGCGAGGTTCCGGCTGATCTGCCGGTCTGCGGGCATGTCCGTACTTTTCTCATAGCTCTGATTGATCAGTGTGGCGCCGAACTGCAGCTGAAGGGATTCGAGCAGGTTCAGCCCGATTGAAGACGTGCTCGCGTGCGACCGCTTGATGATATAGGCATTGATGGTGACGTTAGGGCTCGCCTCGAACGGCGCCGGCTCGCCTGCTCCCCGCATCCGCTCAGACAGCTGCGCCGTCTCATACGCCCCTGTCCCGGAAAACGCCGCCTCCAGGAAACGGCGCGCCTGATCCGCGGCAGGCCCAACATCGCTGTTCATCCGTGCCCGGGACCAGGCATTCGCCGACAGCTGGAAATAACCGGCCCTGTACGCCGCCAGCGCAATCGGAAGGCTGAGCGCGTCCACATCTCCGCGCTTTTCGCCGGCCCGGAGAAAGGCCGCAAGGGCCGTGACGGAATTACCAGACTGCGCCTCGACCGCGGCCAGGCCAAGCTCAGGCTCCCACCAGTCGGGCGCCAGCTGGGCGGCCGTCGAGAAGGCGACCCTTGCCAATACCAGGTCGGCATAGGTGCCCTGTGATAGCAGATATGTTCCGTGCTCGAAGTGAAGCGCTGCATTGGTCGGCTGGTTGCGAATCTCAGCCCGCAGAGCATCCCGCACGGCATTACTCTGATGAGTCGAATGCGCCGCGATGTCTGCGGATCGGCCGGGCAGGCTGGCGCAGCCAGCCAGTGGAAGGCAGCTTAGCGTCACCAGCAATGCGAATTTCTTCATGGATCGAGTTCCTACGGATGAGCGGAAGCGCAACCGGGCGCGATGAGACCGGCGCCCCTAAAAGGCCCAGCAGCACGCCCGTAAATTCAAGAATCTGTATGCGACCAGAAAGGAGCGTGCCGGGCAGATACTCGACACGCTCCGTTTCAATGTTCAGTCAACGAATGACTTACATCTTGGTGTAGGTTGTCGTGTTCGTCGCGTTCGTCTTGACGACCTGGTAGGGCTCTTTCGCGGTCATCTTTTCGCACATGTCCTGCTGCGAGTTGGACGACATGAAACTGTTGCCCACGCTCTCGCAGGTGGCCTTGTTGTGCTTGGTCCAGGTCAGGGCTTTCAGCTGCGGATTGCCCTGGATGGTGGCGTTGATCTTGTCGATCGCCTCGTTGCATTGCTTGGTGTAGGAGGCGTCTTTCTGGCGGGCCTCATACAGGATGCCGATATAGCCGGTCGGGGTCGGGGCGGACCAGCCGCACAGGCGCGAACCCGACTGGGCCATGGCAGGACCTGCCGTGACGACAGACAGCGATGCGCTGATGACGGCCGCAGCGATGACGCCCGACATGGAAAACCCGGTGAATTTTTTCATAAGTAGTTCCTTGATGGATACTGCGAAAACCATTGCACAGACGCCTGCCAACAGCTTCCCGAACAGTAAAGAACCGACTTCTTTAAGTCGGCCCGTTGATGGATTTTTGATTCCAGGGCAGATTTACACTTGGAACCCCCTAGACATTTTGCGGTCTATTGCAGCTTTAGCTGTCTATCCATCTATCCATTAGGACCGTGCTTACTGCTTACTCCCATTGCCATTAATTAATCGTGAAAAAGACACCTCAAATGCCAATACATCGCACGAAAAAAATAGGGCTCTGGCCCGACTTCAAATTTTTGCATATTTTATGATGTTTCGGACGTTCTCGGATCATCTGAAACGGCCGGATGGTGCCCCTGGCCGGACTCGAACCAGCACTCTGTTGCCAGAAGCGGATTTTGAATCCGCCGCGTCTACCATTCCACCACAGGGGCGCCTCATCGGGCGGCGCAACTCCTGCATGAGGGGGGAGTGATCTGTCAATCTCTGAGGTCTATAAACGGTCCCGCCATGTCCATGCTTCCCCCCGACGCCCCCGGCGCAGCTGCTGCTGCCGCCGAAACCCCGCGCACCCTGCTCCAGACCATCGAGGCGCTGGCCGAGGCCGCCCCGGAGGAGGGCTTCTCGCTGCGCGAGATCTTCGACCGGCTGGACGAGAGCGCTTTCGGCGCCAGCCTGTTCCTGCTCGCCCTGCCCTGCTGCATCCCGTTTCTGTACGGCGTGCCGCAGGTTGTGGCGCT
>JBKBVT010000169.1:0-5400 GCA_046289305.1 Hyphomonas sp. | reverse complement strand
GCTGCCTCGTCCTTTGCTTTGCGATGTCGGGCGCGCTCATCTGGCGGAGCCTGCAGTCGACCGTCACGCCTTACATTGTCGAAGTCGATGAGACCGGCACGGTCCGGGCGATCGGTCCCGCGACGCAGGCCTATGATCCGACCGAGGCGCAGATCGCCCATCATCTCGCCCGGTTCATTGCCGACATCCGCAGCCTCTCTGCCGATCCGGTGGTCGTGCGCGAGAACTGGCTGCGCGCCTATGACTATGTGACGCCCCAGGGCGCGGCGGCGCTGAGCGCCCATGCCACCGCAGATGATCCGTTTGCGGATATCGGGCGGCGGACCCGCGCCGTCGAGGTGGTCAGCGTCGTGCCGGTCTCGGGAACCTCGTTCCAGGCGCGCTGGATCGAGAAGAGCTATGAGCACGGCGCCCTGCGGGAAGCAAAACGCTTCACCGGCATGTTCACGATCCGGGTCCAGCCCCCGCGCAGCGCGGCCCGCCTGCGCACCAACCCCCTCGGCCTCTATGTCCATGCCTTCAGCTGGACCGAAGACCTCGTCACAGGAGACAGACCATGATCCGCCCGGCCCTGATTGCCTCGTCCTTTTCCCTGATGGCCGCCTGCGCGAGCGCGCCGCCGCCTGAACCGGATTTCGCGGCCGGCGCGTTCATCGCCGCCATACCGGTCGCCGCGCCCGAACCGGCGCGCGTCGAGATCGTCGAGACCGCCATCCCGCTGCCCCTGCCTGGCCAGATGAAACCGGTCGGCGCGGACATCGCCCGCCCGGCGGCAGCCATTGCGCCCGACAAGGCGGTGCGCGAAGGCCGCTCCGGCGCCCTGATCGAGCCCTCGCTCGACGGCTTCGTCAATGCGGTGCAGATCTATCCCTATACGGAAGGCGCGCTCTACCGCCTGTATGCCAGCCCCGGCCAGGTCAGTGATATCGCGCTGCAACCCGGCGAAAACCTCGTCTCGGTCTCGGCCGGTGACACCGTACGCTGGGTTGTCGGTGACACGGTGTCTGGCTCCGGACAGACCGCCCGCGCCCATGTCCTGGTCAAGCCCGTCAGCGCCGGGATCCGTACCAATCTGATGATCGCGACCGACCGGCGGACCTATCATCTCGAACTGGAATCGACCCCTGGCAGCTATATGGCGGCGCTGTCCTGGCGCTATCCGCAGGACGCGCTCGCGGGCCTTGCCGCCCGCAACCGGGCCGCGCTGAAAGAGGAGCGCGTCTCGGTGGATCACGGCCTCGATCTCGAGGCGCTTGATTTTGGTTACCGGCTCAGCGGCGACCGGCCGGCCTGGACGCCGGTCCGCGTCTTTGACGACGGACGGCAGGTCTATATCCGGATGCCGGACGGCATCGGCGCCGCCGACATGCCGCCCTTGTTCGTGCTCGGCGCAGGCGGCGGCGCCGAACTCGTCAACTACCGGGTCCGGGGCAGCTGGTATATCGTCGACCGGCTGTTTGATGCGGCCGAGCTCCGGCTCGGCACGCGGCCCCAGACGGCAGTGCGGATCACCCGGCTGGCAGGCACGAGGCGCTCGCGGTGACCGCCCCCCGCCCCTTCCATGAGCAGGCTGAGGCGCTCAAGATCCGCCAGAAGCCGCGCCGCGCGGTGAAGATCAACCGCAAGGTCCTGATCGTTGCGGCGGGTCTCGGCGCGCTGGGCCTGTTTGCGGCGACCGGCATCGCGCTCGCCCCGCCAAAGCTGGACGCAGCCGGCGCAGGCGCTGACATCTTTACGGAGGGCCAGGTGCAGCGCCCGGCCGGCCTGTCCGCCCTGCCAGCCGCCTATGATGCGCCGGGCATCCCGCAGCTCGGGCCCCCGATGCCCGGCGATCTCGGATCAACGGTCCTGGAGACAGAACGCCGCTACGGGACCTGGCCCGACACCCGCGCGCCGGCTTACACCGATTTCCGCCCGGACCCGGGCGCCGACGCCGAACGCGCCCGGCGCCTCCGGGAGGCGGCGCTGGCCGAGGAGGCCGACCGCGCGCCGCTCTTCTTCCGGCTCGAAGAGCGCGCCGCCGCCCTCCCCAGTGCCGACGTTCCGAACCCCGCCGCCTCGCTGACCTCCGAGCTGCTCGCGCTGACGGCCGCGCCGCAACTCATGGCCCCACACCTCTCGCTGCAGATCGACCCGAACCTGCAGGACCGCAAGTCCGCCTTTGCGTCTGCCGGGGAGCGGTCCGACATCCGCAATCCGAACCGGATCGAGACGCCCGTCTCGCCCTACCAGCTGATGGCCGGCGCGTTGATTCCGGCGAGCCTGATCACCGGCATCAACTCCGATCTTCCGGGTACGGTCATCGCCCAGGTCACGCAGAACGTCTATGACACCGTCCGCGGCCGCTACCTGCTGATACCCCAGGGCAGCCGCCTGATCGGGCGCTACCAGTCAGAAATCGCGTTCGGACAGGACCGGGCCCTCATCGTCTGGGACCGGGTCATCTTCCCGGACGGGGCCTCGATCACGATTACCGAACCCGGAAGCGACGTATCCGGCTATGCCGGGCTCAGCGAC
Source organism: Hyphomonas sp. (assembly GCA_046289305.1). GTDB lineage: Bacteria > Pseudomonadota > Alphaproteobacteria > Caulobacterales > Hyphomonadaceae > Hyphomonas. The sequence goes on along the minus strand of JBKBVT010000169.1, from coordinate 2,883 downwards.
CAGACCGATCATCACTGGCGCCGTATATTTGCAGCGGCCGGCCTCGCCACACTCCTCGGCATCGGCGCCGAACTCGGCCCCGGCGGCGACGGCGATATCGAACGCGCCATCCGCCGGGGCACGACCGACACGGTCAGCCAGGCCGGCCAGCGCGCCGTCGATCGCAGCCTCGCCGTGCAGCCGACGATCACGGTGCGTCCCGGCTGGCCGGTCCGGGTCATCGTCACCCGCGACCTTGTCCTGCGCCCTTATGAGGAGCCTGCCCGATGACCCTTCGGCTGGACCGTATCCCGGACCGGACACCGGCGCGGATCACCCTTGCGCTCGATCCGGAAATCCATGCGGCGCTGACCGACTATGCCGCGATCTATGAGGCCACCTACGGCCAGGCGGAGCGGGCCGAGACCCTCGCGGCCGCCATGATCGAGACCTTCCTGGCGTCAGACGCCGGGTTCAGGCGGGCCCGCCGGGCCCTTCAGACAGATGCCAGCAAAGGAGACTGACCCATGGCACAGATCGGCGCATTCAACCTCAAGGACGGAACCTGGACCGGGACCATCCGTACCATGACCATAAACGTCAAAGCCCAGCTCGTCCCGAACAGGGACAAGGGCAAGGCAAAGGACGCCCCCGACTTCCGGCTTTATGCCGGCGGCGCGGAACTTGGCGCCGCCTGGCGTCAGGACTCGAAAGACGGCGAGACACCCTACCTCGCCGTGAAGCTCGATGATCCGGGCTTTGCACACCCGATGCGCGCCGCCTTCTTCGAAAATGAAAAGGAAGGCACCGGCGTCCTGGTCTGGAACCGTCCGAAGGCGCAGGCCTGACATTCGCGCCTGCAAAGCAAAGAGAGGCGCGCTCAAGGACAGGGGCCGGCAGGTCACTGAACAGGAGATCAAGAAATGCCTGAGCAGCCTTGCCTGTCTGACCGGCAGGTATGGCGACGCCGACTGGCTGTCCTTGAGCGCCCTGACGTGCGCGGTCGATCAAAAGCAGGGCGCGGGACTCGAATTGGGTGCTACCTGGTAGTACTTAACGGTCACAAGGAGAGAGCTTATGACTGTCAAATCTTCGATCTCGCTGACCGACGAACAGGCTGCCTTCGCTCGCCAACTCGTCGAGAAGGGTCGATTTCCATCCGTCAGCGCTGCGTTGCAGCAGGGACTGGAACTGTTGCGCCTGCGTTTCGAAAATGACGAGCTGGAGCTTGAGGCGTTGCGAACGCTTCTGATCGAGCGGCAAAGAGGAAAGTTCGTATCCAGCGACGACATGAAGGACGCCATTCTGGCGCAGCGACCCGCAAGCGCGCCAAACACGCGACAGTGACGGGAATTCATAAGGCGCATCCGTCAGGGGCATCATCAGCGGCGCGACGCCGATGCCCGATCGGGAGAATTCCGGCGTGTACTGAGACGCCGATCCCGCGTTCGGGAAACCAGGTAACGGCGCCGATATTCCTGCCCCAGAGGATGACGCGGGCTGTATCCGTCATTCCTCTTCCGCCTCATCGCCCCACTTCCATCCGGCAGGCGCCGCGCGCCTGCCACTTGCGCGCTGGCGCTCTGCCCCGTTCAGCCGGACCCGGCAGCAGGGTGGCGAGATGGTCGGCGAGGTGCAGGGCCTGCATGATGCGCAGGAAGGAATCGAGTGAAATGGACTGGCCAGCTGCGAGGCGGGTCATCGTGCGGCGTGAGACGCCTGCCTCCGCCGCAAGCCCGGCCTGGCTCAGATTGCGGCTCAGCCGGATTTCGTCGAGCCGTTTGCATAACGCCTCAATGATGGCTTCGCTTGAAGCCGTCGAGAAGTCCACTTTATGCGCCATTTTTGGCACCCAATAAACTATTACGGCCTTTAATGCGTCAGTTATGACGCATTACTTCGGCGCCGATAACAATGGGTTAGAGCGACTTTTCTGGCGCAACATTCAGGCTAGCCGCATCATCATAAGGAGGTCGCGCGGGCTACTCCACAAACTCGATCCAAGCGCCATCGGGCGAGCGGATTGCAAAGATCCTGACCCCGCCCTGGGGCCCTCGATCAAATTCATCGACGGACGAGGCAACCGGCCAGCCTCTGGCCTTGATCGTGGCTTCCGCCGCGGTCGCATCTTTGACGGGATACGTAACTGACAGCCAGCCGAGATTCGGCGCGGCGCAGCGATCAGCGTAATCATGTCCGTCGAGCCCTTCGATCTCGATAAACTCCATACGGCCGAACTCACCGGGTGCAGGTTCAAAAATCGCTGCCTTATAAGGTATAGTAGTCGTGAGATTGCGCGGGATACCCAGCGGCATATCTGTGGGTTGGTCCGAGGTATAAGGATCGCCAAACCAGAAGCGCCCGAAGCCAAGCACGTCTTCCATCAGTACCCTGACCGCTTCCCGGTCCCGGCTCATCTGCATGATATTGAAGGGTTGGCTGATCCGCTCGAACGTGCCGAAAGCTTTCGGCAGGGGCGGCGACAGACGCTCATAGGCTTGCACCTGCAGCCCGTCAGGCCCCTGAAAAACGACGACCTTGAGCTGGGACTCCCCGAATGTAAGGTCAGTCACTGGCGTTTGTGTCCACCACCCCATTTCGATGGCGTCGTTATAGATGCTGTCCATGCCATTGGCCCGCACCATCAGGGACCAGATGCAGCCGGTATCCCACGCGCGCGCGCCCGGCCGCGTCGGCACCTTCTGTCCGGCATTGTCAAACCTGACGAGCCGGATCCAACCATGCTGTGACCCCGGCGCTGCAAGAACCAGCGCCTCGGCCGATGCGTTTTCCGGCAGACCGAGGAAGGCTATTTCGGCTGGCTCTAGCGGCCCCTGCCAGACAGTCTCGTAGTTCCCGATCTCACGAAAGAATCTCGCTGTCCTCTCGAGGTCCGTTACGCTC
>JBKBVT010000168.1:0-5479 GCA_046289305.1 Hyphomonas sp. | reverse complement strand
GGTTCTCGGCGGCTGCCTCGCGCAGGCCGCGCAGCGCCGCATCTGCCGCATCCTGGTCGCGCGCCGCCCGCCAGGCTTTCAGGTCGCGCACCTGCGCAGCCTCCTCGGCTGGATCGACGGTCATGATGGCGCCGTCGCCGGTGCCGAGCGGGCTTTCAGCTGTCTCCGTGAATCGGTTGACGCCGACGACCGTCAGCGCCCCGCTCTCGATGGCGCGGATCCGGTCGATATGCGCGCTGACGAGGCTCTCCTTCATGAAGCCGATGGCTTCCTTGGCCCCGCCGAGGCTGTCGATCTGGGCAAGGCTTGCGCGCGCCTGCTCCTTCAACTCTTCGGTCTTGGCGGCGATGACATGGCTGCCATCGAAGATGTCTTCATACTCGAGCAGGTCCGTCTCATAGGCGAGAATCTGCTGCAGGCGCAGCGACCATTGCTGATCCCAGGGCCGCGGCAAGCCCATCGCCTCATTCCAGGCCGGCAGCTGCAGCGCGCGGCAGCGGGCGCGCTTGGATAGCGTAACCGCCAGCGCTTCCAGCAGGATGCGGTACACATTGTTCTCCGGCTGCGGCTCAGTGAGGCCGAGCGAATTGACCTGCACGCCATAGCGGAACAGCAGCGCCTTGGGATCGGTGACGCCGTACCGCTCGCGGCCGATCTCTTCCCAGAGATCTACAAACGCTCGCATCTTGCAGAGTTCCGTTACGAAACGGACACCGGCGTTCACGAAGAAGGAGATCCGGCCAAACACCGTCTCAAAGTCTGATTCCGGCACCTGCCCGCCGGCCTTCACCTCATCCAGCACGGCAATCGCCGTTGCCAGCGCATAGGCCAGCTCCTGTTCCGGCGTCGCGCCCGCTTCCTGGAGGTGATAGGAACACACATTCATTGGGTTCCACTTTGGAACCTCAACATAACACCAGCTTACCATATCCGCGATCAGGCGCAGCGACGGTTCCGGCGGGAACACATAGGTGCCGCGCGACAGGTATTCCTTGACGATGTCGTTCTGCGTCGTGCCGCGCAGTTTCCTGCGGTCCTCGCCGCGCTCATCCGCCAGCGCGACATACAGTGCCAGCAGCCAGGCGGCCGGCGCATTGATCGTCATCGAGGTGTTCATCTGCTCCAGCGGCAGCTGGTCGAACAGCGCGCGCATATCGCCGAGATGCTTGACCGGCACACCAACCTTGCCGACTTCACCCTTGCTGAGGATGTGGTCGGCGTCATAGGCCGTCTGGGTCGGCAGGTCGAAGGCAATCGAGAGGCCCGTCTGTCCCTTGGAGAGGTTCAGCCGGTAGAGCTCATTGGATTTCTTGGCCGTGGAATGGCCCGCATAGGTCCGGAAGATCCAGGGCGCCTCAGGCGCATTCTGAAATGGAACTTTGGTTTTGCCGGCGGCTTCGGTCATGTCTTGTCTTTGCCTCCCCTTGTTGCGCCGCAACATGACCGACACCCGGCCCTCTGGCAAGCGGCACAGAGAAGCCCTTGTCCGACCGGCCGGGCTGCGGCACCCTTGCCATCTCCCAGTTACGAAACGCGCGCCGTCATGCCTCAACCCATCACCAGCCTGAAAACCGTCCTGAAGCTGCGCCTCCTGTCGCTGGCGGCCTTTCCGGCAGGCGCCTTCCTGCTTGCGATCCTGCAGCGCAGCCCGTTTGCGCTCGGCATCCTCGCTGCGACCATGCTGGCGGTCAGCCTGTATGAGCGCCGACGCCTCGCCGGCATCGCAGGCATTCCGGCCGTGCTGCGCCCAGCCCAGCTGGCAATGGGCTTTGCGTTCCGGCTCGGCCTGCTGATCGGCGTATTCGTGCTGACGCTCGGCGTCCTGGCCCTGTTCCGCGACACGTCGCTCGCCCGCGAGATCACATTGCTGGATGCCGGAATCGCCGCCTTGACGGCTGCCATCGCCCTCATCGCCAATGAAATCAGCGCGCGCATGGCCGGCCCAGGCCTCGCCGGCATGCGCACCGAACTCAGCGCCGCCTTCCACAGGCAAGGCGAAGGCAATGTCGAAGGCATCGTCATCGAAGGCGAAGTGATCGACCCGGACGAGCCAAAGCCGCGCTGATCCGTCTGGAGCCCCGCAGCGAAAGCGGATAAGGCTCGCCGGGCCAAGCCAAGCAAAGGCCCCGCCCATGACCGACCTCATCGGCCTCATCGCCGCTTTCCTGACCACGCTTTCCTTCGTGCCACAAGCGGTACACATCGTACGGACAGGGCAGACCGAGGGCATCTCGCTGATCATGTATGCGATGTTCACGGCCGGGATCGCTGTCTGGCTGGCCTACGGCATCCTGCTTGGCTCGCTGCCGATCATCCTGTCGAATATCGTCACGCTGGGGCTGGCGCTGATCATCCTGACGCTCAAGGCCAGGGCCGTGCTTCAGGCCCGCGGCAAAGCCCAGGGCGCCACCGCCGAAACATCCGCGCCGATCGCCTCGTAATACAATCGCTGTACGCGCCGTGTGACCGGGCCGGGCTGACCCGTGCCGATCTTCTGCCCCGCCAGTTCGACGACCGGCGCGATCATCGCGCCCGCGGAGCTTGTGAAGATCTCAGCCGCGGCGAGGGCCTCATCCAGCGTGAAAGCGCGCTCCGTGATGGTAAAGCCGCCTGCCGCCTGCAGCGACATGACCCCCGCCCGTGTGATGCCGGGGAGGATCGCGGGCGACAGGTCCCGCGTGATCAGTTCCCCTGCCCCGATCACGATCCAGATATTCGCAGATGCCGCCTCGGTGACGAAGCCGTCCTCGACCATGAACGCCGTTTCTGCGCCCTCGCCTTTCGCGGCCCGGTAAGCCAGCGCCTGGGAGAGGAGCTGCGTCGTCTTCATGTCGCGCCGTTTCCAGCGGGTGTCCTCCAAGAAGACCGCGCGGATGCCGTGCTCGGCGGCTGGGCCGATCAAGCTGCGGGCATCGGCATAGGCAAACACGGTCGGCGCCAGGATTTCCGGCCCGGCAAAGTCACGGCCCTCATAGGCCCCGCCGGTGACCTGCAGATAGACCAGCCCTTCGGTCATCTCATTGCGCGCGATCAGCGACTCATGCAGCGCCGCCCAGCCATCGGGTGGGTGCGGATTTGGAATGCCGATCCCCTCCAGCGTTCGGGCAAGACGCGCGATATGGCCGTCCAAATCCACAAACCGCCCGTCATAGACCGCCGTCACTTCATACGCCGCATGGGCGAACAGGAATCCCCGGTCCAGCGGCGAAATGTGCGCCCCGCCGAGCGGCAGGACCGCGCCATTCAGGTGTACGAGCGGGCAGACAGCCATGAAAAAAGTGCCTCAAAGGTCCAGAAAGGCGATTGTGCAGCGCAACATTGTTCTTGCCTCGCCATCCAACACTTGCCACTGTGCCCGCGCCAGCAGGGGCTGTGAAGACGCCGGACAGAGCGTTGAAGGCCTTGAATCAGACGAGGGAGGAAAGTTCATGGCCCACGAAACGTCAGGACGGGTTAAAAAAGACATCTATGCAATAGGGGAAATTCCGCCGGAATTTCACGTGCCGAAACTGATGCACGCCTGGGCGATCCGGCGCGATCGTCATGGCCGGCCGTCGACCGCAATGCAGGTCGAGCAGGTGCCCGTGCCCGAGATCGACTCCGATGAGGTGCTCGTCCTCGTGATGGCCGCCGGGGTCAACTATAACGGCATCTGGGCCGCGTTGGGCGAGCCGATCTCGCCCTTCGACGTCCATAAGGAAGATTTCCATGTCGCCGGCTCTGATGCCTCGGGCATCGTCTGGGCGGTTGGCCGCAAGGTCACGCGCGTGAAGCCCGGTGACGAAGTCGTCATCCACTGCAACCAGGACGACGGCGACGACGAAGAGTGCAATGGCGGCGACCCGATGTACTCCCCGTCCCAGCGGATCTGGGGCTATGAGACGCCCGACGGCTCCTTCGCCCAGTTCTGCCGCGTTCAGGCGCGCCAGTGCATGCCGCGCCCGAAACACCTCACCTGGGAAGAGGCGGCCTGCTACACGCTGACGCTCGCCACCGCTTACCGGATGCTGTTCGGCCACCGCCCGCACGTCCTCAAACCCTCAGATAATGTGCTCGTCTGGGGCGCCTCGGGCGGACTTGGCAGCTTCGCCGTGCAGCTCTGCGCCATCGCGGGCGCCAACGCCATCGGCGTCGTCTCTTCCGAGGACAAGCGCGACTATGTGCTGAGCCTCGGCGCCAAGGGCGTCATCAACCGAAACGACTTCAACTGCTGGGGCCAGCTGCCGAAGGTCAACGGGCCGGAATTCAGCGACTACATGAAAGAGAGCCGCAAATTCGGCAAAGCCATCTGGGACATCACCGGCAAGAAAGACGTCGACATGGTGTTCGAGCATCCTGGCGAGGCGACCTTCCCGGTCTCCGTCTTCGTGGTGAAGCGCGGCGGCATGGTCGTCATCTGCGCCGGCACGTCAGGCTTCAACCTGACCATGGATGCGCGTTTCCTCTGGATGCGCCAGAAGCGCGTGCAGGGTTCGCACTTTGCAAACCTGAAGCAGGCCAGCGAGGCCAACCAGCTGGTGATCAACCGCCGCATTGATCCCGGCATGTCGGAAGTCTTCCTCTGGTCTGACATTCCGGCCGCGCATGAGAAGATGCTCGACAACAAGCACCTGCCCGGCAACATGGCCGTGCTCGTCACCTCGCCAAAACCGGGCCTGCGCACCGTGGAAGATGTGCTGGCACTCAGCGGCCAGAGCTGATTTGGGCTGAACTGCTTTGATCTAGCCGCTCAGCGATCCTGACCGGCCGGTTTGCTGAAGGGCGGCGCTCGCGTCGCCCACAGCACCAGCGCGATCAGCGGAAACTGCAGCGCCACACGGATCCAGAGGGCCGCCGGGCTGAGCGCGCTGCCACCGAGCGGTATGCCTTCAATGGCCATGTAGATGTTCGCCGGCAGCACGGCGAGCAGGTAGGCCGACAGCAGCACGCCCGTCAGCGGCAGGCGCCATTTCGTGATCAATGCCGCCGCAAAGCCGATCTCCATCAGGCCGGTGATCCAGACAATCGCGAGCGGAAACGGCAGCATCGGCGGCACAATGCGCGCGAAAGCGTCGCCCAGATAAAAATGCAGGACACCCGCGACCAGAAAGAACACGGCGAGGAAAATCTGAACGCTGCGCCTGATCATGAAAAGTCTCCTCCCGGACTGGTGGACGCATGACGCGCGCGGTGCAAGATGCGTCCTATGGCGGGATGAGGAACGGGTGATGATGGACACGACGAAAGCGGAAGCCTTCGCCCGCGACTGGCTGGCAGCCTGGAACGACCGCGACCTCGAACGCATCCTCTCTCACTACAGCGAGGAGATCATCTTCCACTCGCCCCGCATCGCAAAAGTGATGGGCAAGGACGTGATGAGCGTCTTCGGCAAGAAGGCCCTGCGAGACTACTGGACAAAGGCGCTCGCCAACGCCACGCAACTCTTCTTCGAGCTCGACGATATCATCATCGGCTCAGACGCCCTGACCATTCTCTACAC
>JBKBVT010000167.1:0-5481 GCA_046289305.1 Hyphomonas sp. | reverse complement strand
GGCCTCATCCGCATTGCGGGCTGCTCGAACGAAGACGCCTGGGGCCTGATGAAATCGATCGAGACCTCCACCCGCCTCGGCACCCTCCGTTACCAGACGATCCAGAACAATTTCTCCCTCAACAATCGCCGCTTCGAGGATGCCCTGTCCAAGATCTGCCAGCGCGAAGGCGTAAGCCTCATCCCCTACTCCCCCATCGCGGGCGGCGTTCTTTCCGGCAAGTACCAGGCCGGCGCGAAGCCCGAAGGCGCCCGTTTCTCCCGCTATATCGGCCTTGGCGGGCGGCACGTCATGATGACCCAGCGCTTCGTCAATGACCGCGCCCTCGAAGCCACGGCGCGCTATATGGACATCGCGAAGGAAGCCGGCATGAGCCCGGTCACGCTCGCCACCGCCTGGTCGAAGCAGCATGACTTCGTCGCCTCGACCATCGTCGGCGTCTCGGCCTTTGATCAGCTGGCGGATATTCTGGCGGCGGCCGATCTTGTCCTGCCCGCCGATGTCATGGCCGCCTGCGACCAGGTTTCGAAGGATATTCTCTACCCCATGGGGTGAGCCAGCGGCGCGCCGAAATGGCGGTGCAAGCCGGACGCTATCCCCGCTTTTCCGCGCCCGGACTCCAACGAAATCCGGGCGCTGGAAGAAAATCCGGTATCTCAATCCGACCCAGCGGAAATGCGCGCCATACTGGCGGGCATGAACTTCACCCCGGACCAGCTTCTCGTTCTCCTCTCGGCCAATTGGCCGAGGGCGGCGCATCTGGTGAACTGGGCGCTGTCGGTGCTGAAGATCGGTGAGGATGGCCGCGCCCAGCGCTACCGCCTCCTGGAGGCTGCGCGCATCCTGCGTCCCGCCGAATCCTTTGTCCGCCGCCTGCTGATCATCCTCGCCTGCCGCCTCCTGCCGGAGATGACGCCTCCAAAGGCGAAGGCAACCGCCCAAACTGCACCGCCCTCCCCCGCTCCGGCCAGCGGTGCGGCGCAGACGGACGCCGCCACCTTCTCCCCCATCGAACCGATCAGCCCCTTCCGGACCGAACCTGCGCCGCCGCGCCCCGTCGCCTGGCCGAGCATCTGGTCCCCCGGACAGGTCCGCCCCGAGAATCTCGACGTAACAGGCCCGGACCCGTTCGAGTGGATCGACGCCGCGGCCTGGCTGACCCGCGCAAAGCGCCTCGCCGCGGTCATCGCCAACCCGGATCCGTATGCCAACCGGGTTGCCCGCTGGCTGCAGCGCGCCAGCGCGATTCCCAAAGGGGCGATCGGCCGCCGCATCCCCCTCCGCCCCTTCGCCCTGATGCCGGGCCACGCCTCCGCCGCGCTCGACCGGCTGACGCGCTCCGCGCTCCACTATTCCGATGCCGGCGCGCAGGCCGCCCTTCGCGGCGCCTGGAATTCATCCTGATACAAACCAAGCCTGAACGCAGCAGCGCCCGAAGCCATCGCTCCGGGCGCCGCCTGGTATGCCTTGAATGTCAGCGCCTAGGCCGCGCTCGCCTTGCCGCCGCCGAGCACTTCGCGCTTGCCGGCATGGTTCGGCGCCGAGATCACGCCCTCTTCCTCAAGCCGGTCGATCAGCCCCGCGGCCTTGTTATAGCCGACCTTGAGCCGGCGCTGCAGGTAAGAGGTCGATGCCCGCTGGTCGCGCACCACAATCTGCGCGGCCTGCGCAAACAGGTCCTCATCCTCGTCGCCGCCTGCGCCCGTGCCGAGGATCGCGTCCATGACCGCCGACCCGCTCGAGCCATCTTCCGGCGATTCCAGAATATCCATGACATAGTCGGGCTCGCCCTGGCTGCGCAGCCAGTCGGCCACCGCGCCGACATCCTCATCCGACACGAAGGGTCCGTGCAGGCGCTGGGATTTCTTGCCGGGCGCCTGATACAGAAGGTCGCCCATACCGAGCAGCTGCTCTGCGCCCTGCTCATTCAGGATCGTCCGGCTGTCGACCTTGTTGGTCACCATATAGGAAATCCGCGTCGGGAAGTTCGCCTTGATTGTACCGGTGATGACGTCCACGGATGGTCTCTGGGTCGCCGTGATCAGGTGGATACCGGCCGCCCGCGCCATCTGCGCCAGACGCTGCACACAGGCCTCAACCTCCTTGCCCGCCACCAGCATCAGGTCCGCCATCTCGTCGATGACGACGACAATGTTCGGGATATGATCGGTGGGCAGAATTTCGGTCTCATGCATCGGCTTGCCGAATTCGTCATAGCCCGTGGGCACGCGGCGCGTCATGTCTTCGCCGGCGCTGCGATACTTCGCAGCCTTGTCATTATAGCCGGCCAGGTTACGCACGCCCGCCTTGGACATCAGCTCATACCGGCTGTCCATCTCGCGCACGGCCCATTTCAGCGCATTCACGGCTTTCTCCGGCTCGGTCACGACCGGCGCGAGGAGGTGCGGAATATTATCGTATACGGAGAGTTCAAGCTTCTTCGGGTCGATCATGATGAAGCGGCACTGTTCCGGCGTGTGCCGGTAGAGCAGCGACAGGATCATCGCGTTGACGCCGACCGATTTACCCGACCCGGTCGTACCGGCGATCAGCAGGTGCGGCATCTTCGCAAGGTCAACCACGGTCGGAAGCCCGCCGATATCTTCGCCAAGCGCCATGGGCAGGCTGGCCCGCGCGCCGGAATAGGCTTCCGACTCCAGCAGCGAGCGGAGATAGACCGTGTCGCGCTCATCGTTCGGCAGCTCGATGCCGATCGCGTTCTTGCCGGGCACGACCGCAACCCGGGCAGACACCGCGCTCATAGAGCGGGCGATGTCATCGGCCAGGGAGATGACGCGCGAGGATTTGACGCCGGGGGCCGGCTCCATCTCGAACAGGGTGATGACCGGGCCGGGCCGGACTTCCTTGATCCGTCCACGGATGCCGAATTCCTTCAGCACCTCGGCAAGCCGGGCGGCCTTGGCGATCAGCGCGTCTTCGTCAACCGTCTCTTGGCGCTCTTCGGCCTCCTGCAGGAGGTCGATGGACGGCAGCCGCGTCGACAGCCGCCGGCGATCCGTCTGGGCCACGCGCGGGGTCGACGGGCGCGAAGCGGTTTTCGGCCGGCTGAAACGGGGCCGCGGGGCGCGCGCGTCATCGTCGATGTCATTGGCGGCTTCATAGCCGTCCTCGTCCTCGTCTTCGTCCTCTTCCCAGCGGGCGTCGTAGGTGTCTTCGTCTTCATCCTCGGCCGGCAGGTAGCGGGAGGCGGGCGCATAGTCGTCGTCGGTCTTGATGATCAGTGTACGGCTTCCGCGCTCTTCATGCACAAGCTCTGCCTTGCGGGTTGCGAGCTTCTGGCCGATGCGGATCAGTAAGCCCCCTGCCCCGCGCGCCTGGATCGCCGCATGCCGCCCGCTGCGCGCCGCCGTTTCCTGCAGCAGGATCGCATCACGCTTGCCGAAGCCGAGCGCCGTCATCGCCGCCCAGAGCGCCGCGCCGCCGAGCAGGAAGCCGGCCCAGGTTTCCGGCGTCGGCAACATCAGCGCGCGGAAGGGCAAGACTGTCAGGTGAAACAGGCCGTCGCCCGCCATACCGCCGAGCCCGGCGCTGAGCGGCCAGCTTTCCGGCACCGGCCAGGCGGCAAAGCAGGCGGCCGACAGCGGCACGGACACCACCCCCATGACCCAGCGCCGGATGCGCGGCTGGCCCACGAGTACGGCCCGCATGGCTCCACCGATCATCAGCGCCACCCCGGCGATCCATCCGGACCAGCCGAGCGTCTGACACGCGAGATCCGCAAACACGGCGCCCGACCCGCCGAACAGGTTCTGCACGGCAGCGCTCGTCGCGGCATTCCAGCTGGGGTCGGTCGGCGCATAGGAGCCCACGCTGCCGCAGACGAACACGCCGGCGCCAAAGGCGGCAGCGCCCGTCAGAATTCTCCAGACCGGATCGCTGACGGTGCGGAGTTCTGAATCGCGGCTGGCAAAATCTGTCATCTGGGAAGGCGCTCCGGGTAAGCTGGGTGCGGAGCCCCAACATCGCCCTTTAGGCTTAACGCCCGGCAAACGAACGGCCGAAAAATCGCAGAAACTGCATCAGGCCGCGCGGCGCCACTTCCCCGGCCCGCAAAGGGAAAAGCCCCGGCGGAGAGTCCGCCGGGGCTTTCAGCTGTGGAATTCTGCCGCGATTAACGGCTGGCGAATTCCGGATAGGCGTCGAGGCCGATTTCCGCCCGGTCGAGACCGTTCTCCTCGATTTCCTCGCTGGGACGCACGCCGAGCGTGAGCTTGAGCGCGTACCAGATGATGGCCGAGGTGACACACACCCAGACTGCCACAACCGCGATACCGACGAGCTGTCCGACGATGCTGGCATCACCATTCGACAGGACCACCGCGATCGTGCCCCAGATGCCGCAGACAAGGTGAGCCGGGATGGCGCCGACAACGTCATCAATCTTCAGCTTGTCGAGCAGCGGCACCGACAGGACGACCAGCACACCGCCGACCGCGCCAATCAGGACCGACAGGCCCATCGACGGGGCGAGCGGCTCTGCCGTGATCGAGACAAGACCGCCGATGGCGCCATTGAACACCATCGTCGCATCGACCTTGCCCTTATAAAGGACAGCCGTGAGGATGAGCGCACCCAGCACCCCGCCGACCGCCGCCATATTGGTGTTGGCGAAGATCTTGGAGACGTTGTTGATGCTCTCGGCGGTGCCAGCGGCGAGTTCCGAGGCGCCGTTGAAGCCGAACCAGCCGAACCACAGGATGAACGTACCCAAGGCGGCGAGCGGGATGTTCGAACCCGGCATCGGGTTCACCTGCTTACCGAAATATTTCCCCTTCCGGGCGCCGATGATCAGCGCGCCCATCAGCGCGGCCCAGCCGCCCGTGGAGTGCACGATGGTCGAGCCGGCAAAGTCGGAGAAGCCCCAGGTTGCGTCGAGATATCCGCCGCCCCAGGTGATGCCCGCGACGACCGGATAGATGAACGCCGTCAGGACAGCGGTGAAGATTAGGAACGGGAAGAGCTTGACCCGCTCTGCCACGGTGCCGGAGACGATCGAGGCACAGGTGGCCACGAACACCATCTGGAAGAACCAGTCGGAGGCCGGCGCATAAAGCGGTCCGCCGTCATCATCGACTTCCATGATCGAGGTGTCGCCCGCTTCCCAGGGTCCCGGCGTCAGACCGATGAAATCGAAGGCAAAGGCTTCGGGATAGGCCATGTTATAGCCGACGGCCCAGAACATCAGGCCCGCCACAGCGAACAGGGACACGTTCTTGGTCACCTGCATCGCCGCATTCTTGGCGCGCACGAGGCCCGCCTCGAGCATGCAGAAGCCGGCCGCCATGAACATGACGATCAGGCCGCCAATCAGGAACAGATAGCTGTTGTCCACATAGGTGGATGTGGCGCTTGCCGCCGCTTCGAGCGCCGCAACGCGCTCGGCGATATCGTCGCTCTCCTGGGCATACGCGACCCCCAGGGTGAGCAGTGACAGCGGTGCGAGCATGGCCCCGCGGATCC
>JBKBVT010000166.1:0-5535 GCA_046289305.1 Hyphomonas sp. | reverse complement strand
GCCAGCCAAGTTCGATCCCGGCCGCGTCGGTGAACCGGTGATCCGCCGGGCGCTGGGCGGCGTGATAGGCCGCGATCCGGTCATGCGCAAAGTCGATCGCCTCGCGTAGGTCTGCGGGGCAGTCTGCAGCCAGCGCCGCGAGATCAATATTGTCGGAAGTCAGCGTGGTGGGATCAATCTGCAGCCGGTCGAACTTCGCCGTCTGGTCGGCCACTGCCGCCCCGCCGCGCTGGCGCACATCGTCAATGATGGCCCGCACCACGGCGAATACGTCTTCGCCCTGCCCACGATCCTCGTCGAGGAACCGGCGCAGCGCCGCCTCGAAACCGGGCTCGGATGCATTCAGATGACGGGCCATACGGGGCTTTCCTGACGGATTTTCAAACCCCGCTACATGGACCGGGCCTTCCCGCATGGCAAGGCAGGGCGGGGTGAATTGGCACCTCACTTGGCATAAAGGAAAGGCTTACCGCCGCCGCCGCTCATGGCTCGGCACGCGGCGGGTCGGCCAGACATAGTCGCTGTCGAGCAGGGTCGCATCGAGCGCTTCGACCGTCAGTACGATCTCGCCGTCCCCGGCGAACAGCAACGTCACCTTGCCGCCCGGCGGCTCGGCAATATCGGCCACGAAGTTCGCACTGAGCAGCGACAGGATGAGTTCTGGGTCTGCCTTGGTGATCCCGCGCGTTTTCACGCCCAGCACGCCATCAAACGCCAGCAGCGCACGGACCCGCTGCCCCGGCTCGCCCTTGCGTTTCGGCGCGGTTTCCCAGCGGTAGCGGTTGAGTTCGAGGCTGAAGCGGCGATTGCGCGCCTCGTATTTCAGATTGCCCGCCTTCACCACCGCGTCCTGAACGGCTGCGGCGATGATCTCCAGATCGTCCGTCTCTTCAGCGAGCAGACGCAGCGGTTTTGGGTCAGTCATCAGGGTCTCTCGGGGCTCTTTTGCCATGCGTTGGTTCCATGCCGTATCCGGCCGCCAACCTCAACGGAAAGATGGATGATAGCCTACCCCTATTCCTCTTCGCCCGAGCGCCGGCTGATCTGCGCGCCGCAGGCACCGAGCTTCTCTTCCAGCCGCTCGAAGCCCCGGTCGAGATGGTAGATCCGGTTGACCACCGTTTCGCCCTCGGCCGCCAGGCCCGCGATGACCAGCGACACCGAGGCCCGCAGATCGGTCGCCATCACCGGTGCGGCCGTCAGATGGTCCACCCCCTTCACTACGGCCTCCTGCCCTCGCACCGTGATGTCCGCACCGAGGCGGGAGAGTTCCGGGGCGTGCATGAAGCGGTTCTCGAAGATCGTCTCGCGGATGATGCTGGTGCCTTCTGCCGTGCACATCAGCGCCATGAACTGCGCCTGAAGGTCGGTCGGGAAGCCAGGATGCGGCTGGGTGGACAGGCTGACTGCCTTCAGCGCCGAGCCATTGCGGCGGATGCGCACGGTCGAGGCCGCCTCATCCGTGTCGACCGTCACGCCCGCTTCGCGCAGCTTGGCGATCGTCGCACCCAGCGCCGCCACCGGCGCGCCGTCCAGCGTGACGTCGCCGCCTGCCGCAGCAGCGGCCATCGCGTAGGTGCCCGCCTCGATCCGGTCCGGCATAACGGGATAGGTCGTGCCCTTGAGTTTTTCGACGCCCTTGATGCGGATCACGGAGGTGCCCGCGCCGGACACCTGCGCGCCCATCTTGTTCAGGCAATTGGCGAGGTCCTCGATTTCCGGCTCGCGCGCGGCATTCTCGAGGATCGTCTCGCCCTTCGCCAGCGTTGCGGCCAGCATGGTATGCTCGGTGGCGCCCACAGAGACGGTCGAGAAATTGATATGCGCGCCCTTCAGCCCATGAATGGCCGCGGCCTTCACATAGCCTTGCTCGACACGCAGATCCGCGCCCATCGCCGCCAGCGCCTGCAGGTGCAGGTCCACCGGCCGCGCGCCGATGGCGCAGCCGCCGGGCAGCGAGACGGTCGCATGGCCCGAGCGTGCTACCAGCGGCCCGAGCACATTGAAGCTCGCCCGCATCTTCCGCACCTGCTCATACGGCGCGATGGTGGACTTCAGCTCCGCCGCATTGAGGTGGCAGGTCGACGAGCCCTTTGGCCAGTAGACCTCCACACCCAGCGTCTCGAGCAGCTGCGCGAGGAAGCGCGTATCCGCCAGATTCGGCATATTGGTGAATTCCACCGGCTCGTCCGTGAGCAGGCAGGCGACCATGAGTTTCAGCGCCGAATTCTTGGCGCCCGAGACAGGGATGCGGCCACTGAGAGGCGTGCCGCCGATAATGTGAAGTCGATCCATGGGCGGCAGATATACCGTGCTTCGCGGCTTTGTAAGGGCCGGATTGTGAAGGAAAATGCTATTTGGAGGCCGCCGCGCCGCCGCCCCAGCAGGAGAGGCCGATCAGGAAGCCGAAATCATACCAGCGCCCGACATTGGGGAAGGCGTACATCCGTACATCCTCGGTGAACAGGCTGATGATAAAAGCAATTGGCGTTAGCAGCCCATCCACCAGGCCGCGCAGGAAGGCCGGGTCGCCGGGCGCGCCCATGGGCCGTGTGGCGCAGGCGGTCAGCACACCCATCATCAACGCCCAGGCGGCGAGCCGCCCCAGCCGGCTGGCGATCCGCCGCGGCGGCGCCGTTACCGCGTCAGTCATCTGAAGCCTCCGGCTCGCTCGCAGGCCCCGGCACATCCTTGCGCGCAGCGGCCTTCCGGCGGCGCAGATTCGCGCGCAGCGCCTCAGCCCGGCGGGCCGCGCGCTCTTCCTGTTCCTGTGTTGGCGGTTTCTGTGTCATGTTCAGCGGCTAAACGGTCTTTTCATCCGGTCAGGCTTACGTTAAAGCCACCGGACTTTCCCGGCAATGCCGCCTTAGCTCAGGGGTAGAGCGCATCATTGGTAATGATGAGGTCGACAGTTCAATTCTGTCAGGTGGCACCATCGGCCCTGGGTTTCGCAAAGCGAATGCCCGGCCAAGCCTGACCGGGCATCCTGATTTGCAGCTGAATGACGCGCTGGGTTAGGGTCGAACGCGGTCAGATTTGCCGAAAATCGAATCGAGCCTTCCTACGAGCGTCTGCAATGCAGCACCCACAGCGGCCTCCGGCGTCTCACCCCGTTCGGTAACACGGATCGGATCGCCGCTCTTGGGGCGGGCTTCGATGCCTGCCTCGATACCATTCGGTCCAGACCTGCGCGTGCCATCGACATCGCGCACATGCACCTCGATGCGTGACAGGCGCGATTCAAACCGCGCAAGCCGCTGGCGGAAACGCGCCTCGAAATGCTCGTCCATCCGTGCGTCGCCGTCGACCTTGTTACCGGTGTTGAATTGGAAATCCATCAGCGCACCTTCCGGCTGCGTTCCAGAACAGCGCGGTGGCCTTCCGCGTCGAGCGCGCCCATCGGCGGCTCGTCCGGTCGGACCTCGTGCAGCTGGCCGTCTCCGGCTGTGCGCGATTCAGGATGATGTTGCACAGCGTTGTCATCCGCCTCCTGCTTCATCTCCAAAGCGCGGCGGGCATGATCTGCCTGCGTGTCCTTGTTGCCGGGTTTCCTGGAGTTGCTCATGGCGTCGCTCCCATTTTTGAAGTGCGCCGCCGGAATGGCGGGCCCAACATATCAACGCAGGAGACACGGCAGGGTTCCGGACAATGTCTCCACAAAAGCGGTCAGCTTTCGCGCTCCACACGACTCTCTGGCGTTGTCTGGTCTGCGTTTTTTTCTGGAGCGGGCGAAGAGATTCGAACTCTCGACCCCAACCTTGGCAAGGTTGTGCTCTACCACTGAGCTACGCCCGCATCCTGAAAATGGTAAGTCCACCTTGCGGCAGAGCGGACGGATTAAGCGCAAGCCGCGGCCTTTGCAAGAGCCAATTCGGGCGCCGTCTGCACAAAGTGAGGCCCTAGCCCCGCAGCACCGCGCGGATCTGATCAGGCCGCACTTCGCGCCCCTCCACATCGACAAAGGCTGCACGGATCGCCGACTTTACCCCGAGCTTGGTGAAGCTGATCGGCGGCGCCTCGCCCTTGCCGAGCCAGACATCGCCCCACTGGGTCAGCCCGATCAGGATCGGGCGCAGCGACAGGCCCATCGCAGAGAGCACATATTCCGGCCGCGCGCGCTTTCCGGCGACTTTGTAGGCACGCTTGGTCAGCAGCCCGGCATCGACCAGCGCTTTCAAGCGGCCAGACAGGACCGTGCGCGGGCAGCCAAGCTCAGCCTGGAAATCATCAAACCGGCGCACGCCGTAAAGCGCCGCGCGCAGGATCAGCATCGTCCAGCGGTCGCCGATCAGCTCGATCGCGCGGGCGAGGTTGCAGTTTTCCGGCGGGATCGGCGATCTGCGGGCAAGGGGAATCTGGCTCATGCGGCAAACCTGGAAGGGTTCGTTTTACAAATCCAGAGGCAATCGCCGCGGTTTTCATGAAATGGTGAGGCGGCTGTCATTCCTTGGCCATGTTCTGAGGGGATCGAGGCAGACTGAGCCCGCCCAAGCCGGAGATTTGACCCGATGCGACTGATCGCGACCCTGCCGCTCATTCTTGCCGCCAGCCTTATGACCGCCTGCGCCGCGCCGGAAAAGCCTCCAGCCGAGACTAGCGCTGCGCCCCTGAGCCGGCCCGCCGCAGATACCGCCGCTTCGCCGCTCTGGCAGTTCGGCGAGGCCGCCCCGGCGCTGATTCAGGCCTCCTGCCCGCCCGGCAGCGCGCATCTCGCCCCGATGCTGATCGACTTCACCTCACGGCCCCTGGACGCGGCAGATACAGCGCGGCTCGAAGCCCTGCTGCCGAGCGCCGCGACGCTGGCTGGCAGCTGGGAATTGTCCTCTACCAATTCGGTGTTCGGCGGCTTGTCCGGCCTCGCCCGCCTGCCGGACGCGGCGGGCGGGGGACTGCTCGCCGTCACCGATGAGGGCGTCTTTGTCTGGATCGGGCTGGAAGCTGGCGCGCCGTCCACCGCGAAGTTGGCCTACATGCTTGGAACCGGCGGCCAGATGCTCGCCGGCAAGCTGCAGACCGATGCCGAAGGGCTGATCTATCAGGACGGCCTCGCCCTAGTCAGCTTCGAGCGCGACCACCGGATCGAAGCCTTCGCCCTCGGCCAGTGTGGCGGCGCCGCGCGGGCTGCACACGTTGCCGCCCTGCCAAAGGACTATCAGGGCCGCACGATCGACCCCAATCAGGGCCCGGAAGCGCTCTTCCTGGAGCCGGATGGAACACTCGGCTTCGGCTATGAAGGCATGCTGGGCGTCTCGCCGCTCGGCCAGGTGATGGCCGACGGCACGGGCGTGTGGACAGGCGAGACCGCACCTTCGCCCCGTCTGCACGGCCTGGTCGCCATGGAACGGGTCAGCAATCCCGACGGCGAGGACCCCACAGTCCACTTGTTCCGGGCCTGGGATCCGCTGCGCGGCAACCGGATCGAACTGCGTTGGGGACCGGGCGAGGCGGAGGCAATCAACATCTCCCGGCCCGCTCCGGTCGATAACTTTGAAGGCCTCGCCGCCGAATGGCTCCCCGATGGCCGCTTGCGCCTCT
>JBKBVT010000165.1:5290-5577 GCA_046289305.1 Hyphomonas sp. | reverse complement strand
CTGTGGGCGACAGGCTCATATCTGCCACCGGGCAGAGGCCGAAGCCGAGATAGGCCTCGCCCGCCTCACGCTGCAAAGCGTTCATCCGCAGGCGGGCTTTGGGCGCATAATGGGATTTCAGCATTCCGGGCGACGTGACCGCATCGCCCGAGGCGCGCTCGGGCCGCCGGCCGATCACCGCTTCGATGCGGTCGACCGGAACCGCGCCGCTGCGCAGCAGGATCACCCGGTTTCCCTCAACCGCCAGGATCGTCGACTCGATGCCCACAGGGCAGGGTCCGCCAGCC
>JBKBVT010000165.1:0-5280 GCA_046289305.1 Hyphomonas sp. | reverse complement strand
GCCCCCGCCGCTGCATGCGCCGGGCAGCGAAGCGCCACCGTCTCGAGGCCCGAGCGCGCCAGATCACACACCGTCCCACCTGCCGCCACCGGCAGCACCAACGTTAAAGGCCCCGGCCAAAATGCGTCCGCCAGCTGCTCCGCCAGCGGCGAGAACACCGCCTCCTGCGCCGCCATTTCCATATCTGCCACATGCGCAATCAGCGGATTGAACCGCGGCCGCCCCTTGGCCTCGTACAGGCACACGACCGCCTCCGGGTTCGCCGCATCCGCCGCGAGGCCGTAAACCGTCTCGGTCGGCATCGCCACGAGTCCGCCCCCGCTGAGAATCTCAGCGGCAAGGGCCAGCGTTTCCGGTAGGATGGGGACGAGGGGCGCAGTCATCTCTGCCCGCTTATCAGCGCGGCGAGCGGCGTCAATCAGCGCAGCCCCGCCTCAACGGATGCGACGGGCCTGTCCGGAGATAGCAACCACGATCTCATCGGACACCCATTTGCCGTCCGGGTCCGACACCATCCCGAGATTCAGATCGCGCCGCGAGAACACCGCCTCGCCGGACAGGACACCCGTCTCGCCCGTGATATCGAGGGTGAATTCCAGCCGCTCGCTGACCGGCTGGCCCTTCAGAGTCAGGGTCGCCGTCGCGCGGTAGCCGTCACTTCTTTCCTCGAAATCGGATAAGGTCACGGTCGCCTGCGGATGGGCGGAGATATTGAACCATTCGGCGTCTCGCAGCGTCGAATCATACAGGCGCGATCCCGTCGCCGCGCTCGTCACATCGACGGTGACATTGACCGAGGCGTTTTCAACATCCTCAGGATCAAAGCTGATATCCGCCTGCCAACGCCGGAACGTGCCGGAGAACGGCGTCCCGTCATTGGTGCCGGAGAACCGGATTTCGGAGGCGTCATAATCCACCTCCCAATTGCCCGTGGCC
This sequence comes from Hyphomonas sp., assembly GCA_046289305.1. GTDB lineage: Bacteria > Pseudomonadota > Alphaproteobacteria > Caulobacterales > Hyphomonadaceae > Hyphomonas. The sequence goes on along the minus strand of JBKBVT010000165.1, from coordinate 4,344 downwards.
TCAGCCGGCGGGCTCGCCGCCCGCGCGCTGCCGCCGCTGCCCATCAGGGATGTACCCGCGATGATCGCAAACAGAAGCACGCTGCCGCCAAAGGCGATGACCGCGCTGCGCATCGCTGTGCTGGTCTTGCGCGGCTCAAGTCCGCCGATGGGGATCATCCGGCGCAGCACGCCTTCCTCGACGCCCATCTCATGCTTCACCGCGCCCGCCATGTGCAGCGCCAGCAGGCCAATGATTGCCCAGGCGCCTTTGGAGTGCAGGTTCTCGACGATCTCATAAAGGTCTTCGCTGCGCAGACTTGCCGTGAAGGGCAGGTGCGGCCAGTCGATGACGCCAAACAGCACCGTCGCCACCTGAAACGGCGAGACCGATACCAGCAGCCAGCCGCCCAGCGGGATCGTGATCATCAGGAAATAGAAGGCGACGTGAACCGCATGCGACGCCCATTTTTCCCATCCGCTTATGTCGGATTCCATCGCCGGCGGCGGGTTCAGCGCCCGCCAGGCAATCCGCGACAAGGTCAGGAACAGGATCGTGATGCCGATCGACTTGTGAAGCTGATAGCGCGCTTCATTCTCGTCCATGTTCCAGCCCAGCCAGATCATGAACAGAAGCAGGGCCGCCATCGCCCAGTGAAGGGCAATGGCGACCCCGGAATAGCGCTGGGATTGCGCCTCAGACATTCAGATCAGCCTGCGTTTTCCCGGAACTCGGCCTCGATGATGATCTCGACCTCGTCGCCGATGGCGCCCTGCAGCGCCGACATGCCGAATTCGGACCGTTTCAGCGTCGTCGTGGCCGAAAAGCCGATCACATCGGTGTCCGGCGCCCAGGGGAAGTTCGCAACGCCGTTATAGCGCACATCCAGCGTCACCGGCCGCGTCGTACCGAGGAAAGTGAGGTCGCCCGTCACCGTCCCGGTCGCATTGGTCGCGGGGCTGGCTGAGGTGGACGTGAAGGTGATCGTCGGGAACTCGTCGCCGCGGAACCAGTTGGCATTGCGGGCCAGGTCCTCATTCCAGGACTGGAAGCCGCTATCGGCGTGTCCCGCCAGATAATCGCCCGGATAGTCCGTCTCGACCGACATCGGGTTGATCGTGGCCATCACGCGGGTGGCGGACGCGTCATCCGGATTGAATTCCAGTGTCGCATCAAATTCGGTGAAGCGGCCGGTATAGTTGGACAGGCCGAAATGGCTCACCCGCCAGGTCAGCGAGGCATGGTTGCGGTCGAGCACATAGCTGCCCGCCCGGCCCAATTCGACGTCTTCTTCAACCGTTGCCGTCTCGGCGACGGCTTCCGGCGCGGCTGGCGCGCTCGTCGTTGCCTCGGTGCAGGCCGCCAGAACCAGTGCGCTGGCCCCAATAAACAGAATTCTCATGGAATCAGACCCTCCTAAGCCGTGATATTACGCTAAGTTAGAGCACACTTTTACAGTGTGAACCTCCTCATTAACATTGGCATCGCATATCACATATCCGGATCAGGAAAGGATCGACATGGCCTATGATGCGCCCCTCGGCGATATCGCCTTCGCGCTCGCCGCCTATGCCGGCATCACCCGGCTTGAGGGGCTGGAAGGTCTCGAAGCCTATGATCCGGACCTCGTCGCCCCGATCCTGCAGGAAGCCGCCAAGCTCGCCCGCGACGTCCTCGCCCCGCTGAATCCGGTCGGCGACAAGCATGGTGCGGTCCTGACAGATGACGTCGTCACCGCCCCTCCGGGCTTCGCGGAGGCCTATGCCGCCTTCCGCGATGGTGGCTGGATGGGCCTCGCCGCGCCGGAGGAATGGGGCGGGCAGGGGCTGCCGAAAGTCCTCGCTCTGGCCGTCATGGAAATGTTCCACAGCGCCAACATGGCGTTCGGCCTCTGCCCGATGCTCAGCTTCGGCGCCGTCGAGGCGCTGCTCGCCCATGGCACGCCGGAGCAGAAGGCGCTCTACCTGCCCAAGCTGGTTGCCGGCACCTGGACCGGCACGATGAACCTGACCGAACCTCAGGCCGGCAGCGATGTCGGCGCACTCAAGACTCGCGCCGTGCGCCAGGAGGATGGCAGCTATGCGATCTCCGGCCAGAAGATCTACATCACATGGGGCGATCATGAGATGGCGGAGAACATCGTCCACCTCGTCCTCGCCCGCCTGCCGGATGCCCCGGCCGGTTCGCGCGGCGTCTCGCTCTTCCTCGTGCCGAAATACATTCCGGATACGGACGGCAATCCCGGCGCGCGTAACGGCGTCAAATGCATCGGCCTCGAGCGCAAGATGGGCATCCATGGCAGCCCGACCTGCGTGATGGAATACACCGATGCCGCCGGCTGGTTGATTGGCGAGGAAAACAAGGGGCTCGCCTGCATGTTCACGATGATGAACTCGGCCCGCCTCAATGTTGGCCTCGAAGGTGTGGCTGTCGGCGAGGCCGCCTATCAGGCCGCCCTCACCTACGCCCAGGAACGCAAGCAGGGCCGCGCCGAGGGCGTCACCGGCCCCGCGCCGATCCTGCACCATGCCGATGTCCGCCGGACCCTGACGATCATGCGGGCCCGCGTCGCCGCCGCCCGCGCCATCTGCTATGCCTGCGCCGTGGCGGCTGACCTCGCCCAATCTGCTCCGGATAAGGAGGAGCGCGCCGCCGCCCGCACACGCGAAGACCTCCTCACCCCCATCGCCAAGGCTTGGAGCACCGACATGGGCGTCGATGTCGCCAGCCTCGGCGTACAGGTGCATGGCGGCATGGGCTTCATGAACGACACGCTCGCCGCCCAGCTTTACCGCGATGCCCGCATCGCCCCGATCTATGAAGGCACCAATGGCATCCAGGCCATTGACCTTGTCGGCCGCAAGCTCGCTGGCACAAAGGGCGCCTCGATGCGGGCCATGATCACCGAGATCGAGGAAACCGTTCGCGAGGCCCGCGCGACGAACGACCCGCAGATGGTCCAGATCGCCGACCGTCTCAAGGCCGCCGTCACGGCCCTCGCGGTCGCGAGCGACTGGATGGTCGCCACCCTGCCGGACGAACCGGACAAGGCGCTCGCCGGCGCCACCGAATATCTGGCGCTCTCCGGCGATGTCATCGGCGGTCATTTCCTCGTGCGCGGCGCCCTCGCCGCCCGCGCGCTCGAGCCCGCCCAGCGCGCCCGCCAGCTCGCCCTCGCAGGCTTCTTCGCTGAGACCGCGCTGACCGCTGCGCCGGGCCGCGTGCCCTCCATCACCGAAGGCGGCGCCCGCTTCCTGGAGGGCAGCCAGGCCCTCTTCGGCATCTGACCGCAGAGGGACGAAAACGCGCATGGCCTGGACCAAGACTTATGACGGCGACGAGCCCGTCCGCATCAACAAATGGCTGGCGCAGGAAGGCGTCTGCTCGCGCCGCGAGGCCGATGCGCTGCTGGAAAAGGGTCTCGTTGAACTTAACGGCGTCCCCGTCACCGTGCCCGGCGAGCGGATCATCAAGGGCCAGACGCTGAGCCTGCAGGAAGGCGCCACGCGCCGCCTCGATAATCAGCTCTCGGTCATTCTCAACAAGCCGGTCGGTTATGTTTCCGGCACGCCAGAGCTGGGCGAGATCCCCGCGATACGTCTGATCACGGCAGATACGCTGTCGGGTAAGGCGCACGCCATACCCGGCCGGTCGAACAGCCTGGCGCCGCTCGGCCGGCTCGACAAGGATTCCCACGGGCTCCTGATCCTGTCCGAGGACGGCGTCCTCGCGAAGGCGATCATCGGTCCCCTGAGCGATATGGAAAAGGAATATATCGTCCGTGTGCGGGGCGATATCGACAATGACAAGATCGCCCTGCTGCGCCACGGCCTCGAACTTGATGACCGCAAACTCAGGCCCGCCAAGGTCGAGCGGATGGGCGGGCAGGTGCTGCGCTTCATCCTCAAGGAAGGCCGCAAGCGCCAGATCCGCCGGATGTGCGATCTCGTCGGCCTGCGCGTCCTCGACCTGGAACGCATCCGCGTCGGCCCAGTCGAACTCGCCGGCCTGCCCGAAGGCAAATGGCGGCCCCTGAGCGCCAAGGAGCGCGCCGCTTTGCTCGCCGCTGGCCGGGGGGAGGGCGGCCCAGACGCCCCCGAACCCGCCAAAGCCCGGCGCCCCGCCCGCCCCACCGGTGAACGCGGCGCTGGCCCCGGCAAACGTCCAGAACGCCGCGACGATGCGCGCCCCGGCAAGGCCTTCGGCGCGCGCCCCTCCAAACCCCGCGACGGCAAACCGGGCAAACCCTCCAGCAGCGCCAAACCGCCGCCCGCGCCGGTGCCCGGCGCCCCATCGCCGCTCAAGGGCGCCAAATTCAAACGCACCAAGCTCCCGCCGCGATCACGCACCCCGATCAAATGATCT
>JBKBVT010000014.1:0-26744 GCA_046289305.1 Hyphomonas sp. | reverse complement strand
TGTTCGCTTTGAGCTTCATCTCCATCATCACGGTGGCATTGTCGGAGACGTAAAAGCCGTCATGCTGCGTGAATTGATCTGGGGCGAGTGATGCGTGGCGATGACGTGCCTCTCGCCCGATGGTCCGTATCCGCCCGCAGGGGCGGATACCGAGCGGTGCGAAGAACGCCTCATCTAAGAAGCTGCTCGGAGAGATCGCTAGTGCGATCTCCAAGACTTGGTTCAAGAGTTCCTCGTCCTTGTTGATATCACGACACCAATCCTTGTGTCGCGGACCTCTGACGTAGATGGATTTGCCGCCGACCACGCGGTCTTTCGGGACGATATAGCCGGAACCGTCCGGAGCAAGTTGCTGCGGCACAGTGACGAGGCCCAGCTTCCCCGGTGACCAATAAAGTTGATCTAGGTTATCAAGGACCTTCTTGTTCCAAGGCATCGCGTGCTCCATCTCCATCAGCAGCTAGCTCATTGCGGCTGCATCAGCTCGCCGTGATCGTCAGCACTTTCGTGCGGTGAGCTTCTTGGCAACACTGGCCATGCGTAGACCCGCATACTTCAGGCATTTTTCTCTATGCCGCAAGACCGCTTCCAGCAGCCACCCTTGTTGTAAATCATCGCTTGCACGGGCGGGCTCACTCACCGGCGCAGACGGCCTAAATGCGGAGGCTCGGCCGGCTGCTCACGTGAATATGCCCTCAAGCGCAAAGGCTCATCCATCATCGCGACCGGTCACGGAGCAGACGGCTCAAGGGGGCATTCAGGCCATCCGGTCCCAGCCCAGAAGCACCTGTTGTGCACAACGAAATGCGGGCGTCAGTTGGGGCATCGCTTCCTGCGCCCAGGGAGCACTTTTCAGGAGACAACCCCGATCACCCTGGCTACCAAATACCTGTTGGTCAAAGGTGATTTCATGTTCCGTCCCGCAGTCCATTCCCTCTTTCCCGCTTGCATCATTTGCCTCTCGCTTCTGATATGGCGTATCGCCGCGCCGATGGGCGGGTCGATGCTGGTCTTGCTGCTGCCATTGGCCTACCTGCTGTTCACGGGTCACGCGCGGATCGCCCGGCAATCCTATCGCGCCGGGCAGAGCACCATCTGGCAGGACAGTTCATGGGGCCTGAAAATATTGACGGGCAGGATCGGCGCGATTTTTGGCGCATCGATCTTCACGTTGGCGGCGATCATCCTTCTCGCATGGGAGGCCGCGACGGCCGCGAGGAACGAACTGTGGGTGTTCCCCGCCGGGGCGGTGCTGGCCTCGGTCATTTATTTGCTTGCCAGAAGTCGCCTTGGGCAGGATCTTCGCGCCCCCTTCCATCGCCGCGGGGCCATCGCATTGGCGACCTGGATAGGGGCGATTCCCGTCATCGCAGTGAAAGCACTTTATGTCTATCATGTTGAGTTTCTACCCCCGGAACTGCTAGAGGCAAACCTGCAGGAACTTCCACGCATTGCACTGGCAACTATGCCCGAGGGCGGCGATCAGCTACGGGCGATCACGTTTCCGCTGCATCTTCTGGATACGCTAAAGCTGTGGCTGGCGATTGAGCATCCGAAACACCGTTGGCTTTCGGTCCTTGTCAGCTTGGACGCAGCGCTTTTCGGGATCTTGGTCTCGCGTTCGGCGGCATTGTTGACCGACCGAGTCGTGCCGGTCGCGGCGGATGGAGGCTCGGCGTCGGTTGATCTGGGCAGGCTGCATTCGCGGGTCTTCTGGGGAACGATCGCGACGCTGATGGCGATCACCGTGTCGTTGCAGGTCTTCGCGGCACGTCGCGCGCATGACCTATCGGCTCATGGGGAAACAGCAGCCGAGGATGCGACTTCGAAATGGGAGGAGATCCTAGGCACGGCAGCGGGCGAGGCTGCCAGAACGACGGAGCTGCAGATCGACAGGCTGGTGGATGCGGCGTTCGAGCCCGTCTATCGCGCCATTCCCGCCTTCACCGACCGGCACTACAGCATTGCGGGCGAATATGCAGAGCTTGCGCTTGCCGCGGCAAGCCAGTTCGAGATCGACATCGAAAACAGGCTTGCCGCGGGACTGTCGGACCGGCTGGAAAATGTCGCCGAAGAAATCGACGGAATATTCCTCGACGAGTATCGGCGCACCCTTCAGGAAAGGGTTGAAATCGCAGGGGACTCGCTCGATCTCGGACATGCGCTTGACCTCGCGCTGACCGATGCGACGCAGAGGGCCGCCGTCACGAAGCCCATCGCGGCTGGCGCCGGGTTTGCGGGGGTCGTCGGGGCCAAGCTTCTGGGCAAGACGATCGCCAAGAGTGTCGGCGGCAAGATCGCGGCCAAGGTGGCGGCAAAGGGGGCGCTTAAGGGCGGCTCGGTGCTGGCGGGGGCGGGCGCGGGCACGGCAATCTGCGCACCCGCGGGGCCCGCCGCGCTTGCCTGCACCGCAATTGGTGCTGCCGCGACATGGATTGCTGCCGACATGGTGATGATCCGGCTGGACGAGGCCATGCACCGAGACGAGTTCGAGGCGCAGCTGCGGGAGACCATAGACGAACAGAAAGCCAGCGTGGTTCTAGCACTGCGGGATGGCCTCGGACAGCGGGCGGCCGAGTTGCACAGGATCGCCCCGCAACAAGCCAGGAACGTCACCCTTGCGCGATTGCCCGAGGATCGCCGGGTCGAGACATGTGATGCGGCAGGGCAGCTGATCGGCAACTACGCGATCATACAGGACCGCATCGAGGCAAGGACGACACGGACCATGACCGCCTTCCGAGCCGATCTGGACGAGGCCTCCAAAGACCCGGTTCTAAAGCCCATGGCCGACGAGATGCGCAAGGAGATCGACGAGAGAGCCCATTTGGTCAGGGTCTCTGCCCTGACGCTGAAGGGGAATTTCAGGTCGGATGACCGCGCCAAACGCGCCGCCTCGGGCTTAGTCAGGATCGGGGGGCAAACCTTCGACCTGGAACGGCAATCCGCAACCAGGGAGAGCGGCTTTGCGTTCCACGCCTCGCCGGACCATGATGTCGATCTGGGCGGCGGTCCCGAAGTCGGCGTCGCGTTGCAGCAGCATCTGCGCCTCCGCTCGGACCGCTTCTTCGGCGCGACGGGCAGGATCAGCTTGGATTCGCATCTGAAGCCGACGGCTGGAGTTCGCGGGCAACTGGTGCTGCCATTGCAGCTACGCCGCGACGAAAATGCCGAGGATCTGACATCGACCTACGCGCCCGATGGCCCATCGGCACACGCCGAACTGGCCCTGATGGTTACGGCATCGCGGCTTGCCGAGCCGCTTCCGCTGATCGCCTGCCAAGTGGCAATGACCGCGGACCCGTGAAGGCGCCCCACCGCTGGCGGATAAGGCCGTTCTCAGAGCGCTACAGCGAGATGACCCTCAAGGGCGCATTTTCATGAAGGAGCTATCCCGCCTGGCGTTGCTATTGGAAATAGGCCTGATCGAGATCTTCCTGCGCCAGCCCGGCCCACACCGGCTGGCCGGCCCTTCGTCACGCACTGCAGTGTAGCTCCCACAGACCGGACGCTGCTGCTCGGCGCAGCAGCATAGTCCATGCCTTGTAAGCAGTGCAGTCTATTGCTGTTATTGTATTCTATGTAAAACGGCGAATGGGCGGCAGCATGTAGCTGCTGGAGAACAGCATCGCTCTGACCTCAGTAATTCCTAGCGACGTTTGTGGATCTCGTCACACGCATGTTGATAGCGAGTGATGCTCACCGTTAACGTGCATTATGAACCGCGCCGGGTTTGCCGGAGGCTCCAACTCCTGAGTAGGATGGAGCATCATGAGCAAGACCACGAACAAGTTTTCCCCTGAAGTGCGCGAACGCGCTGTGCGGTTGGTGTTGGACACCGAGGGCCAGCACGGATCGCGTTGGCAGGCCATCGTATCGATCGCCGCGAAGATCGGCTGCTCGGCACATACGCTGAATGACTGGGTCAGGAAGGCCGAGGTCGACAGCGGCAAGCGCGCGGGCGTCCCCACCGAACTGGCCGAGCGGATGAAGGTGCTGGAGCGGGAGAACCGCGAACTGCGCCAGGCCAACGAGATCCTCCGCAAGGCCAGCGCGTATTTTGCGATGGCGGAGCTCGACCGCCGGTCGAAGTGATGGTGGGCTTTATTGATGCGCATCGGAATGCGCACGGGGTCGAGCTGATCTGCAGCGTTCTGCCGATTGCCCCCTCCACCTATTACGATCACCTGGCCAGGCGGGCTGATCCCGCCCGGCGGTCGGACCGTGCGCGGAGGGATGAGGCGCTATGCCCGCCGCATCGTCGGCTGGCGGGTCAGCACTTCGGCGCATGCGGGCTTCGTGCTCGATGCCCTGGAGCAGGCGGTGCATGATCGTCGTCCCGGAAAGGGCATGGGGCTGGTCCACCACAGCGACAGGGGTTCGCAATACCTGTCCATCCGATACAGCGAGCGGCTGGCCGAGGCCGGCATCGAACCATCGGTGGGCAGCGTCGGAGACAGCTACGACAACGCGCTGGCCGAGACGATCAACGGGCTGTTCAAGGCCGAGGTCATCCACCGCCGCGGACCATGGCGCAGCTTTGAGGCCGTGGAATACGCGACCCTCGAATGGGTGGACTGGTTCAACAACCGCCGCCTGCTCGAGCCCATCGGGAACATCCCGCCCGCAGAAGCCGAGGCCAACTTCTACGAGGCTCTGGAAAGTGAGACCTTGGCCGCGCAACTAACGAAAATCAGCCTCCGGCAAACCCGGCGCGGTTCAGAATGATCTTCGGCTGGATTATCAAAGATGCGTTGACGACAGCTCCCGCCATTCACGACAGGCGTTCAGATATTCTCTCGCATCCTTGCTCAGGCGACCGATACCCAGGTGACGGGCAAGTTCGAGATCTGGATCCTCGGCCGCTGCTATTTTCTCCAGGTTGCGATCAATCACGTCTGCGATCTCTGTTCTGGAGATTTCGCGAAGCGAGCGCTCTGCCATCCCCCGAAACGGCACACGATCCCCGACACTGCCGCTAATCCAGAGAAACCGGTTCTCCCCCTCCATAGTCGTGTCGAACATGCCCTGCAGTGCAGCAACCCGGGCTTGGATACGGGCGCCGGTGCGTTGCCAGCCGTGAAGTTGGGAAACCCTTCGCGCCAGCAATGTCTCGGGCATCGGCCCATGGCTGGAGATGATCTGTTCCAGCAATCCACTGAGTTCAGATGTATAGCTGTCTTCGAAGAAGCGGTCAGCGTTCGGTTTGGCGGCGCTTTCCGTCCCGCCTTCTTGCGCCTCTGACATGGTATGCGCTGGCCCCTGCGCAAAAACCATGGCCGCTTCCAGAGCATGACCCATGGCCAATCTGGCCGGTGCAGGTGGAGCGTCATTGACCTCGACCATGACATCCGGCTCAGGCGCTGCATCTTCCGACGCCTCTGTCATCTGGTCGTCGGACGTGACCTGCGCGCGCCGGGAACGGTCGGCCGTGAGGATCTTCGTCAGGCTGGCATCGACACGCTGAAGCGTGGCCTCGGGCGCCCGGAACCAGTCGGTTGACCAGATCCGCAGAATCGACCAGCCGAGCCCTTCCAAAACCGCCTGTCGGATACGATCCCGGTCCCGCGCTGTCGCCGAGGAATGATAGCGCGCCCCATCACATTCCACCCCCGCGAGCCAAGCCCCGGCGTGGTCGGGATGCCGGACACCAAGGTCGATGCGGAAACCGGACACGCCGATCTGGGTGTGCACCTCCCACCCTTTCGCGATTAGGGCGTACCGCACTCCCTCTTCAAACGGGGAATCCGCCTCGCCCACGGACCCGCTGTCCTGTCCGGCCAATGCCATCGCACCCCGGCCCGCGAAATCGAGAAAGGCCTTGAGATCCGTCACCCCCCGCGCCCGCGTTCGGGACAAGTCTATCTGCTCGGCGCCGATTGAGGCAAAGACGTGCAATTCCGCCCTTGCACGGGTGACGGCCACATTCAGGCGCTTCTCGCCGCCATCCTTGTTCATCGCGCCAAAATTCATGGTGATCTTTCCCGCCTGATCGGGACCAAACGTGATCGAGAACAACATGACATCGCGTTCGTCGCCCTGAATGTTTTCAAGGTTCTTGACGATCAGCGGCTCTTCGCGGTCGTCCGAGAAGAACCATTCGAAATCCGGGTTGGCCTTGCGTTCGGCGTCCAGCAGATCAAGGATCAGCCCCTGTTGCTGCGCGTTGAAGGTGATGACGCCCAAAGTCGGGCGATCCTGTTCCGGGCGTTTCAGCCATTCGGTCAGACGCTTGCGGATAAAGGCCGTGATGGCGCGCGCCTCAGCGGGATTGGTCGAGCCCTTGCCGCGCTGATAGGTGCCCGCAACCTTGTGCAGCCGCACCGCCTCGCCCGACGCATCCGGCGAGGGGAACGTCACCAGTCCGCCATCGTAATAGTGATGGTTCGAAAAGGCGATCAGCGCCTCATCCCGGCTGCGGTAATGCCAGTTCAGGCGGTGCGTCGGGATGCCTGCGGCCGCGACCTCATCGAGGATCGAGGGCATGTCCTTCTCGAACTCGGCCAGTTCTGCGGTATCATCGGCCCCGTCATCGCTGCGACCGAAGAAGTTGGTCGGCGGCAGTTGCTTGGGATCACCGACGATGATCGCCTGCCGGCCGCGCGCAATCGCGCCGATCGCGTCCCAGGTCGAGATCTGCGAGGCCTCGTCAAAGATCACCAGGTCGAATTGCGCCTGCCCCGCCGGCAGGTATTGCGCGACCGACAGCGGCGACATCAGCACGCAGGGTGCAAGCCTGATGAAGCTGGTGGGCATGTCGGCGATCAGGTTGCGGATCGCCTTGGTCGGGCGTTGCAGGCCAAGCTGATGCCGCAGGCCGCCAAGTTCGGAATTGCGCGGCACCGCATCGCGCAGGGGCAGGTCGTTGCCCAGCCGTCGCATGACCTCTGCCGAGGCAAGATCGGCCAAGGCGTCGTCGAGGTCCCGGAACCGCTGGATCAGCGCATCGTGCTGCCAATGGGCGAAACCGCGCAAGGTCGGTTCGGCGTCCATGGCAAGACGCAGCCACCACGCCATATAGGCCTGCTCAAAGGCGAGAGCGGTGTCCGAAAGAGCCGTGCCCTCCTCCAGTGCATGAACCAGAGGTTCCAGACCCGCGCCGATTGCCTCGGTCCGCGTCGCGCGCCATTTCAGCCAATCCCCGAAGCGGTGCTGCTGGGCCTCGAGCCCGGCAAGCAAATCCTCGTGGCCGGGGGGCAGAGCACCGCCCAGATCGGCAAACGCGGCGCGCGCCAGAGATTCCGCGCTGTCGGTCTGGCTGATCGCCAGCAACAACGGGGCGAAACTGCCCCCCGACGCGCGTGAAAGCTCGGCCCGGTGCATCTCCAGTTGCGGCTGGGGGAAACCGGCGGCCCGCAGATGGCGCTCCAGCGCCAGAAAGCCGTCTGCGGCCTCCAGTTCGGCGCGTATGCAGGCGACATCCGCCTCCTCACCGGCAAACCCCGGCAGGGTTTTGAGGGGGGAGGCAACAATCTCCTGCCGTGCCCGCAGAAGCTGCTTCAACGCGGGCAGATCACGCGCCGGATCCGCCTCGCCCGAACTGGCATAGCTTTGCAGCAGATTGCGCAGTTTCTTCTGCGCCATCCCGGCAAAGGGCCAGGACTTGCCCTGCGCCTCGCGCCATTGCAGTTCCAGCGCGTCGAGGGGCATATCCTCCAGCCCGTCGTCGGGATAGCGCGCCGACAATGCCGCCCGCGCCTGAGCCGCGCGGCCAAGTGATGCCGAAAGTGTATCGAGATCGCGCCGCGCTGCCTCGGGGTCGCGCAAGGCGGCCGCCGAAATGCCGGACTTGTCCAGCCGCTGCGAGGCGAGCCAGGACAGTGCTGCGGCAATGTCGGCTGTATCGGCCTCGGCTGCCGACAGGCCAAGCTGCCCGGCCAGCGCCTGACGTGCCGCTCCCGCCGCAAGGCGCGCTTGACGTAAGGTCTGCGCAGCGGCCAGATAGCTGTCCTGCCAGCCAAAGGACCATTCGCCGTGATCCAGAAGCGAGAGCGGCCCTGCCGGGTCAATGTCGGCAACGACCCGGTGGCGCTGGCCCAGATCGCTGGAAAGCGCCCGCAGCCGATGCCAGCTTTCCGCGTCGTGGCTGTCCTTGTTGTCAAAGCGCAGGGCAAACCCGGGGGGGCTCCCAGCGCATTTGCCGATGGCCTGATAGACGCTGAATCCCTGCATGCCCGGACGGTGCAGCGCATCGACATAGGCGTTCAACTGATCGCGGGTCAGGCGCAGATCCTCGGCGATGCGCACCCATTCATCCGCCTTCGCAGCACTGGCGCGATCCCAGGACCGGCCAAGCTGGGTTAGGACGCTTTTTCGGTCAGCCTTGTTGGAATGCAGTTCCAATACGGCATGGCCCAGTCCGTGGCGTTCCAGCCTGCGATGCACGACATCCAGCGCCGCCGATTTTTCGGCCACGAACAGCACGGTGCGGCCCCGGCCAAGCTGATCGGCGATGATGTTGGTGATCGTCTGGCTCTTGCCGGTGCCGGGCGGTCCGATCAACACGAAATCGCGCCCCTCGGCGGCGGCCAGAACCGCTGAAAGCTGCGAACTGTCCGCCGGAAGCGGTGCCAAAAGGTCGCCGGGCGCATGTTTGCGGTCAATATCCGACGGGCGCGGCATCGGCGTCCTTGCGCCTTCGAACACCTCGGTCGGATTGTCGATCAGATGGGCGACCATCCTGCTTTCACGCAGGGAATCCGTGCGGTCAACCAGATCCTTCCACATCAGATATTTGGCAAAGGAAAAGGTGGAAAGCGCGAATTCCTCGACAATCTCGAATCCGGGAACGTCACGCACCCGCTGCCGCAGGATCTCCATGATGCACGCAATATCGAGACCGCTTTCATCGCGCGGCAGTTCGCCTTCCAGCTCGGGAAGCCGCAGCTCGAAATCCCGTTTCAGCATTTCCAGCAAAGTCGAGTTGATCCGCACCTCGTCTTCCATCTGGTTCAGCCGGAATTCCGACTGCGCTGATCGCCGTTCAAGCCTGACCGGCAGCAATAAAAGCGGCGCGCGATAGGACCGGCTGTCCCCTTCGGACCGCTTCCAACGCAGGAATCCGACTGCAAGGAACAAGGTGTTTGTGCCGCCCTCGGCCATGTCGCTGCGGGCCTTGCGGTAAAGCTCTGTCAGGCGGTTGGTCATCTCGCGGGCGGTCAGCGGCACCGCGATCTGCCCGCGCTCCAACGCATCACGGGCAAGTGCCAGTTCGATCTGGCGGGCCTCGTCGGCGGAAAGATCGCGTCCCGACACCGCATTCTCGTCTTTCAATGCCAGCAGACGAAAGGTCTCGCCATTGGCGAGGCGATCTTCGGTTCCGGAAATGTCGGGGCAGATCATGGCGATCGCGCCGCGCGTATCGCGAAAGTTCAGAAGCCTGTTGCCAAGCGACAGATCGAGCAGCTTGCGCTGCCAGCGTTCCACCCGGCCCAGAGGCGTTGCAGGCGCCTCGTCCGCCAGTTCGCCGGGCAAGAGGCCAAGGTCAAGCGGACGCGGCAGGGCTGCGGGCGCGGCTGTGACCTGTTCAGTCGCAGTGGTTTCCTGAATGCGGTGGCTCGCCAGGGGGCGGATGCGCGCCGCGCGGGCGCGGTTGATGTCGACGGCCTGAATGAACTCGGCCTCCCGCGCCTCGGACAGGCGGTCGCGTCCGGTTTGCACCGCTTCTTCGAACCCGACACTGGGGCGTTTTGTCAGAAGCGTCGTTTCCAGAGTCAAGAATTCACGCGCAACGACGGCTTTGCGCACGCTGACCACATCGGGCTCCACCAGACGCCCGAAATCCTTTTTGACCAACCAAAGGCCCACCCAGGCGTGGCCATGCGAGAACAGGACCGCCGTGTTCAGCCCGGCCGCCTCATAAGCCGCAGCCAGCAAAAGGGTGCTGTCGAGACAGGTGGCAAGACCCTCGGACGCGATCCGCTCGGGGTCCCGGATCTTCTGTCCGATCCGCTCGAACGAGGCCGGGGGAACGGCATAGGTCAGCCCCAGCCCCGTCGCCGCCGACCAGATCGCGCCTGCCAGCATCCAGACCCGCATCGGATCGTTCGTTTGATAGCCATCCATCGCACCGGAATGGCCCGCAGCCTCCAGAAGGCCCGCCGCATCCTTGAGGATGCGGGCGATGAAAGGCTGGTTGGGCGAAACGAAGGCCGCGAGGATATTGTCCATTTCGGCCAGCCCGCCCCATTCGTCGCGGGCCAGCATCTCGATCCGGTGGGACGAAATTATGTCGTCTTCCCCATTCGCGGCCAGCCTGAATTCGATCTGACCGATCTCGGCCTCGTCCAGCCCACCCAGAAGCGCGGTGTCGAGCGGGGTTTCAAGTTCGTTCAGATGCAGGGTGGCTCCTGCCGGAATGCGGTCGATCGTCCAGATCTTTTCCCGAACGATCGCGGGGCTGGCTGAAAACGTCAGACGGATATTCTCGACAGGCTCTGCGCCGCCGTTCTCGATGGCCAGTCGTTTGACAACGGCCACGCCATTTTGCGCAGTGGCAAAGTTCACCTTGGTCGCAAGAAGCGGCTGCAGGATCAGCCCGGCTTGTTCCGTTTCGGTGGCGGGCGGCAGGTCATCCGGCATAATCTGTTCTTTCAAGGGATTGCAGTTCGATGAGATTGGCTTGCGGACAAACGGATCTGGCGATGTCGCACAGATGGCGGTGGGGGTCAGGTAAATCACCTGACCCACCGCCATCTCTGCCAGCAGGGCGAAGGCCGCGGCCGAACGCTCGTCGTCAAAGGTTTCCATAATGTCGTCGGCGATGAAGGGCACTGTCGGGCGGTTTTGGGCCAGTTCGTGATAGCCCGCAATACGCAGGGCGAGATAAAGCTGGAACCGGGTCCCCTTGGACAGATCGACGGCCAGTTTCGCGCCGCCCCCGGCGGACAGGGCAACCAGAACCTCGTGCCCACCGTCGGGCTGGGCGGCAAGACCGGAATAGGCGCCCTGGCTGAGACGGCTGAACGCCTCTGACGCGCGGGTCAGCATGGCGCTGCGATGCTGGTCGCGATAGCGCCGCAAACCGGCCTCAAAGGCGATCAGCCCGAAGCGACTGGCCAGATGCGCCTCAGCCCGTTCGCGGATCTCCAGCAGCAGGTTTTCGCGCGTGGCCGCGATGCGGGCCAGCACATCATCCCCGCCCACGGCCTCAATCCGGCGCTTTGCCTCCAGATGGGCGGCGAGGCGGGTTTCGGTATCGCTGCGCAGGATCTGCAGATCCGCCTTCAGATCGGCAATCTTCTGGCGGATGGCCCCGGTATCCTCGTCCTCGGCCGGGGCGGGACGGTCGCGCAGATCGTCGCGCAGGGCTTCGATGCTCTGACGCAAGGTTGCGGCGTCGCGGCAGCGCGCGATGTGGTCGGCCAAACTGCCATCGGCCTCGGACCAGCCAAGCGAGAGGCCGATCGCTTCGACATCGGCATTGCGGGCGTCCAGCGTGCGGCGATCCTCGGTGTCCTGCTGGCGCTCATCTGCGATCTGCCGGGCGAGGGTTTCGTGATCACGCGCGGTATCCTGCGCGCGGCGCAGCCCGCTCAGCACATCTGCCCAGGAAACGCCCTCGTCCAAAGTCAGCGCGTTCAGGATGGTAGCTTTTGCGTCGACAAAGCGTCGGCGATTGGCCTCCATCTTGTCGATGCGGTCGGTCAGTGCGGCGGCTGTCTGATATGCGACACCCAACTGATCGAGCAGGTCAAGGATGGTGCCAAGGCCGGGATCGTCATCGGAATATCTGGCAAGGATGCTGTCATTGCTGGCGACAAACCAGCTTTGCCGCCATTTGTCCAATGCGTCACGGGCATCGGCTTCCGCCTGCCTGCGCTCTCGCAGATCGGACGCCAGCATCACCAGGCGTTGCCGGGCCTCGCGGCGGCGTTCCGAGGCCTCGATCCGGGCGGTTGCGTGGGCCAGCAGGATTTCGAAGGTCTCAGGGGGGGCTTGGGCGGTCTTGCGAAGCGCCGCGCCAAGGGCGCGGATCGCAGCCTCCTGCGCGTCCCTGCACCGAGTGACGGCGGTTTCCGCATCGCGCAATGCCGTGCGCTCGGTCAGGGCCGCGATGCGCAGATCAAGCCAGTTTCTCAGATCACCAAGGGTGCCGCACGGCAGACCAAGGCCCGCACCGGCGCCTTCAATGGCGGCCTGCGTGCTGCGCTGCGCAATCAGGGCTGCGTCCAGCCTGCCCTCGGCAGCCTCAAGCCGTGCGGCTGCGGTGTCCTGCGCCGCCCGGTCCAAAGCCTCGCGCCGCGCCTCGGCCAGGGTTTCGGCCAGCAATGCGGAGATCCGGTCATCCTCGCGCAGAGCCTGCTCGAAGCTGCGGGCGCTGGTGGCGGAAAGCTCTGTCAGATGCGTGGCCCAAAGCGCCTCACGCTTGGCGCGGGCGCTTGCGGCATCGGCCAGAGTGATGCCGCTTGCCGCATGCGCTGCCCCAAGCCCGGCGGCGTCCGATTGCAAGCGGCTCAGTTCCTCGCGCAGCGCTGCGGCGTCGCGGCGCGCGTCGAGTTCCTGCTGGCGGGCCGTTTCTTCCGCCTTCGCCCATTCCTCGATCTGCCAGCCAGGGGGAACCACAAGCGCCGCCAGGCTGTCGCCGTCCCCCGCCCAGGGGGCCATGGCGGCAAGGGCGCTGTCCAGCCTGCTGCGCGCCTGATCCCGGTCGCGCAGCGCCCGCGCCAATGCATCCGCCGGGTCCTGGGTCCGCAACCGGGCAAGAAGGGCTGCCAGCGCGGCCTCGTCCCCGGCCGGGCCGGGATCGCCCAGCCTCTCCTGCTCGCGCGCCAGCAGATCAGCAGTTTTGCGGGTTTCCTGCGCTGTGGTCGTGGCGGTGCTTTGAAGGCCGGAGCGCGCCGTTAAAAGCGCACGCAACGCCGCGAGTCGGGCGCCGGACAGGCAAAGATCCGACGGAGCGGCACCCTGCGGACCAATCTGCGCCAGAATCGCCGTCATCCGGGCGTTCACCTCTTCCGCCGCGTCCCTGCGACGCGGCAGATCCTTGACGGCGGTGTCATGTTCGGGCCGCAGTTCATCGACTGCCTCGATGGCAGACGCCTGCGCCAAGGTGTCGGGGTCCGTGGCCAGCACGGCCCGCTGCTCCTCCAGCCCGCGAACCCGCAAGGCACGGTCGCGGATCCGGTTGGTCAGATCCCGCCGGTCATTCTCAATCCGCGCGAAATGCTCCTGCACCTCTGGCGCGGCATCGGGCAGGTGCTGCAAGGGACTGAGCCGTTCCTCCAGAGCAGAGAGTTGCGTCAGAAGCGGCAGGGTGCCCGCAAGGTCCTGCAGCCGGTCCAGGTCGGTCTGCACCGCCTGCTCGCGGCCACGGGCCTCGCGCCATTCCTGTTCTGCGGACTGCGCCTCGCGGTTCAGCTTTTGCAGCGCACCGGCGGACACCTCCGTCTCGCGGCGCTGCCTGTCCAGATCCGCCAGTTGCTTCTTGGCGTCATAGAGCCAGCCGCTCCGCTTGCCGCTGCGGTGGAACCCGTCCAGATGGGCGCGCAGGGTTTCAAGTTGCGGTGCAAGGCCGGACAGGCCGGCGCTGGCCGAGAACAGCATCTCACCCAGATCGCCACGGCTGGCGAGGATGCTTTCGCCACCCTTTTCCAGCGTCTCGTCATCCAGCGAGAACATCGCGGAATAACCATCACGAGACAGACCGCCCAAGGCCGCCTGCAAGGTCCCCTCGGGCAAGGCCGCATCGTGGCGGTCCACAAGGCTGGTATTGCTGCGTTTCAGCCGTTTGACATCCAGCACGGCACCGGCATAGGTCAGCCCTGCACCGATCTGCATCGTGGGGCCGGGGTGCAGAAACTGATATCGCGTGCGCGCGGGGATACCAAACAGCAGATCCAGCCATGCCGAGAACAGGGTCGATTTTCCGGACTCGTTGGGACCATAGACGACATGCAGATCCGGGGCGCCGGGTCCGGGCGGCTCAAAGGAAAGACTGCGATCAGTAAAGCGACCGTAACGCGTCAGGTCCAGCCGGTCCAACCGCATCAGGCCACCCCGTCCAGGGTCAATCCGGCCAGAACAAGGGGTGCGCCTTGCGCCAGAAGATCCCGGCACCGCTGCATCAGTTCGGCTTCGCTCTGCCCCAGAAGATCTCGCAGATCGGGGGGAAGATCTCGCAGCAGTTCCTGAGCTGCGGCCTCCAGCGCGGTGGACAGCGCGGGGTCTTGTGGCAGGTTCCTAAGAACCGTCTGCACAAGATCTGCAGGCAGATGGGCGCCAGCCGCGATGCCGGCATCCCCCGCCTCGGTGACCCGCAACTCCAGCTTGTCGATCCAGAGCCCGGCAATCGCTGCAAAAGCGCGAGCTTCCTCCGTCAGGCGATCAATGTCGCGGGCCATTCGCCAAGCAAGCGGCGTTGACCCATTCAGCACAGGTCGGACCACCAGATGGTCCTCGCTGCGGTCCGCCTGTCCGGTCTCGCGAAGCGTGCGGTCGAGGGCTGACAACAGATCCGGCCATTCGCAAATCCCGGTGCAGTCCAGCGCGATCCGCTCGAACCGCAGACACGCCACCACACGCTGCTCCGTCGTGATCGCAAATTCGTTCGCGACGGTGACCAGCGTGACCGAATTTTGCCCCGCCTCGCCAATGTCACGACCCTGCGGGATGCCCGGCATGACGATCGTCGCGCGCCCGACATGTTCGGTGCGGCGATGGATATGACCAAGTGCCCAATAGTCGAAACCATGCGCCTCCAGGTCGGTAAGGCTGCAAGGTGCGTAATTGTCGTGGCCGGGGCTGCCGTTCAGGCTGGTATGCATCATGCCGATGTTGAACGCGCCGGCCTTTGGCTGCGGATAGCGCGGCAAAAGACTGTCCGGGGCATGTGGTTCGCGAAAACTGAGCCCGTGGATAACGACCTGCTGACCATCCATGTCCAGATCCACCGTCGCGGGCCGACCGCCGAACAGATGCGTGTTGTCCGGCAACTCCAGCTCACCGGTCTGGCGCGCCAGAGCATCATGGTTGCCCCGGATGATGAAGCAGCGGATCCCGGCCCCCTGCAACCGCAACAATTCCTGCTTCAGGAAACGCGGGGTCTTGGTCGAACTGTATTTGCCATCCCAGAGATCGCCCGAAATCAGCAGGAATGCGACAGCCTCCTCGACACACAGGTCCACGATGCGGGAAAAGGCGGTGCGCGACGCCACGCCGACCTCATGCGCCAGATCAGGATCGCGCAGGGCAATTGCCTTCAGCGGGGCATCAAGATGAAGATCCGCAGTGTGAATGAAACGAAAGCCCAAAAAACCACCCGAAAAACATGTGCTCTGGCGACTATGAGGCGGCGCTAAACATCCGGCAAGTCTCCATTTGGTTGAGCCTCCGGCACACCTCCGCGGCCGCTAGCCACGGGGACGATTGTCGGCCAACAACCAGCCCGAAAAGAGCGCCCCCTTGCGCGACCACTCGAATTGCCATCTCATGGGAGGAACGGACGGAGGACGGCATGACCCTGAGGCCACTGTATCGGACGCATATCCTGCTGACCCTGGGCTGCTTCAGCTTGGCCGTGCCAAGCGCTCTGTTTGCGCAGCACTATCCGCATGCGGATGAGCCCATCGGCACCATCGAAGACGTCTACGACGGCCACCTGACGCCCGATCTGGCGGTCAGCACCTTCCGCAACATCGACCGCCTGTTCCCGACCCGGACGATCCCGGCAGGCGACAACCCCCGCACGCTACCGGAGGCGCCAGTCGATCTGACGACCATGGTGAGCTATCAGGTCGAGGACGCGACCTACGACCTGTATGATTTCCTGTCGCTGGACAATGTGACGGGCATGATCGTGCTGAAGGACGGCGAGGTCGTCTACGAGACCTATCAGCGAGGCAACACCCCAGAGACGCGCTGGATGTCGATGTCGGTGGCAAAATCCATTACCTCCACCTTGGTGGGCGCCGCGATCGTCGAGGGCCATATCGGCGGCTTGGACGACATGGTGGTCGACTATGTCCCGACACTCGCTGGCAGCGCCTATGACGGCGTCAGCATCCGCGACATATTGCTGATGGCCTCGGGCGTGGAATGGAACGAGACCTATACCGATCCCAGTTCCGACCGCCGCGACCTGCTGCGCGCACAGGTCGAGCAGCGCCCCGGCGCCGCCATGGAGGTGATGGCGGCCCTGCCCCGCGCGCACGAGCCGGGCACACATCACACTTACTCCACCGGAGAAACTCAGGTTATGGCCGAGGTAGTTCACGGCGCCGTGGGCATGCCGCTGGCGGACTATCTGGCCCAGACGATCTGGCAGCCCTACGGGATGGAAGCCGACGCGAACTGGTGGTTAGACAGCGCCGACGGGGTCGAGATCGGCGGCAGTGGCCTGTCCGCGACCCTCAGGGACTTTGCGCGCTTCGGGCAGTTCTTCCTGGACGGCGGGATGATCGACGGCGAGCCCATCCTGCCCGAAGACTGGACCGAGACCGCAGGGCAGCCGCAGAACCTGAGCGATAGCGAGACCATTGAGTATGGCTACATGTGGTGGCCGGGCTGGACCGAGCCGTCCATCGCCGACGGCGCGTTTGCCGCGATCGGCATCCAAGGGCAGAACATCTATATCAACCCGACGCGGAACATCGTGATCGCAACGCACATGGCGCAACCGAAGCCCCTGGGTCGGGAGCCTGTCGACCCGTTGGTCGTGTTCGATGCGATAGCTGCGGCTCTGGACTGACGGCTTCCAAAACCTAAGGCGTGTCTTCGCGCGCTCTTGGCTTTGGACCACAAATTATGAAGCCGCGCCCTCACGGCGCGGCAACGAAAGGCGCTTGAGGGCCTAGACGTCGTTCTCGGTGACCCCTCCCTTCTCGACATAGATGGTCGGTCCTCGCATCAGAAGCCATATGCCTCCCATCAACAGCGCCACCCCGACCGGAAGGTAGATCGCTGTCAATCTGCTGAAGGTCCAGCTGTCCTCCGACAAGCGATACAACCCCGCTGTCAAAACGATCGCGCCGATGATCAGCAAATTCTGCACCATTGATCGCCATTGCAGGATGCGGATCAGCCTAACGTCTCTTACCAATTTGACCATTTCGTTCACCTCGTGTTGCTTCTTTCACCATCATAAATGTCGGCAAACGAGGTGTCGCACGGATCTTCGGCCTGATCGTCACTCTCCAGACTGCCCCCCGCCCCCCCGTGGCGAAGGCCACTGCTCTGCCCCCTCAGAACTGGACCGTTTGAAACTTGAGTTTTCGGCTAACCTTCCTTGGCCAACCTCGTATCCCCTTCACATTCGGTCGCCTTCTGGCGCACATGTGTCACTGCTTCGATGTGGTCTAGATTGTAAGCTCGATGGAGTAACGGCAGCCTCTGCTCATCGGACATAGTAAAAAAGGCGAGCGAGATTGATCTATGGCGATTAAGAAGAGCGATATCTACCGGTCCCTTTGGGAAAGCTGCGACCAGCTCCGAGGCGGCATGGACGCCTCGCTTTACAAGGATTACATCCTCACCCTCCTCTTCGTGAAATACGTCTCGGACCGCGCTGGCCAGGCTGATGCGCTGATCGAAGTGCCGCCTGGCGCATCGTTCTCCGACATGAAGGCCCTCCGCGGATCGAAGGACATCGGCGAGGGAATGGACAAGATCATCGCGCGCATCGCCGAGGAGAACGACCTCAGCGGCGTCATCGACCGCGCGTTTTTCAACGACCCCGAAAAGTTCGGGCGCGGCCAGAAGATGATCAGCACACTGACCGCCCTGATCAACATCTTCAGTCGGGAAGAGTTGAACTTCTCGAAGAACCGGGCCGATGGCGATGATATCCTGGGCGACGCCTACGAATACCTCATGCGCAATTTCGCGACCGAGGCCGGCAAGTCCAAGGGTCAGTTTTATACTCCGGCCGAGGTGTCGCGGATCGTTGCCGCCGTGGCGGGCGTCAGCCGGGCCACAAGCCCCAGGCAGTCGGTCTATGACCCGACCTGCGGCTCGGGCTCACTGCTGCTGAAGGCTGCCGAAACGGCCCGTGTGCCCATCGGCATCTACGGGCAAGAAATGGACATCGCGACCCGCGGCCTCGCGCGCATGAACATGATCATGCACAACCGCGCCACGGCGGAAATCGCGCAGGGCGACGTCATGGCAGAGCCTGCCTTCCTGGCTGACGCCCGGAGCCTTGAAACCTTCGACTTCGTCGTCGCCAACCCGCCCTTTTCCGCCAAGGCCTGGGCTTCGGGGTTGACGGCCGAGACGCGGTATGGCCGCTTCGACGACGGCGAGCCGCCTGCCAAGAACGGCGACTTCGCGTTCCTGCTGCACATCCTCGCCTCGATGAAGGCCACCGGCTCAGGCGCGGTCATCCTGCCCCACGGCGTCCTCTTCCGCGGCAATTCCGAGGCCAGGCTGCGCGAGAGGATCCTGAAACGCGGCTACATCAAGGGCATCATCGGCCTGCCGGCCAACCTGTTCTACGGCACTGGCATCCCCGCCTCGATCATCGTGCTCGACAAGTCCGAGGCCACCGCCAAGCGTCCGGTCTTCATGATCGACGCCTCGCGGGGCTTCATCAAGGACGGCAACAAGAACCGCCTGCGCGAGCGTGACATCCACAAGATCGTCGACGCATTTACCCGTGAGCAGACCATCCTCGGCTATTCCCGCCTCGTGCCCTTCGACGAAATTACCCGCAACGACTTTAATCTGAACATCCCGCGCTACATCGACGGCACGGAACCCGAGGATCTGCAGGACATCACCGCCCACCTGCATGGCGGGGTGCCAGAACGCGACATCGACGCCTTGGGCGAATTCTGGGACGTCATGCCCAACCTGCGCGCCACGCTGTTCGGGCCGAACGCGCGCAAGGGCTATGCCGATGCTCTGGTCGACCCTGACCAGGTGCGCGCGACCATCCGCAACCACCCGGATTTTGCGGCCTTTCGGACGCAGGTCACGGGCATCCTCAAACGCTGGATCACGGCGAATGAGCGGATGCTGACGAACATCCGGCAGGGCGATCACCCCCGCGATCTGATCCACAGCATCGCCGAGGACATGCTGACCCGGTTCGACGCCGCGCCTCTGGTGGACAAATACGAGGCCTATCAGCGCCTGATGTCCTATTGGGCCGCCAGTATGCAGGACGACGTGTTCATCATCTCGGGCGGCGGCTGGCTGGCCGCGCGAGACCTGCGCGAGTCGCGCAAGGAAACCGGCACGGACGGCAAGGTAAAGTGGCTGGAAGACGGCGACCTGACTGTGAACAAGGTGCGCCTTGTGGCCGATGTGATCCCGCCGCGCCTGATCACCGCGCGCTTCTTCCCGGACCTCAAGCAGGCGCTGGATGATGCCACCGCCCGGGCCGAGGAGCTGGGCCGCGAAATCGAGGAACTGGCCGAGGAACACGGGGCCGAGGGCGGGCTGCTGGAATTTGCCCTGACCGATACGGGCAAGCTGACCGCCGCATCGGTCAAGGCGCGTGATGCCTCAGGAGAGGTTGAGGCCGACGAAAAGCCATTGCTGAAACAGGCCGCCCGCCTGATCGCGGGCGAGGCTGCGGCGAAAAAGGCCGCGAAGGACGCCGGGGCGCGGCTGAACGAGGCGGTGCTGAAGCACTATCCGACCCTGACGGATGACGAGATCCGCCTGCTGGTGGTGTATGACAAGTGGCTGGCCGACATCACCGCCGCCATCGGGGCCGAGGTCGAGGCGCGCACCGAAACCCTGACCGCCCGCGTGCGGGTGCTGACCGAACGCTATGGCCAGACCCTGCCGCAGATCATGGGCGATCTCGCCGGGCTGGAGGTGCGGGTGGCCGGGCATCTGGCGGCGATGGGGGTGGAGGGATGAGCAAGACCAGTGCGCGTGGGCACGAGCCTTGGCCGATTCGACGCCTTTTTGACTTGTGTTACTTCATCCCCGGGAAGGCGCATGAACCTTTCATCGACCCGTTGGGTGACTACATTTGTGTGAATTCCAAGTTCATCTCAACAGAGGGTCAGGTCGCGAAGGCTTGTAACCAAAACATCACCCCCGCGAGGAAAGGGGATGTTCTAATGGTAATGAGCGACCTGCCGAACGGACGGGCATTGGCGAAGTGCTTCCTTGTCGGTGAAGATGACAAATACGCGGTCAATCAGCGGGTCTGCATTCTACGCCCGAAAGCTGGCAACGACCCGCGACTGCTTTTTCATATCCTGAATCGCAACCGCTATTTCCTTTCCTTTGACGATGGTGTGAACCAAACGCACCTTCTAAACCCAACCTTCCAAAAATGCGAAATTTCTGTCCCTGACACCCTCAACGAACAACGCGCCATCGCCGCCGCGTTGTCTGATGCGGATGGGGTGGTGGCGGAGTTGGAGCGGGTGATCGCCAAGAAGCGCCTGATCAAGCAGGGCGCGATGCAAGACCTCCTCACCGCCCGCCGCCGCCTCCCGGGGTTCTTGGGGGAGTGGGACGTAAAGAAGCTGGGGACGTTCTGCCGTTTGGAGATGGGCGGCACACCATCGCGGCTAAACGACAGCTATTGGGGCAAGGGTCACCCGTGGCTGACGATAGCCGACTTGCAATCGAAGATCATCAGTTCTTCAAAAGAGCAGGTGACTGATCAAGGTGCCGCTCTGCTGACCCCGGTCAAAGCGGGAACTCTCATGATGAGTTTCAAGCTGTCGATTGGGCGAATGGCGTTTGCTGGCTGCGAGCTTTTTACCAACGAAGCGATTTGCTCGTTCAATGATTTGACAGAAGATGCGGAATTTCTGTTCTATGCACTCAGCAGGACCGATTTCGCTCTCTACGGCAAGCAAGCGGTCAAAGGCTATACGCTCAACAAGCAGTCGTTGAAGGAGGTTGAGGTGTTCCTTCCACGCAAGGAAGAACAACAGGCCATCGCCGCCGTCCTCTCCGACATGGACGCCGAAATCCAAACCCTCGAATCCCGCCTTACCAAGGCGCGGGCGGTGAAGGAGGGGACGATGCAGAACCTTTTGACAGGGCGGGTCAGATTGGTCTGACTGGGTGACAGCATTTCAAGCGGAGTTTTTTCATGGCCATTGGTGATCCGGAACGCGCCACGCAGAACCGCATGATCGCGCAGCTTTGCGGCGACCTGTCGGGCCAGACGGGCGGCCTCGGCTGGCGCTATCTGGGCGACTGGCACAAGCGCCCCGGCAACGCCAATATCGAGCCGGGCCTGTTGCACCCATGGCTGATCTCCCGTGGCTATGATCCCGACGTGGCGACCCGCGCCATCACCGAGCTTCAGCGCGCCGCCCGGATGGACGGGTTGAAGCTCTACGAGGCGAACCGCGCCACCTATGACATGCTGCGCTTTGGCGTGCAGATCACCCCAGGCCCCGGCGAGGCCCCGGTCACCGTGCGCTTCGTCGATTGGAACAACCCCACCGCCAACGATCTCGGCATCGCCGAAGAGGTCGCCGTCACCGCCAAGAACCCCAAGGCCTATAACAAGCGCCCCGATCTGGTCCTCTATGTGAACGGCATCGCCATGGGCGTGGTGGAACTGAAGAAATCCACGGTGGATCTGGGCTCGGGCATCCGCCAGATGCTGGACAACCAGCGGCCCGAATTCATCCGGCATTTCTTCACAACGGTTCAGATCACATTCGCGGGCAACGACATGCAGGGCCTGCGCTATGCCGCGATCCAGACCCCGCAGCCCTATTGGCTGGCCTGGAAAGAGGAGAGCGCGATTACCTCACCGCTCGACCGCGACGTGCCGCAGATGCTGGCGCCCGGACGATTCTTGGAACTGATCAACGATTTCATCTTATTTGATGCGGGCATCAAGAAGGTCACCCGCCCCAATCAGTATTTCGCCGTGAAAGCCTCGCAAGAGGCGGTGGCAGCACGCAAGGGAGGGATCATCTGGCAAACGCAAGGGTCTGGTAAAAGCCTGATTATGGTGATGCTGGCCCGCTGGATCCGCGAGTCCCTGCCCGATGCACGCATTCTGGTGGTGACCGACCGCAAGGAGTTGGACGAACAGATCGAGGCCGTGTTCGGCAATACCGGCGACAAGGTCCGCCGCGCCAAATCGGGCGCCGACCTGCTCGCAGCACTGGCCGATCCCAAGGACCGTGTCGTGTCTTCGCTGGTCCACAAGTTCGGTCGGCGGGAAGAGGACGAGCTGGGCAGCATGATCGCCGACATCCAGCGAGGCCAGATCGGCGCCCCGGTGGGCGAGTTCTTCGTTTTCATCGACGAGGCGCACCGGACGCAATCGGGCAAATTGGCAAAGGCCATGCGGATGATCCTGCCGGATGCAGTGTTCTTCGGCTTCACCGGCACGCCCCTGCTGAAATCCGACAAGCAGACATCGCTGGAGGTGTTCGGGCCCTATATCGGCACGCCCTACCGCTTCAACGAGGCGGTCGAGGACGGGGTGGTGCTGGACCTGCGCTATGAGGCCCGCGACATCGACCAACGGATCTCGTCACCTAAGAAGATCGACGAATGGTTCGAGGCCAAGACCAAGGGCCTCACCCCGGTGGCCAAGGCGACGCTGAAACAGCGATGGGGCACCTTGCAGCGGGTGCTGTCCTCGAAGGACAGGCTCGAGCAGATCGCCAGCGACATCATCATGGACATGGAAATGAAGCCGCGCCTGAAAGCCGGGCGGGGCAACGCCATGCTGGTCGCGGGCTCGATCCCTGAGGCTTGTCGGCTGTTCGAGATCTTCCGCAATTCCGGTTCGGACCTCGCAGGGAAATGCGCGATCGTCACGTCCTACACGCGCAACGCCACGGAGCTGACCGGGGAAGAGGCCGGGATGGGCGAGACGGAAAAGCAATACGTCTATCGTGTCTATGACCGGCTGATGACCGATCTCAGCACGGACGAAGAGGCTTATGAGGCTGAAGCGCTGCGAAAGTTCCGCAAGGAGCCTGCGCAGATGAAGCTGCTGATCGTGGTCAGTCGCCTGCTGACCGGGTTCGATGCCCCGACGGCGACCTACATCTACATCGACAAGCAGATGCGCGATCACGGGCTGTTCCAGGCAATCTGCCGAGTGAACCGACTGGATGGTGACGACAAGGAATACGGCTATGTCGTCGACTACAAGGATCTGTTCAAGAACATCGAGACCGCCGTTGATGACTACACCTCAGGCGCTTTCGACGCCTTCGATGCTGCCGATGTCGAGGGGCTGATCTCTTCCCGGGCGGAAAAGGCAGGCACTGACCTGATGACAGCGCGTGACGCGTGGTTCGGCCTGCTTGATCCTGTCGAACAGCCCAAGGGGGACGAGCAGGTTCTCGTTTACTTTTCCTGTCCCGGAGGTTGGGAGAACGACCCTCAGGCCGACGAGAAGGCAAGGCGACGTCAGGCACTCTACAAACTGGCGGGGGCTTTTGCCCGCTCCTTCGCGTCGGTGGCCGAGGATCCCGCCGCTTCTGGGGTCAACGACCTAGAACTGGCTCAGTATCGTAGCGAGGTTGAACACGCGGTTGCGCTCCGGGATGCAGTGCGCCTGCACAGCGGCGATGCCGTGGACCTGAAGCAGTTCGAGCCTGCGATGCGGCACCTGATCGACACCTATATCAAAGCCGACGAGTCGGAGATCATCTCGCACCTGGACGACATCAGCCTGATCGATCTGGTGGCGAGCGAGGGGGCAGCTGCTGAAGGGGGATTGCCGAAAGCGCTCACGAAGAAACGCGAAAACGTGGCGGAGGCCATCGAGAACAACCTGCGCCGACTGATCATCAGCGAAATGCCGATCAACCCGTCATTTTACGAGCGTATGTCCGATCTGCTGAGAGATCTCGTCAAGAAGCGGAAAGACGACGCAATTGCCTATGCGGAGTATCTCGCCAAGATCGCGGACCTGATCAGGGCGGCGAAGGCGGGACACGGCAATGAATACCCGTCAACCATGACCACGCCGGGACAAAAGGCTCTTTATGACAACCTTGGCCTGGACGAAGCCAAGGCAATAGCTGTCAATGAGGCGATCCGCAGCACGGCCCAGACAGGTTGGCGGAGCAACAAGATGAAAGAACGGATGCTGCGCCGAAAGCTGCTTGAGCTTCTCGAGACAGAGGAAGCCGTGGACCGCGTCATCGAGATCGTCCGGTCGCATGATGAATACTGAACTGATCGAAATCGCCGGGCTTTCGGTAGAGCTGATCCGCAAACCGATCAAGAACCTGCATATCGGAGTCTATCCTCCGGCCGGTCGCGTGCGCGTTGCAGCGCCTCCGGCTATCAGCGAAGATGCAATCCGCGTGGCAGTCCTGACCCGGCTTGGATGGATCAGGAAGAAGCGGCGCGAGTTTGAGGGGCAGGCGCGGCAACCCGAACGCCTCTATGTCTCGGGGGAAACCCATTTCGTCTGCGGAAAGGCGCTTCGGCTGCTGGTCCAGACGAACAGCAAGAACTGTTGCGTGATCCAGCCATCCGCGGCCGAACGTCTGACAATGAGAGTGCCTGAAGGCTCCACTACCGAGCAGAAAGGGCGCTGGCTGTCAGCATGGTATCGGGGACAATTGCGGGAGCACGCGACACCCCGTTTGGAAAAATGGTCAGAGCGCTTGGGTGTCATTGTGCCCAAATGGGGCATCCGCGCAATGAAAACCAAATGGGGCAGTTGCAATCCTGACCGGGGGATCGTTTGGTTAAACCTTGACCTGGCAAAGAAACCGCTGGCAGCCTTGGACTATGTTATTCTCCACGAAATGGCGCATTTCGTGTCTCCGCGACACGACGAGGTTTTCTTGAGCGTCCTTGATCGACACATGCCGACATGGCGGCAGATTCGCACAGACCTCAACGCCCTGCCGCTATCGACGTAACATTCTGGCTGCGAAACGAAGCAAGCAAACCCGGAAGCACTAAAGTCTGCGGCTAGCTCCTCCCTCGTGGCGGACGCTGGGACGGAAGGGGCGGATGGTGCTGCCTGCGCCGGTAGACACAGCTAGGGTGAGCGGGCAAAAAGCCGTATCGGCCTCCGAGCGCCACCTCTGGCGACGACAGGCCTGGCGCTTGGATGCTCACCTGTCGTTTCGGAAATGGGCGGAGCTGGAGGGCGCCTGCAAGGGCCCGTGCCGCACGATGATGCAAGCGGGCGCCCCGTCCTCCAAGATGGACGTAAGCTGCGGAAGACAGAATAGCATGGCTTGATCCGAACTGATCAGCCGAGGACCGACACTCAACCACTGCCCCCTCAAGCTGTTTCATGCGCCGCAGACTCATGGGGCAGGCATAGGGGCCACTCACAAAGGCCTTGAGCGTGTCCATCTGAACAATTCGCAATCGTAGATGGACCGGATCGAACGAAATCGCTGTTGCTTCACAGCACGCACCGCCCATCCCTTTTAATCAAAGCAATCCCTGTTTCGATTGTGAGGCGGCGACCTTCACGCCGCCCAGCGACGAAAAAACAGCAGATCGCTCGAAAACGGAACATTTCTGCTCACTCAGTCAAAGTGCCCCAGTAAATGCTGGCGAAATGCTGCGCTCCGTGGGGTCATAACGGTGCATATCAGAGCCACCAAGGTCAGCGAAATGAGACATCCCGGCGTCCAAATGTTCCATTCCGCCCATTTCAAGTTACATTTCGGGCGCCAAATGATACTTTTGTCAACATATGCGACCCGCATGACCATTACACCAGCGCGTTTCTCCGAGCGCTCCATGAGCCTGCTGCAAGTCTAGTAGATACCGTAACCAGGCAGTTTCGAAAGATCCTCTTCCTGTTCGGCATCTGTTGAGACGCCACGCTCGGCGATCAACCGTTTCGCTTCGACATGATAGCGTCGGAGATTAGCCTTGTTCCATTCCTCCCCGCTGCTGGTCCGCAAACCGCGCTCGTTCAGAGCCGCCGCAAGCGCTGGCCGGGAAACATCGTGGCCGACCTGGTCCATCACTCCGAGAATCAATTCCACCCGTTGGAGGAAGTAGCGCCGACGGGCCTCCGCCGATGCCTTGTGGGTGAGAGGGGAAGGCGCCGGATTACCGAGGGGTTCGCCTGAGTTACGCTTGCGGTCGAAGGCGGCGGATTGACGGGCGGCCTTGAATTCCGCGACCGCCTGCGCTTCCGCGATCCTCGCGCGCTGACCCGGAAGCACAGCGACGTGCACTTCGCAGACAGGGATGACCATGACATTGTAGCTGCGGATAAAGTCCTCATACGCCCGGCCGTTGCGCGAAAGCCTATCCATGCGCGACACTAGGATCGGACAGTCATGAAGCAGAGCGAGGTCGAGCGCCCGCTTGAACCCGGCGCGATCCTGGAGCGGACTGGAGTCTGTCGCGCTATGGTCTTCTTCCACGACCTCCAGAACCTTGCAGCCCGCGGCCTTGGCGTATGCTTGGATCGCGGCCTGCTGCGCCACGAGACCCACACCCTCTTTTTGCTTAAGTGTTGATACCCGCGCATAGCCAATGGCACATGAGCCTTCGCCGTTGGGGAGAGGATATTGATCGTATGAGAATTGCATTGAGTTATGACCACGTGTGAATTACCATCTTCTTATGTGGTCACTTTTGGCAGATGGCAAGGCTCAATCGCTTCTCCCAGACGGCAATCCGTCTCGCAGGTTGGTGAAAGTGCACGGAGACCCTGCCCTTACTTCGGATCATTGTTCTCGTCTGGAAGCGGTGCGTCGAGTTCCTGCTCTGGCGAGGATGACCGCCGAACCCGACGCGCAGGGCTGATTCCTTTAAACAGCCGGCTCCAGCTCGACCGCATCAGCCCCTGCCGGATAGTGCAGTTGGTCTAAGCCGTCAGTCGCGGCGAGCCAGACTGCCTCGGCCAC